>CAYGSG010000012.1:0-56490 GCA_964352615.1 uncultured Phycisphaeraceae bacterium
AGCCAGCCCCGGTAGCAAGAGCGAGCAGCAGCGGGATGGCGGGGATGATGGTCATCTGCATGGTCCTACTGCGGCGGGGCGGGTCTGGATCGGGCTTGGTTCGTACTCCCGCCACAAACCCACTATTCTGCTGGCATGATCCAGAGACTCCACGCCAATCGTTGCCTTGCTGCGCTCAGATTTCCCTCGGCCTGGCCCGGGCCATTCCTTCGGCCGGGCCTCGCGTTGGCGGCGGGTTCGCTGCTGATCATCGCGGGATGCAGCACCAACGTCACCGACGGGGATATCTCCGAGGTTTCCATCGCTCGAGCCCATGATCTGGGCCGGTCCGCGCTCAAGGACGATCGCGGCGTATTGATGCTCGACACCCGGTCGTCCACGACCTTCGCTCAGGGGCACATTCCCGGGGCGCGGAACCTGCGGCTGGGCGATCTGGCCGACAGCCGGACGCTGGAATCGCTCAGGCGGTACGACACGCTGGTGGTGTACGGACGAGACCCGGGCGACAGCGCCTCAAAGGCTGTGGCCAAGAGCCTTATTGCCGAGAAGAAGCTCGGTAAGGTGTACCTGTTCACAGGCGGCATCGAGGCGTGGAAGGCCTCGGGCTACGCGATCGAGACGAGCCCCTGACGGACGGGCTCTCGCGGCCCGCCGGGCTTCTTCAGCGCCTGCGGGCGCGGCCAACCTCGAGGGCGGGCGAGAAGCTGAGGATCTCTTTGCCGCCCATGCCGAAGGACGTCAGGTTGACGTTCTCGGTGACCTCGAAGAGCAGCACGAGTTCTTGGTCGGGCCTGCTGCGAGAGATGGCAACGCCCTTGTCCTGAAGCTCGCTGAGGCCGCGGATCGGCTGGTCGGGCGTGTAGCGGAAGTAGGTCATGTCGCGGTCCCGATAGACCCACCCGATGGCCTGGTACTGCGTGCCGCGATCGTCGACGACCACGGGCGGCAGGACGCGCTCGGCTGCGGCCATCGCCCCGCCGAGCAGGCTGCCGGGCTTGGTCTGCGAGACCTCGATCTGGACCATCACGGTGCCCTTGCGGAGCCCGAACTGGTTGACGCGAAGTTCTTTAGACAGACCCTGTGTGTCGATCTTGCCGAACTTGTTCTCGCCGCCGATGATCTTGTTGTCCTCGTCCAGGACGAGCCCGCCTTCACCACCCTTTTGAAGCTGAATACGAAGGGGCAGGCCAGAGCCAACGACCACGCCGTCTTCGCGCAGGTCACTGCTGTCGAGTTGGCCCCTGCCGTTGCCGAGGGTTTGGGCCTGGCTTGCGTCGAGGGGCGTGGAAGCGATGCCGCTTGGCAGAATGGAGCCGCCCGCGATGGCGGCGTCGCGCGAGGCGGTCGTTGCGAACTCGCGTGGTTCGATTGTGTCGAGGTTCTCGCGGACACCCTTGACGAAAATCGCCACGGGCGTGGCATCGGGCGGGGTGATGAACTCGAAGGCCATTGGGCTGACGGCAGCGCCGGGCAGCGCGACAAAGACCTTGGCATCGAAGCGCCACCGGCCGTACTTGCCCTCGCTGGCCGGCTCGGCGGGCGAGACGACGGCGACAGGGTGACGGATGATGCGCTCGCCGTTGGCGCGCTCGGCGACCAGGAAGACCTGGCCTTCGCCGAAGATGATGTCCCCGCCGCGTTCCTTCATGGAGGGCTTGGGATCGATCCAAACGCCGAGGAGCTTCTGGCTGCCTGAGTAGGAATCGCCCTCGATGGTCTTGGCGTTGTGGACCGCCGGGTTCCATTGGTCCTTGAGCAGGTCGTTGCCGGGAAGGCCCGCGCCGGCACCGATGACGTAGCTGCCAGCGATGGAGAAATCGCCGGGCGTTGCGGTGTTGCGTGCCTTGCCCTCGCCGTCGGTCATGCGGAGCGACGCGCCCATGTGGGAGGGGTCCGGGTAGTACTTAGCGAGCGGCTCGCCGGTGCTGAAAGCTGCTTCAGAGGTGTGGCCGTAGAACGCGCCGACCATGCGGTCGACGGGGATCAGCAGCCCGCCGGTGCGTGCGATGCTGCCGCCGTCGTAGTTCAGGGGCTGGTAGCCAAGAAAGTCGCTGCCGACGCGGGTGGTCCCGATGCCGGTGACCAGAATGCCCGCGGTGATGGTGCCGGTGATGAGGCCGCAGACGCCCGCGCCGACGTAATCGAGCGCGCCCGGTGCCTGGGCGTTGTTGCGGACAACCGCATCGGTGACAAGCCTGAGCAGCACGGTGACGACGGCGAAGGGCACGATCAGCGCGATGGCCCATGCGGCCCCGGTGAGCGCGCCGTTGGAGGTCTTGCTGAGGATGAAGTACGCCGAGGTCTCCCACATGCCAAAGGCGACAGCCCCCGCGAGCACGACGCAGATCATGTGCAGCAACGCCGAGAGGAAGCCCCGGGTGACCCAGACGTAAGCGAGGGCGAGGATGACGACCATCACAACGGCGAACATGATCATGGTGAGCTCCTGCGGTCTACGCGGCGTGGTTGGCCGCGTTCAATCTCGATCGGGCCGGGGGGGGTCGTAAGGGTCTACCGAGAGCCTGCTGGCTGGTTCCCAAGGCTCATGGTCGATAGCCCCCTAAGCGGGCTGCGATGTGGCCTTGTCTGAGGACTTTGCCTTATCCGTCGAGCCGTCGCCTGTGACCCGGAGGATTTCTTCGATGCTGGTGATGCCGTCGACCGCCTTGCGGAGGGCGACCTGCTGCATGGTCGGGTAGCCCTTTTTGCGGAAGGCGGCTTTGAGCCCTGAGACGTCGTCGTTCTTGGCGAGTTCCCGTTCGGCGGGGTCGAGCAGGAAGATCTCGTAGAGCGCGTCGACCCCGTGGTAGCCGCTGCCCTGGCATTGGGGGCAGACCTCGGGCTCGTTCTTGTTTTTGGCCTGGACCTGGCCGCTCTTCTTAAAGAGCTGCTTGACCTTGTCGGCGGGCAGCCCGAGCTTGCGGAGCATGTCGGGCGTTGGCTGGTAGGCCAGCCGACAGTTGTTGCAGAGCTTGCGGATGGTTCGGCAGGAGATGGTTGCCTGCATGTGCGCGGTCGCGGTTTCCGGGTTGCCGACCGCCTTGATGAACGTGCGGAGGCCCTTGATCGCGTCGGTGGCCTTGAGCAGCGCGTAGACGCGGGTGCGTTCGAGGTCGCCGTTGATGCACTCTTTGGCGGTCTGCTCGTCGGGTACTTCCATCACCGAGACGATGTCCGGGTCGCGTCGGAGCGTCGAGCGCACAAGCGTGGCGAACTCCTGGCCTTCTTTGGTGACATCGAACGGGTTCTGGCGGGCGCCTTCGAGCTTGTCCTCGATGACGTACTCGATGGTCTGCACGTTCTGCGTGTAGGCATCGTGCATCTTGGTGAGCGTGTACATGGCGGTGGTGCCGCCCTGACCCGCGGGCACGGAGACGACGACGAGGCCGCCGTCACGGGCAATAAGCTCGTTGAGTGTTGCGAGTTGGGCGGGCAGCAGGCCCAGATCCTCGGGCTTACGCCTGACGGCGACTCCGGGGTTGATGGCCAAGACAAGCGACATGCCGCCTTGCGCGCCAGAGGATTTGATCGAGAGATTGGTCTTCTGCTCGTGCATGACCACGCTGGCCATGCCTTCCTGCTTGCGCCGCCGGTCCTCGACGCTGAGCTTGGCGGCGGTCTTCCACAGATCAATGATCGGGACGGCTTCTTGGGCGGGCATGGTGGCACCGGGCGCCCTCACGTTATCGATCGTGAGCACCGTGCCGTAGACCCCTTCCTTGACGGGCCTGAGCTCGACTCGGCTCGCGCGGGCGGACATGGCATCGATGAGCAGCGACTCGGCCGCGACCCGCACGTTGAACTCGGGCGACTCCTTGTCGGGCACGGGCAGAGCCTGCTTGTCGGGGCTCATGATGCGGAGCTGGGAGCTGCCGGCCTGCTTGGCTTCCTTCTTGTCTTTCTGGGCTGCCATGTACGCTGCGAAATTGAGCGTCAGGCGGTGGGCCTCGGGCACGCGTTCATCGCGGTTGGCCATCGCGGGGTAGATCACCACATCGATGAAAAGGATGGCGACGATCGCGAGCACGGAAATCGCGACCGCCCACGGCGCTTGGATGGGCATGAGCACGGCCACGAGAAACGCCACCAAGCCCAATGACAGGTGCACGAGGTTCCACTGGGCTCGCGGGAGGTGGAAGCGCTTGGCGTGCTTGTCATAGATGGTTGTGATGAGCCAGGCCCAAGGGAGGAAGGGCACGAACAACAGCAGCGGCTTCCAGGGCGAAACGAGAATCGCCGCGTCCGCCAGCGTCAGGACCATCGAGTTCGACGCCACGCGCCCCGTCCTTTCCAAGCCCACACGCCCCCTTGGGCGTCCGCTGGGCATCCGTCGATTCGCAATCGGCGGGCGAGAAACCACCCTGCCGAGACCCCTAAGCGTATCCCCGCCGGGCTTACCCGAGCTTCTTGAGCTTCATCATCAGTTCATCGACGTTGGGCGAGGCCTCGGTGGCGGTCCGAACGTGGATGAACTCCTTCTCGACCAGCTCGACGAGCGATTGGTTGAAGTCGACCATGCCGATCTGCCGGGCCTCGATCGCGCTGAGGTAGGGCCTGAGCTCGCCCTCTCGGCCTTCGAGCACGTGCTTCTGGACGACCGTGTTGTTGACGAGAATTTCGAGGGCGGGGATGCGGTGGACGTCCGGGTGGAGCGTCGGCAGGAGCTTCTGGTAGACGAACGACCGCATCTGGTAGCCGAGGATCTTGCGGACCTGGGGCACGTCCTCGGCGGGGAACAACCCGTAGATTCGGCTAAAGGTCTGCGTGGTGCTCGAGGCGTGGATGGTTCCGAACACGAGGTGGCCTGTCTCGGCGGCCATCAGCGCAGCCTCGAAGGTCTCGGAGTCGCGCATCTCGCCGACCAGCACGATGTCCGGGTTCTCTCGCACCAGCGCGCGAAGGCCGGTCTTGAAGTCGAGGCAGTCCAGCCCGATTTCGCGCTGGTTGATCGTGGCGATCTTGTCTTGGAAGATGTACTCGATCGGGTCTTCGAGGGTCAGAATGTGCACCGGCTTGCGGGCGTTGACGTAGTCGAGCATCGAGGCGATGGTCGTGGACTTACCCGAGCCCGTCACGCCGCAGAGCAGCACGATGCCCTGGGGCTGCATCGCGATCTCGCTCATCACGGGCGGTAGGTGCAGGCCCTCGAAGGGGAGGATGTTGCTGGTGATTCGGCGAGCCGCGATCGAGAGCTTGCCGCGTGCCATGAACAGGTTGACACGGAATCGGCAGGTGTCGTCGTAGTCGTACGCGAGGTCGACCGAGCCGAACTTGTGCAGGTCTTCCATCTGCTCGGCGTTGAGCATGTGCTTGGCGATGGCCCAGAAGTCATCGTTGGAGACGGGCTCGGTGTCGAGCGCCTTGAGCGCGCCCTTTACCCGGACCTTGGGCTTGAACCCGGTCTTCATGATGAGGTCGGAGGCCTCGAACTTCATCGTGGCCTCAAGGAACTTGCCCCAGCGGGTGTCGTGGGGGTTCTTGGGCTGGGTCGTCGGCAGAGCGACGTGGCCGGTTTGTTCTGCGGCGCTGTGGGGGGTGTCGGTTGCAACAGACATGGCTGCTCGCTCTCTCAATACAGATAGAGGACAAATCGAAAGGACGGATCGGAACGGGAGGACGAAGACTCGTGGCAGGGTCGATTCGGGCAAACACGCGGGCGGGATCCGTCGCCAGTGAGAGTCTGCGGCCCGCCTCTTGATGCCCGGACTTGGACCCGAATACAGCGTAGCGGGAATCGGCCCGGTGCTCCATGCACAAAGAGGGCAGTTGGCCCCAAGCGGTGACTTTCTCGGACCTGCATGGCCGGCGTCTTCTCGGCGGGGGCAAGCGACCAAAACAAAGCCAGCCCCCGTGGTGGGGGCCAGCAAGGATGGCTTGGGTTTGGAGCCGGCTTGGCTCAGCGGCTGGTGACAGCCTCGGGCTTGCCGTTGGCTTCACCTTCGGACTCGCCCATGAAGTTCGCTTCCAGTTTGACGCGAATTTTCTCCATCGCCTTGTTCTGGATCTGCCGAACGCGTTCCTTGGTCACACCGATGATCTGGCCGACCTGTTCGAGCGTCATGGGCTTCTCAGACTCGGTCGATTCGAGCCCGAATCGGTGCTCGATGACCGTGCGCTCGACGCTGGTCAATTCGGCGCGGTTATCGACGACGATCCGCTTGACCTCCTCGGCGGCGTCCTTCTCAAGGTTCGCCCGCTTGGACTCGACGAAGTTGGACTTCTCGAGCTTGGGGTCGAAGTCGGTCGGGAACCGCTGACGGTACTTGCTGAGCTTCATCCCCTGTCGGCTAAACGCCTTGAGAATTGCGCGGCAGGCGTAGGTCGAGAACTTGTAGCCGCGACCGGCGTCAAACTTATCGACCGCACGGAGCAGCGCCATGTTGCCCTCGCTGACGAGGTCGGCAAAGTCCACCTCGCTCATGCGGGTGCGCTTGGCCATCGCGAGCACCAACGCAAGGTTGGTGTTGGCGATCTGCTGGCGGATCTCGTCGCCCTTGCGGTGCCAGCCGAGAATTTCGGTGACCTGCTCGGGCGTGGGACGCTTGCTGGCGCGGGCCCAGATCTCCTGCTGGAGCTTCCAGATCCGGTAGCGGGCGTAGTTGAACTTGTGGAAAAGGATTTTCTCTTGGGCACCCGTCAGGATGACCTGCTGACCGCTTTTGACGGTGCGGGTCCTGGAGGTGGCGGAGATGTCGTCCATCACCGGGTGGTACCAGCTCGTATCGGGGAGCTGAATCTCATCGCCCAGCGAGTAGATTTTTTCCTCGGCGTCGGCCTCGTAGAAGGCGGGGCTGTCGATGAAGTCCTGCTCGTGCTCGAGCATGTACTTGAGCAGCCGCTCGTCCTCGGAGCTGAGCCGGCGCACGGATTCTCCGCTGCCGACGGCTGCCTCGGTTGAACGTGCGCCGACCCGGTGCCTGCTACGCACCTGATCGAGCGGGCTGAGCTTCCGTTTTCCAGTCGCGTGTCGCATCACTGCTGTCCTCACGCGGGTATCCTCGTTTCGCATCATGCGGCCTCCACCCGAGCGGGTCGCATGTCGGGCCGCTGTCATCAGGGGCCGATTTTCGCACTGTCTCGCCGGCGAGGGTTCTCGCTCTCGGCTGCCCAAACACTCTTCCGCGTGCAGCGTTCCATCCGGGTGCTTCTTTGCACGCCGAACAAGATGGAACCCTCGGATCGTCCTCGAACCGTGCCCGAGCGTCAAGACGCTTGGACGCAGGACCTTGGAAACTCCGTGGGCCTGCGTTTATACGATTCAAACAACTGTTTGTTCCGGATTCATGAACCGATCCAGAAAAAACGTTTTGCCGAGCAACAAATCCGCGTTTTCCGCACGCATGGGCTCGCCTTGGGAAACCCTTGGCTTAACCCGGTGCTCACTCGTGGTTGGGCCGGGCATCCGCCGATCCAACCGCTTGAAGAAGGGCCCCGGGCTCCGCCCGACGCAGGTCATCCCCGGCCCAAGTTGGGCGTTGCCAACATCCGGGCGGGATCGCCAGCCTAACCAGTTTTCCGTCCAAGACAACCTCAGTTTGGCTTGATTTTTCAGGGCGACCACACTTTCTGTTATGTTTGGTATTTGATAGTTACGCAACTTGCCGAGTCGATACGGCTCGGCGCTACAGTCATGGCTCATCACACGCACCCGTTGCGCCCGGCGTAGCTCAAATGGAGGCTTCCATGCCCTTCACCCTGCCCGAACTGCCTTATGCCCTGAACGCCCTTGAGCCGCACATCGATGCCAAGACCATGGAGATCCACCACGGCAAGCACCACGCGGCGTACGTCTCCAAAGCCAACGACGCCCTCAAGGGCACCAAGCTGGAGGCATCCACCTGCCCGTGGGAGGTCTGCGCCAGGCTCGCTGAGCTGCCCGAGGACAAGCAGACAGCCGTGCGTAACAACGCGGGCGGGCACGCCAACCACAGCATGTTCTGGAAGACGCTTGCTCCCGCGGGCAAGGGCGGCGCGCCCTCGGCTGGTTTGGCCAAAGCCATCGACGAGGCGTTTGGCTCGATGGACGGCTTCAAAGAGAAGTTCGCCAACGCTGGAGCCACCCGCTTCGGCTCGGGCTGGGCGTGGCTCTGTGTGAACTCGGACAAGAAGCTGTGCGTTGGCTCGACCGCCAACCAGGACAACCCGGCGATGCCCGGCCATTGCTCCACCGCGAGCTGCTCGTGCAAGGGGGCCAAGCCGGTGCTCGGGCTGGATGTGTGGGAGCACGCGTACTACCTGAACTACCAGAACCGCCGGCCTGATTACATCGCCGCGTTCTTCAACGTGGTGAACTGGGCGAAGGTCAGCGAGCACTACGACCGGGCGATGAGCTAACGGGGCTCTGCCGAAAAGGACCAGCCGTGGCCGAGCCAATTGGAGTCAAACCAGCCGAGGCCGAACCAGTAAGGGCCAATAGCCACCGCGCTGCGATGCCAAGTCGTCGGCTTGTCTCGGGCAAGCTGCTCGTGGCGCTGTTGCTGATCGCGCCGGTGTTGGCAATCGCGTGGATTCTGTTCGCGGTGGGCGGCTCCTTGGAAGCCGGCACCCAGCTTGCAGCCCCCGCCAAGGGCGCGGGCGCCGGCGAGACGGGCGGGGCGAACGCTATCGGCGAGATGCTGGCGAGGCCCAAGGACTGAAAGCGTTTCGCCTATCGGCTTGCTGCGGGTAAGCTGGGCGCATGCGGCTGCCGCTGAGCAAGATCTACCGCGCTTTCCCGGAGCTCGACCGCTTCGAAGATGCGCGCTGCGAGAGTTTCGTTCATGGGGCCAAACGCCAGCACTGGGCATCGGGGCTCGTGATTGCTTTCTTGTTCGTGCCAGCGCTGTTTGTCAGCGTCATCGTCGCATCGGTCATCACGATGCTGGTGTTCGAGCGCGCGCTCGACTTTGCCGCCACGAAAGGCATCAACGAGAGCGCGATTGTGGCTGCGGGCTCCTTGCTGGGCATCGCAGTTGCAGCGGTGCCACCTGTCTTCGTGCTACGCGCACGCGACCGGTGGCTCCGGTGGGCGATCGCTCGACACATCAACCATGCGAGATGTTTCTGCGGCTACAGCTTGCTGGGCTTGACGATCGAAGACGGCGCGGTGCAGTGCCCCGAGTGCGGCGAGCGGATCGTGCTCGCTGATCGCGGCCTCACGCCGGACATGCTGCTGGCGGGGGAACTAGAGGAGGCAACCGGTAATGCCTAAGCCTCGTCTGGGCATCGATGCCGATCAGTTTGAGCTTCTTTCCCGGCAGGCGGTCAAGCATCACCGGCTCGCGCATGTTGTGGTCAATCTGTTCCTGATCGTCTGCGTTGTCACGGGAATCGTCTTGGTCACGTCGTCGCTCTTGTTGTTCGGAGAGACACGGATCGGCGATTCGATCTTCATCGACGGACCAGGATGGCTGGGTGTGCCGGTCCTTGTTGGGGCGATCGTCTGCTTCGCCTTGCCTCCCATGCTGATCGGCGCACTCGTGCGGAACTCGTGGATCGATTCGGTAACCCACCGGTTCATTCTGGAGTTGCGATGCATCTGCGGCTATTCGCTATCGGGACTCAACGCGACCGATGGCATTGTCGTATGCCCCGAGTGCGCGGACCGGATCGTGCTTGCTGATCGCGGCCTCACGCCGGAGATGCTGTTGGCGGGGGAGCTTGGAGAATCGGGAGGCAGCGGGTAAGCTTGTTGATATGAGGCGTGGCTCATCCCCTGACGATCTTCTGGCAGCCGCTCGGACCATTGTTGGCCAGCGTGCATTCTTGTCACGCATCGACTACCAGCGAGCATCTGTGATGACTGGTGTTTCCGTTCCGGTTCTGCGTGCGCACTTCAAACGTATCATGAAGTCATACGGCTGGCGGCCCACTTCATGTGGCCAAGTTGTGCTCGGGCTCGGGCTGCTGCTGAATCTTGCCGTTGTTGTTGCGTCAGGGGCCACGACGCGGTCCTCCTGGACCCGTCAGGGTGGCGACCTGGGCACCACAACCGAATGGACGATTGTGGCCCCAGACTATTCGCTCTGTCTCTCCTTACTCTCGATTCTGAGCACCATTCTGGTGGTGGGAGGCGTCGCATGGATGTTTGTCGGATTGCATGACCGCGTCGTGGGCTACGCCTCTCAGATGCTCTCCAGGACCGTCGAGGGGCTGTGCTCGAACTGTGACTGCTCGCTCGCGCAGGTTCCCGCCAAATCCAGCGGCCTCGTCGAGTGCCCTAAGTGCCGCAACACTTACGCCGAGACGGATATCCGTCCCATTGCCAGAGGTGGCTCGCGATGACTTCTCCCGATCAACGCCAACTCAATCGACGTAGCGGCTGGCTGTGGAGCGAGCCGGACTACGCCGAGCTTTCGAAACAGACCGGAGCTTCTGCGCCGATGCTCAAGTCTCAGTTCGAGCGAGCCGTGCCGGGAATGAAATCGCCCCTATTCATCGGGCAGATGATGTTCATGGCGGGAGTGGCCATCAGCTGGATGGGAGCACCCAACCGTGCCGAATCGAACTCCGAGGTGGTCATCGCGGGTGGAATGGCCGCTTTCGTGGGCATTCTTTTGGTCGTCCTCATGTCGCTAGGGGTGCTCTTGATGTGCGCGGGCATTCTGGGACTCAATGGCAGAATCAACAGCAGATTTTGGGCCCGCATTGACGGCTGTCTCTGCCCGAAGTGCGATGCGACCTTGGCGCATCTGAAGGCCAACGAAACCGGCTTGGTAGAGTGCCCGAAGTGCAAGAACACCTACGCCGAGACCGACGTTCGGCCGCGTGCAAGCGGTGCGCCGTGACGGATGTGCGGCCCAACGCGAGCGAGGCGCTGCGATGACCTCTCGCGATCAACGCAGGCTCAAGTTGCCACTTTGGTCCCCCTACCACGCTTACCCCGATCTACAGCTTCTCACGCGCGAGGAACGGCGTGATTTCATGCGACGACTCCGTCGAAATCAGCCTTGGCTGTGGGCGCTCGAAGCGTTCATCCTTCTCGGCACAACCGGATTTGCCTTCGCCAGTGGGCTCATGGGAGGCGCTCTCATCGAGCTGCTCATTGGCGACAAGTTTGTTGGGTGGGATGTCTTCAGTTGGGTTAGGAGCAGCATCGGCGCGATCATGGCAACTTCGATCGTTTCGCTAGGCGGTCTCTCCATGCGTGATGGCTGCCTCAAACGAGCCATCGTGAACGAAGTGGAGGCGAATCGCTGTGCGTGCGGTTACGGGTTGCAAGGGCTCGCAGTTGAAAATGAGCTTGTCGTGTGCCCCGAATGCGGTGAGGCGAACACCGTGTTCTATCGGTGAGGCAGGACCCTACGCCTTCTTCAGCAGGCTGATCTTGCGGTAGGCGCGTTCGAGCACTTCGCGCGAGTCGGCGCTGAGCCAGTCTTCGAGCACGGTCGAGTAGACGCTTCGGAAGTCGAGGCTGTGCTTGAGGTCGCCGTTGTCGAGGTCTTGCAGCGAGGGGTGCGTGTTGATAACGCCCGGCTTGACCATGGGGCCAAAGAAGAACATGGGCGCTGCGGTGCCGTGGTCGGTGCCGCCGCTGGCGTTCTGTCCGACTCGGCGGCCGAACTCGCTGAAGGTCATGGTGAGGACGCGTTTGTCTTGCTCTTGCTGCTTGAGGTCGGCGTAGAAGGCGCTGACGGCCTCGCTGAATTGGCGGAGCAGGTTGGCGTGGCGGCCGTTGGGTCCGCCCTGGCCGGCGTGGGTATCGAAGCCGCCGTGGGTCGCGTAGAACACGCGGGTCTTGAGCCCGGCTGCGATCATGCTGGCGATCATCGAGAGGTCTTGGCCGAGCTTGGTCTGCGGGTACGCCACGCCCGGTTGGCGTGCGACGGCCTTGCGGATCTGATCGCTCGAAACCTGCGCATCGAGTGCTGTGCGCACGAGGAACGAAGCGGTCGAGTGCTCGTGGTCGCCGTCGCTGTGCCCTGCGGCGTGCATGGCGGCCTCGCGGTTGAGCGCGGCGTAGGGGCTCGCGAGCGATTCGTGTACGTCTTCACCTATCCAGCGGAAGAGGTCGGCGGTCTCGAAGCTGATGGGCTTTGACTTTCGTCCTTGCAGCGCGAGCGGGGCTTCACGGCCGAGGGCGATAGCGAGTTGACCGGAGGATTCGTCTGCTGCCTCGTTCGCCTTCTCGACCTGGCCGCTCTCGCCCTTGCCGAAGCCGCAGCACTGGGCATCGACGTAGCGCCCGAGCCAGCCGTCGCCCGTGCCGCTGGTGTCGGCGGTGTGCCAGATATCCATGGATTTGAAGTGCGAGCGGTTGGGGTTGGGGTAGCCGACTCCCTGCACGATGCTCATGAGGCCTTCGTCGTAGAGCTCTCGCACGGAATCGAGCGCTGGGTGGAGGCCGATGCCGCCGGCGCCCCGGCCGCTAAGCTTGCCGACTTGGTTTTGAGGGATGGCGATGCCGCCACGGCTGCGGTAGTACTGGTCGTCGCCGAAGGGCACGACGGTGTTGAGGCCGTCGTTGCCGCCGCTGAGCTGGATGATGACGAGCACGCGGTCTTCATCGACGCCCGGGATCGAGCTCATGCCCCACGCGGGCATCGGCAGGCCCAGCGCGGAGGCGTTGACGAACGAGGGCACGGTCATCGCGGCAGAGGCCATCGCGATGGACGAGCCAAGGAACTCACGCCGGGTGTATGCGGGCTTGTTGTGCAGGTCCATGGTGGAGCTCTCTTTGGAAGCGGCTTGGAAGCGGCAGGCTCAGTTGAGCTGGTACTCGGGCATGGCGGTGATGAGCAGGAGCAGCGCGGTAACGATGGGGGTGGTGAGTTCGCCGCCGTGCTTGTTGACGAAGTCGGTGAGCGTGTGGGTGGCGAGCTCGGTGGGCCGGCCGAGCGTGAGCGATTGCAGGTGCTCGACGCAGGCGCGGATGTCGCCGAGGGCCTCTCGGTTGTCGCGCACGAGGTCATCGAGGAGTTGCAAGCCGTCGTAGCGTTTGCTGTCGCCTGCGCCGTCGTAGCCCTGTGGTTTCTTGCCGGTGAGCAGGTACGCGAGGACGTTCTGGCGGACGAACAGCGTGGAGGTGTTGATCCAGCTGCGTCCGCCGTCCCACCCCGCGACGCTCGGCGGGAAGAACAGATTCTGGCCCATGAGCGCCATGGCGTCGAGCAAGACGGAGAGGTCGCGGACCGGTGTGAGCAGCGAGCGTGTCGCGCCGACGACCAGCTCGGCCGGGCTCTTGATCTGCTGGCGGACGACCGAGGCCGAGTAGAAGTGCTCGCTCATGAACAGGCGTTTGAGCACGGGTTTCATCCAGTACTTGCTGCGGAGCATCGCGGCGCTGATGTCGCGGACTGCCTTGTCGTGCTCTCGGCCGCGAGCGCGGGTTTCGAGCGGTGTATCGGCGGCAAAGAAGCGGTAGAACTTCCAGGCCATGTACTGCGAGACCGCGCGCTGGCCGAGGATGGCCATGACAAAGCCGTCGCCATCAAGGTTGCCTTTGGTGCCGAGAATGACCTTGGCGCCGGTGTCATGGTTGCGTTCTTGGAAGACGAACTCGTCGTCGTCGAAGGTGTAGCCGGTGAGCGCGCGGGCGCCATCTTTGATGTCATTTTCGGTGTAGTGGCCCACGCCGAGGCTAAAGAGCTCCATGAGTTCGCGGGCGAGGTTCTCGTTTGGCTTGCCCTTGCGGCTGTCGTTGTTGTCGAGGTACGCGAGCATCGCGGGGTCGCGGATGATCTGGAGCATCAGCTCGCCGAAGTTGCCCATCGCGTGCTTGCGGAACAACTGGTTCTGGCGGAACATGTGGTAGCTGTCTTCGATCGTGCGGTAGCTGGTGGCGAAATGCCCGTGCCAGAAGAGGGTCATTTTCTCTTCGAGCGGCTTGGGCGTCTCGATCATGCGCGTCAGCCACCATCGCTGAAGCTCTCGCATCTGCCTTCGGTCGTCGCGCTGGCGCTGCTGACGCTGGAGGCGCTGCTGGCTGAGGGTGTCCTCGTCGCCGCGCTGCTGGGCGGCGCGGTACATCGCCCGCTGGTCAGCGGTGTAGGGGCGCATGATGTTCGGATCGAACAGGTCGGCCTCGACCCGGCTGTCATCGATCTCGCCAACTTCCAGCAGGTAATCGACCGAGCGTTCGAGCCCCCAGCCCGCGAGCGTGCGGACCTGTGCGGGTGTGCCGCCAAAGCCAGCGCGTGCGAGCAGGTGCCTGGCCTGGGCTTCGCCGAACAGTTCGGAGTCGAGGGCGGTCATCACGCCCGGGCGGATGTCGCCCGTCTGCGTCTGGCCAGTGGTTTCGCTCACGGGGCTGCCTCCTGCTTGCTGCGTATCCACGGTTCCTCGTTCTGGCCCTATAGCCCAGTGCACGCTCAACGCTGGCCGCCATGCTGGATTGCACGCGCGAGGGCTCGCTCCGCCACCACTTTCGCGTGTTTGGGTCGCGGGTGCAAGGGCCAAGCTCTGGCTCGCAGGCTGAATTTGATGGGAAAGCGGGCTGGGGCGTGTCAGGCGGGTCCGCGTCGCATCCGCCAGGCCCATGCGAGGGCCATCACAGCGAAGACTGCCAGCAGCGCGCCGTTCGCCTGATGGGCAGTGGCGACCAGCGCCTCCCACCACGGCACGACCGGAGCGGTTGAGAGCTGATCGGCGGTCGGGATGCCTGCTCGCGCGTCTGCGGTGTGGATCACGCCGAACGCGAGCCACCCGAGGATGAACTGCAGCCCGACGATGTGGCTCAGCCCCTTGCCCACGCGCACCGCGCCGCGCGATCTGCTCGCGCGCTCGGCCTTCGGGCCAGCCAGCAGCGAGCCGGCGACCACCGCGAGGACCACCACCACGATGCTCAGCGCGATGTGCGACATCAGTGCGTGCGAAGCGCCGGGCGAGTCGCCACGGCGGAGGTGCCGATACGCCGCCCCGAACGCGAGTTGCAACAGCAGCGCCGCAACCAGCGCGATCATGCTTCGCATCGGGGCCTTGTCGTGCTTGGGCGTGGTCTGGTAGCCGGCGCTGGCGCAGAGGGCGAGGGCCGCGGTCAGCGCGACGAGGACTTGGCCCATGATGCCGTGCACGATGGCCAGGCCCGTGCTTGATTCGGTGACGCGCGTCCCGCCGAGCATGCCCTGAGCGACAACAAGAACGAGCAGGCCGCCCGCAGCCGCGGTGAGTCGGCAGCGAAACAGGGCGGATGCGGTCCACGCGATGGCCGCGAACGAGACTCCGGCGCCGATCATGCCGAGCGTGGTGCCACCCGCCGAGAACCCAGCGCCGATGGTGCCGAGTCCTATCGCCACGCCGACGACTGATTCGATCCAGCCCTGACGGACCGCTGCCAGCGCCATCGCCCATTGCACAAGGATGGTGAGTCCGACCATCGCGCCCATGAGCCGGTGCGTGTGCTCCATGTAGACGCGCGGCTCGCTCATGAGGCTGATGGGGTAGAGGAACATGTTGCCGCCGAAGGTGTCGGGCCAGCCGGTGACCGCGAGCCCGCTCTCGGTGCTGGTGACCGCGCCGCCCAGCAGCAGCAGCGGGGCGGTCGCGACGGCTGCGACGATCGCAAAGCGAGCGAACCAGCCTTGGGCATCCGTGGTGCGAGCCGTCGGACCAGCCCGGCCAATGACCGAGCCGATCCCGCCGATCAGGCCGCCTGCGACAAAGAACCCGAGCACCGCCCACAAGGCATCGGGGTGGGGCACACCCTCGCCGCGGGTGATGTCCGCCGGGTCGGCTGCCTCGACGAGCTTGCTGCCCAGCGCGAGCACGTTGACCCCGGCCGTGACGAGCCCGGCGAGCACGCCGGTCATGGCGGCCCGGGTCCAGTCGCGGTCGCCCAGAAATCGGCCCGCCCAGGCGGCGGCGAGCATCCACACGCCGATGACGCCGACTCCGACGCCCATCGGGGAGAGGGAAACCCACGGCGAGGCGAGCACAAGCCACGCGGACCAGGTGGCGACCGAACACCCAAACCCAATGGTGACAGCAGGTTGGATGAATGTGCATCGGTCGCTAGCCGCGCCCAAATTGGGGTCGATTGGGCTGGCAGGGGCGCAGGGTGTGGTGTCGTTGGATGTGTGTTGGCTCATGGATGGATCCGATTCGCGGCTGCGAACGAGTCTCAACTTCGAGACTGCCGGATTCCCGGCTTGACAGAATAGGGTCAACACGCCCATATTTCTGTCCAGCAAGAATCACAACGGCCTGACAGAAATTTCAGATCGTATTTTGTTAGGTCAACAGGCGGTTTGGGTTCCGACAAAGACAGTGCAACCGGGAGTCGTGTGAGCTCCGGTGCAAGATGGTTTTGGCCCACAGGCCCGGAGGTGCACACGGTGCTCTTTCCCAAATGGATGAACGCGTTGCCGACCCTGGCAGCGATCGGCGGCATGGGGGCGGCGGTCACCGTCGTCGCGGGTACGTGGTACTGGGCCACGCCTGACTTCTTCGAGGTCGGGTACATGCCCACCCAGCCCGGCAGCGGGTTTAACCACGCGATCCACGCCGGCCAGCTCGGCATGGACTGCCGGTACTGCCACTACCAGATCGAGGAATCGCCCGAGGCGAACATCCCGCCCGTCAAGGTCTGCTGGGGATGCCACTCCGAGAACAAGGTGAAGGTCGCCGACGATCAGAAGATTCAGTTCGTGCTGGAGGCGTACGCCCAGGACGCTTCGATCGAGTGGCGCCGCGTTCACAAGCTGCCCGACTACGTGCGGAACTTCCCGCACCACGTGCACCTGAACGCGGGCGTGAGTTGCTACTCGTGCCACGGCCAGATCACTGGGATGGAAGTGGTGCACCAGGTCGAGAGCCTGAGCATGGGCTGGTGCCTTGATTGTCACCGCAACCCTGAAGAGCATCTGGTGCCGCCCGAGAAAGTCACGCGACTCATCGAAGTGCAGCAGGAGCTCGCCGACCGCGCCAAAGGGCAAGGGAAGTGGGACGCCGAAGCCCTCCGCGCCAGCCTCCGCAAAGACCCGCCCCAGCAGTGCGGCGCTTGCCACCACTAATCGAGCCCGGCCGTTCAAGCCATCGAGCTAAGCCTTCGAGGACCCTATGACCACCGACCAATGCCCCTCGACCCTCGGCAAGATTGACATCGAAGCCGTCGCTCAAGAAGACAAGCCCGTTCCATCGGGTGAACGCGTCTGGCGTTCACTCGATGAGTATTCGGCGACGCCGAACTTCCGCGAGTTCGTCGAGCGAGAGTTTCCCAAGGGCGCGAGCGAGCTGCTCGAGCAGAGCCGTCGCACGTTCGTCAAGCTGATGGGCGCCTCGCTCGCGGTGGCGGGCGCTGCCGCGCTGCCCGGCTGCCGCCGGCCCGACCACAAGATCCTGACCTACTCGAGTGATGTTCCCGAGGAAGTCATCGTCGGTCAGCCGCTGTACTACGCGACGAGCGTGCCCGTGACCGGCGGCGGCGCTCTGGGCCTGCTGGTCGAGACGCACGAGGGCCGGCCCACTAAAATCGAAGGCAACCCGCTCCACCCGGTCAGCCGTGGCAAGGCCGACGCGTCGACGCTCGCGTCGATTCTGGCGATGTACGACCCGGACCGGCTCAAGTACCCGGTGTTCCACCACGCCGAGCAGAGCCGCCACGTCGAGGCCACATGGGACGATTTTCGCAAATGGGCCGAGTCCAACTTCACGGCGGTGCACGAGGCCGATCGAGGCGCAGGGCTGGTGATTGTCTCGGACGACATCGACAGCCCGACCAGACGGTTCGTTCGCGCCAAGCTGATGGACAAGTTCCCGCAGGCCACGTGGGCCTTCCACAACGCGGCAGCGGATCGGAACGCGATCGAGGGCAGCGCTATCGCGTTCAACGAACCGATGCACGAACTGATTAGCGCTGACAAGGCGAAGGTCATCGTGAGCTTCGACCGCGTGCTGATCGATCGCGAAAGCGAGTCGGTCGCCAACGCTCGCGGCGTGAGCGCCAAGCGCCGGCCGATGAAGTCGACCGACGCGATGAGCCGGATCTATTGCTTCGAGAGCAGTTTTTCGACGCTCGGCGGCATTGCCGATCACAGGCTCGCGCTCTCGCCTCAGCAGATCAGCGCGATGGTCGTGCTGCTGGCGCGGACGCTCATGGACATGCGTACGGCCCGCGACGGGCAGGTTATCGCCGACGCGCTCGCAGCAGTCGACGTGCCCGATGCCAGCGCGTTCGAGCAGATACCGACCGAAAGCAACGGCACGTTTATTCAGGAGCTTGCCAAGGACCTCATGGCCGAGGGACACCGGGGCCACAGCCTGCTGGTCGCGGGTCCGACCCAGCCGCCAGCGATCCACGCGTTGGTCCACGCGATGAACGACATGCTCGGCAACGTGGGCACGACCGTGCGTTACGCCAAGCGGCAGTCGGCGGGCGCGACCGATCTTGCTGGGGTAGCCGACAAGATCCGCGCGGGCAGCGTCAAGACGCTTATCTGTCTGAACACCAACCCCGTGTACGACGCGCCCGCTTCACTCGTGTTCGCTGAGCTGTTCGCTTCTGTGCCCAGCACGATCACGCTTTCGGTAGGCCAAAGCGAGACCGCAGCCGCGAGCACCTGGTCGCTCAACGCGGCCCACTGGCTCGAGAGCTGGGGCGACAGCGAATCGCTCGACGGCACCATCTCGCCCACGCAGCCGATGATCGCGCCTCTCTACGAGCCCGCGATGAGCGACATCGAGTTCGTCGCGATGCTCGCCGGCGAAGCGCAGACCGACGGCTACGAGATCGTTCGCGCCGCGTGGACGCAGCAGCTCCGCATGCGCTCCGGCGATGAGCGCTTCGAGAAGGCTTGGCGCCGGGCGCTGCACGACGGCGTGCTCGCGGGAGCCAGCCGTGATGCGGCACGCACCGACATCAACGGCGGAGGCGTGTCGCAGGCGATCGGCCAGTTGAAGCTCGCAGCCGCGCCAACGGCTACGTCGCTCGCGGTTTCGTTCCATGTGGGCAACCTCGGCGACGGACGCGATGCCAACAACGCGTGGCTTCAGGAACTGCCAGACCCGATCACCAAGGTCGTGTGGGACAACCCCGCGCTGGTCAGCCCGAACACCGCGAAAGCTCTTGGTCTCTCGGCGTACGCCGACAACCCGTCGGAGGTCTACACCAAGGGCCAGGAGCCACAGGCCCGCATGGCCCGCATCACCATCGGCGAGCGTTCGATGGATGTGCCCGTGTGGGTCTGCCCGGGCATGGCGGACAACACCGTGTCGCTCGCGCTGGGCTACGGCCGAACGCACGCGGGCCTCGTGGGCAACCAGGTAGGCTTTGATGTCGGCGCGGTGCGTCCCGGCTTTGGCTTTGCGGCAACCGGCGCCACGCTTGAGCGCGTTAAGGGCAGCCATTCGATTTCGAGCACGCAGAACCACTGGTCGCTCGAAAGCCGAACCGCGGTGGCCCGCTCGCTCGATCATCAGATCTATGCCGAGCACGCGGGCAAGGCCGAGAAGGCCGGCTACGCGAAAGTCAAGGACCCGTTTGTTGCGTCGACCGTGGCCAAGAAGGGCAAGCTGCATCTGGGCGAACAGCTCGGCGAGCTCGCTCACACGCCCGCGAGCATCAGCGCGTACAACAACCCTCAGAACGCATCCAAGGGCAACGCCCAGGCTGGGTCCGCGTTCAGTAAAGGCCCGCAGTGGGGCATGGTCATCGATATGGCTGCCTGCACAGGGTGCAACGCCTGCACCATCGCGTGCCAGAGCGAGAACAACATCCCGGTCGTCGGCAAGGACGAGGTCGCCAAAGGCCGGGAGATGCAGTGGATCCGCGTCGACCGCTACTTCGTGGGCGACGACATGAACGCGCCGACGAAGATGATGAACCAACCGATGGCGTGCGTGCACTGCGAGAACGCGCCGTGCGAGACGGTCTGCCCCGTCAACGCGACGGTACACGACGACGAGGGGCTCAACGTCATCGCGTACAACCGCTGCATCGGCACGCGGTACTGCATGAACAACTGCCCTTACAAGGTTCGGCGGTTCAACTTCTTTGACTGGGGCCAGAGCAAGTACAACGGCGGGCTCGATCCGCGCTTCGCGACCGAAGACCTTGCCGACGAGCTGACCCCCAAGCTGCAAGAGAACAAGCAGTCGTTCAACCAGAACTTCATCCCGCCCAGGCTCCGCGCCAAGCTCGATGAGATCACCAAGATGCAGATGAACCCGGACGTCACCATCCGGCCGCGCGGCGTCATCGAGAAGTGCACCTACTGCATCCAGCGCATCAACCGTGCCCGCTACGAGACCAAGCTCCAGGACCTCAAGAACATCCCCGATGGGTTCTTCCAGGTCGCCTGCCAGCAGGCGTGCCCGAGCGAGGCGATCGTGTTCGGCGACATCCTCGATGAGACGAGCAAGGTCTACGAGCAGCGGCACAACCAGCGAGGCTACCTGCTGCTCCAGTACCTCAACACACGCCCGCGCACCACCCACCTCATCCACGTCACCAACCCCAACCCTGAGATCGTCGATATCGCCGCGAGAGTCCCCGAAGCGCTCAAGCACGGCGAGAGCGACGGCGGTGATGGCGACGGCCACGCGGGTCTGTTCCGCAACGACCCGGCCAAGCGCGTTGAAGACCCCGGCTACGCCCTCAGCCTGAACATCCTCGGAGCCCACGCATGAGCTCGATTCATCCCGACCAGGCAACGACGCAGCGGCTCGCGGGGCTTAGGCCTCAAGCGCCCGCGGGCACCGCGACGGACATCGGCGATGGCTCGCTCATCGAAGATCCCGCGTCCGAGCCGCCGCTCGTGCTCGGCGGACGCTCCATCCAGGACATCACCGAGATCGTCTGCGGCTACCAAGAAAGAGGCCCGGGCAAGTGGTGGCTGCCAGCCATTCTGACCTCGGCTTCCATCGCGGGCATCGGCCAGGTGATGATTCTCTACCTCATCATCACGGGCGTGGGCACGTGGGGCCTGAACAACCAGGTCGGCTGGGCGTGGGACATCACCAACTTCGTGTTCTGGATCGGTATCGGTCACGCTGGCACGCTGATCTCCGCCATTCTCTGCCTGCTCAAGCAGAAGTGGCGCACCGCGGTCAACCGCTCGGCCGAGGCCATGACGATCTTCGCGGTTATCTGCGCGGGCATTTTCCCGGGCATCCACGTCGGTCGCATCTGGTTCATCTGGATGATCTTCCCGATCCCTAACTCCAACTGGATCTGGCCAAACTTCCGTTCGCCTTTGCTGTGGGACGTGTTCGCGGTCAGCACCTACGCGACGGTGTCGTTCCTGTTCTGGTACATGGGCATGATCCCGGACTTCGCGACGCTCCGCGACCGCGCTGATAAGCGGCTGCGCCGGGGCATCAGCGGTCTCATGCGGCTTGAAGCTCCCGAGTTGCCGTTCATGCCTCGCATCGGGTTCAACCTGCCGTTTAAGAGCGACACGCTGCGGGCTTACATCTACGGCTTTCTCGCCCTCGGCTGGCGTGCCTCAAGCCGGCACTGGCACCGCTACGAGAACGCGTACCTCATCCTCGCGGGCATCTCGACGCCGCTGGTGCTCAGCGTGCACTCGATCGTTTCGTTCGACTTTGCAACGTCGATCGTGCCCGGCTGGCATACCACGATTTTCCCGCCTTACTTTGTCGCGGGTGCGATCTTCGGCGGCTTCGCGATGGTGTTGCTGCTGCTGATCCCGGCTCGTGAGCTGTTCAAGAACATGAAGGACCTGCTCACGCTCCGCCACCTCGAGAACATGGCCAAAATCTTGCTCGCTACAGGCACGATGGTCGGCTTCGCGTACGCGATGGAGTTCTTCATCGCCTGGTACTCGGGCAACCAGTACGAGTACGAGGTGTTCGCGTTTAATCGCGTGGTGCCGGACTGGATGAGCGACCGCGGCGCACCGTATTGGTGGGCCTACTGGACGATGATCGGCTGCAACGTCATCAGCCCGCAGGTGTTCTGGTTCCGTGCGATGCGCACCAACCCTGTGGTGATCTGGGGCGTGGCGCTGCTGGTCACGATCGGCATGTGGTTCGAACGCTTCGTCATCATCGTCACAAGCCTCCACCGCGCGTTCCTGCCCGGCGAGTGGCAGATGTTCTTCCCGACGTGGGTCGACATTCTCACCTTCGTCGGCACGCTCGGCCTGTTCATGACCCTGTTCCTGCTCTTCATGCGGTTCCTGCCCATCTTCCCCATCGCGGAGATCAAGGCGGTCATGCCCGAGGGCGATCCGCACGACCCGCGAGGCGGCGCCAAGCACGACGACGAGGGGAGCCACTAACCCATGGCCATCAGCGATTACATCCCGTTCTTCCCCGTCAAGCCCGCGCCGTTCTTTACTGAAGACGGCGCGCCGATCCACGGCTTGCTCGCCCAGTTCGACACCCCCGCCGACGTCTACCACGCCGCCGAGGCCATTCGCGACGCGGGCTACAAGCACTGGGACGTGCATGCCCCGTTCCCGATCCACGGCATCGAAGAAGCCATGGGCAGCCGACGCACCATCCTGCCGTTCATCATCGGCGGCGGAGCGATTGCCGGCGTGTGCACAGCGGTCGGTATGCAGTACTTCATGAACGCGATCGACTACGTGTTCGTGGTGCAGGGCAAAGACCCCTGGGCTTGGGAGGCGTACGTGCCGGTTACGTTCGAACTGGGTGTGCTGCTCAGCGCCTTTGCCGCCCTGTTCGGCATGCTCGCGCTCAACGGCCTGCCCCGTTTCAGCCACCCGCTGTTCCAGTCCGAGCGTTTTCTGGATTCGACGGACCACTGCTACTTCATCTGCATCGAGGCCCGCGACGCGGCGTTCGATCCGACCAAGACCATCGCTGCGCTCCGCGACGCCGGCGCGAGCAACATCGAGCTCATCGAGGAGTCCCAGGCATGAACAGCCGACTCGTTCGATCCATCCTGATCGGTACGGTTGCGTTCCTCGCCGCCGCGGGCATGACCGCGTGCCGGGGTGAACGCACCGACAAGCCGCCGCGCCAGTTCTTCCCTGACATGGACGACCAGCCCCGGTTCAACCCACAGAGCCAGACGCAGTTCTTCGAGGACGGCCGAACGATGCGCCAGCCGCCAGAGGGCTCGGTCGCGTTCGGCTACTCGGCTTCGATCATGGAAGAGGACTGGAACGCGACGAACCTGTCTCGCCGGGCGGGGCTGCTCAAGGACGAAGCCGACATCTACTTCGGGAACAACCCCGACGGCACGCCGGTGGCACGCATCCCCGTCGAGGTCACGCCCGAACTGCTGGCGCGAGGCGCCGAACGCTTCGGCATCTTCTGCTCCGCCTGCCACGGCTACAACGCCGAGGGCGCCACGCCCACCGCAGGCGGCATGGCCGGCCGCAAGTGGGCCGCACCGGTGCCCGGCTTGCACGGCGAGCAGTACCAGATCGGCGGCGAAAAAGGTGCCGACGGCTACCTGTTCAGCGTGATCCGTAACGGGGTGTGGGGCGTCGATGGCGCCAACCGCATGCCCGGCTACGCACACGCCATCGATGAGCAGGACAGTTGGGCCATTGTTGCTCACCTCCGCGTGCTGCAAGCCGCCCGCATGGGCTCGATCGAGGCGCTCGATGAGCAGACACGCCAGCAACTCGAAGGAACCCGTGTCATCGTGCCGGCACCCGCTGGGGCGCCAGCCGTTTCCACAGACGGGGAGACCCCATGACCAGCTACACCCCGGCCATCAGCGACGAGGCCTACGGGCATCGGCTCGACCATGTCGCGTCCGACAAGCGGATGCGATCCGACAACATCGAGCTGCCGCAGGGCGCGTGGAGCGGGCTGTCCCGCGTCTGCATGTTCGCGGGCGCCGCAGGCCTCATTCTGACGATCATCGGCGGGCTGGCCATCGGCCCCAAGCACGCGATCGCTTCGTACCACGCTGCGGTGATGGCGGCCCTCGCGCCGTGCATCGGCGCGCTGATGCTCATCATGATCTTTCAGTTGCTCAACACGCACTGGAGCATCACGGTTCGCAGGCAGTTCGAGCACCTCGCCCGGCTCGCCCCGTGGATCATGCTGCTGCTCATCCCGACAGCCGTGCTCGAGATCTTCACCGGCGGCACGCTGTTCAGTTGGATCGGCTCTGAGACGTACTTGGCCGAGAACAAAGAGCCGTTCCTCAACGTGCCGTTCTGGCTCTTTCGCACCGTGGTGTACTGGCTCATCATCTTCGTGCTCAGCCAGCGCCTCACCGGCGCGAGCCTCGAACAGGACCGCACGGGCGACCGCTGGCTCACGGCCAAGATGCGCCACACCAGCGCGTGGGGCATCCCCGCGCTCGCGCTGACGCTCGCATTTCTGAGCTTCGACTGGCTGATGGCGGTGGACTACCACTTCTTCAGCACCATGTGGGGCGTGTACTACTTCGCGGCGTGTGCGTTCAGCGCGCTGGCGATCGTCTTGCTTATCACCGCGGGCCTCCGTGCTTCGGGCCGGCTCACGGGCATCGTGACCCCCGAGCACGACCACGACCACGCCAAGCTCCTCTTCAGCTTCATCGTCTTCTGGGCGTACATCTTCTACAGCCAGTACTTCCTGATCTGGTACTCCAACATCCCCGAAGAAACCGCGTTCATGAACATCCGCAAGAGCGGCGGATGGGAGATCGCGTTCTACGCGCTCATCGCTGGGCACTTCGTGCTGCCCTTCCTGCTCATTCTCCCTCGGACCGTCAAGCGTTTCACGCCGCTGATCGGCGCGCTCGCAGCGGGCCTGGTGCTCGTCCACATCTTCGACCTGTTCTGGATCATCCGCCCTCAGGTCTACGCCTACGACGCCTGGCAGGCCTCGCTCGCGCCCGGCTTGTCACCCGAGCAGTCCACCGAGGCGTACAACGCCGTGATGGCCGAGGGCCCCGGCGTGTTCGGCTGGTGGGTTGATATCGCGGCGGTGGTGGGGGTGATGGGCGTGTTCTTCGCCATGCTTCTTCGCCGAGTCGCGTCCGGCCCGCTTATTCCGATCAAGGACCCGCGTCTGCCCAAGGCGCTCAACCACCGAAACTACGTCTGAGGTTTCAACGAACCCAGCGGTAAACAGCCAAGCAGGACTCACCCCATGGCCGACCAACACACCACGCCAGACCAGCTCGACCAGTGGTTCCGCCACGCCAAAGCCGAGGGCCAGCCTCAGCACGAGCACGGCCAGCGTGTCAACATCGGGCTCATCTTCAGCGTGCTGGTCGTGCTCTCGACGACCGTGCTCGTCGTCACGTTCGGCGTGCAGGTCTATGCCGAGGGGCAGATCACCCGCATTAAGGGCGAGCGCGACATGAACTTTGCGGGCTCCGAAGTCTCGCTGGCGTACCGCGCCACCGCCCTCGAAGGCCAGACCGGTGCGCAATGGATCGACCGAGCCAAAGGCACCATCCAGCTCCCGCTTTCGCAGGCCCAGCAGGCGGTCATCGAGGACTACGGCCGCTAATTAGAAGACCACGACCACGTCATGATTGCACCCACTCGATGGCCAACCCGCTTTGCACGCTTCGGCTCCCTGAGCCTGCGGGCGGTGGCTGTGGGCGCGGTAGCGTTCGGTGCCTCGATTTCGTCGGCGCAGCGGTCCTCTCCGATGGATCCCGGCGCGGGCGGCATCTCCCAGCGTCTCCAGGACAACGCCAGCCAGGCCCCCGAACAGCTTGTCGATGTCACCGTCGCCGACCGACTCGGAAGCAAGGTCGATGGCTCGATCACGCTGACCAACTCGCTCGGCGAAACCGTCCGCCTCAGCGACTTTCTCGACGGGACCAAGCCCGTTGTGCTCGCGATGGTCTACTACAGCTGCCCGGTCGTCTGCCCGACCACGCTCACCAAGCTTCAGCAGTGCTTCAACGAGCTGGAATTCACCATCGGCGATGAGTTCCGCGTGCTCATTGTGAGCTTTAATCCCGACGAGACTTCCCAGCTTGCGGCCTCTGTCAAAGAGAACGAGCTGATGCAGTACCGACGGGGTGCAACCCAGTCGGTCCGCGATAACTGGACCTTCTCTGTCGCGTCTGAGGGCAACTCCAAGGCGCTCGGCGAGCAGGTCGGCTTTCAGTTCAAGCGGCTTTACAACGGCGAGTACTCGCACCCTGTCTCGACCATCTTTCTCACGCCCGATGGCACGGTCTCCCGCTACATCCACGGCTTCGAACTGCCCAAACGAGACGTCGAGCTGGCTCTCATCGAAGCCTCCGACGGCACGATCTCCAAAGACTTCGGCCACATGGTCGCAACGTTCTGCTACCGCTTTGATCCCGCCAGCGGCAGCTACGCGCTGTCCGCGTTTAGGGTGATGCAACTCGGCGGCATCCTCACCGTGCTGTTCCTCGTCGCGCTCATCGGCGGGTTGTTCTTCCGCGAGCGGTTGGTTCGCAGCCGTACCGCGGCGAGCGCATCGTCCGCCGACCGCTCATCTGTTGCTCCATTGGCCGCCCCCGCAGCCGGATCCCACTCATGACTCCCCAAGCGCCTATCCCAGCCGCGATCGCTGACCCCGTCTCCACCCTGACCGAGGGCCTTGTCGCCGCGGGGCCAGCGGTCAACGACGCGGGCTGGTTGCAACGCCTGTTCTTCAGGGCCAACACGGTGTGGGAGCCCGCGGTCGATAGCGACTTTCTGTTCATGGCCATCTGGTGGTTCAGCGTGTTCTGGTTCGTGGTGCTCATCGGCCTGAGCATCTTCTGGACCATCCGCTACCGTCGCCGGCCCGGCGTGCCCGCACCGGTCAGCCCATCGCACAACACCAAGCTCGAAATTGCCTGGACCGTGATCCCGTCGCTATTCTTGGTCTACCTGTTCTTTGCGGGCCTTGAGCCATATTTGCAAAAGCTCGTGGCACCAAAGGACGCGCTCGAGTACCAGATCTCCGGCCAGAAGTGGAACTGGAACATCGTCTATCCCAACGGTCGAAAGCCTACCGAGGTCGTGCGCATCGGGGCGGTGGATGTCCCGCTGGTGTACGCACCCGCGGACAGGCCGGTGAAGTTCAGGCTCACCAGTTCCGACGTCATCCACGCCTGGTGGATCCCGGACTTCCGCACCAAGATCGACTGCATCCCCAACCGGTACACCAGCATCTGGATCGAGCCCGAACCCTTGAGCGGCAAGGACTACACCCACGAAGAGGGCTACCTCTACCGCGAGCACTGGGTGTTCTGCGCCGAGTACTGCGGGCAGAACCATGCCGAGATGGCGGCGGTGATCAGAGTCGTCCCCTACGACGTCTGGCTCACGAAGATTCAAGGTCAGCTCGAGGGTGAGCCCTGGGACATCGGCCGGCAGATCGCGCAGATCAACGGCTGCTTCGGCTGCCACTCCGTCGATGGAGCTCCCAGCACCGGCCCCACCTGGCTCAACAACTACGGCTACCCCCGCGAGTTCTCCAACGGGCCTGCTATGACGCAGGCCGACATCGATGGCGACGCGGTCTTGATGGACAACTACATGCGTGAGTCCATCTACGTCCCAAGTGCCAAGGTCGTCCAGGGCTTTGCCAACGGCATGACCCCTTACGCGGGCGTGCTCAGTGAAGAAGAAGTCAGCTACATCACCCAATACCTCAAGCACCTGTCGGATCGAGGCGGCAGCTTCGAGCCCGAGACCGAGCCCGAAACCGAGGGCGACAACCCAGAGACCGACACCAGCCAACAGCCCGCCGACGAGGCTGATGCCCAGCCCGCGAGCCCACAGCCATGAGCAGCAACCACGACCACGACCATGACGGCGGCCACCACGACGAGGGCAGCTACCTGACCCCGCAGGGAACGCTCTTCGAGACCGTTCTCAGCTGGGTCTACACCATCGATCACAAAAAGATCGGTGTCATGTACCTCGCCGCCGTGCTCACCATGTTCTTCCTCGGCGGCGTTTCGGCGCTTGTGGTGCGCCTTGAACTGCTCGAACCCAACCGCATCGATTCGGTGCTCACCGTCGATCCAACGACCGGTGCTGAGACCATTGAGACCATCGAGACGGGCAGCTTGTTCAAGTCTATCGGTTGGGCGGACAATCTCGCCGAGTCTAACGAACTGTATAACCGCGCCTTCACCCTGCACGGCGCGATCATGGTCTTCATGGTCATTGTGCCGGGCATCCCGGCCACGCTCGGCAACTTCATGCTGCCGCTGATGCTCGGCGCTAAAGACGTCGCGTTTCCAAGACTCAACCTGCTGAGTTGGTACATCTACGTCTTCGGTTCGGTGCTTGCGATCATCGTGATCTTGTATATGGGGGTCGAAACGGGGTGGACGTTCTACACGCCCTACTCAACCACCGGTGATGTATCCCAGTGGCGAACGACGGTGATGGTCGCGTCAGTGTTCGTGATCGGCTTCAGCTCGATCCTCACCGGCCTGAACTTCATCGTCACCGTCCACAAGCTCCGCGCGCCGGGCATGGGCTGGTTCGATATGCCCCTGTTTATCTGGGCTATCTACGCCACCAGCATCATCCAGGTGCTCGCCACGCCCGTCATCGGCATCACGCTGTTGCTGCTCATGTTCGAGCGCATCTTCCACATCGGCATCTTCGATCCCGGCTTGGGCGGCGACCCCGTTCTGTACCAGCACTTCTTCTGGTTCTACTCCCACCCGGTTGTCTACGTGATGATCCTGCCCGCGTTCGGCGTCATCAACGAACTCATCCCCGTCCACTCCCGCAAGCACATCTTCGGCTACAACGCGATGGCCTACGCCTCGCTGGGCATCGCCGCGGTGTCGTTCATGGTGTGGGGCCACCACATGTTCGCCTCGATGGGCGAGATCGCCGCTGCGGTCTTCAGCGCGCTGACGTTCCTTGTCGCCATCCCGACCGCGGTCAAGATCTTCAACTGGGTCGCCACGCTCTACAAGGGCTCGATCGCGTTCAACACGCCGATGCTCTACGCCCTGTCGTTCATCTTTATCTTCCTCATCGGCGGGCTCACCGGCCTGCCCCTGGCCACCCTTGCAACTGACCTGCACCTGCACGATTCCTACTTCATCGTCGCCCACTTTCACTATGTCATGATGGGCGGCACCATCATCGCGCTCACCGGCGGGCTCCATCACTGGTGGCCCAAGATGTTCGGCCGCATGTACAACGAGCGTGTGGGCATGCTCGGCGGAGCGATCGTCTTTGTCGGCTTCAACGTCACGTTCTTCACCCAGTTCTTCTTGGGCACGCAGGGCATGCCACGCCGGTACGCCAGCTACGTCGATGAATTCCAGACGCTGCACGTCATCTCGACCGTCGGCTCCTGGCTGCTGCTCATCGGGTTCCTCATCCACCTCGTCAACTTCCTGCACTCGCTGGTCGCCGGGCCCAAAGCCCCGCCCAACCCGTGGGGCGGGCTCAGCCTGGAGTGGGAAACCGAGTCGCCCCCGACCGCGCACAACTTCCACCACGAGCCGCTGGTCACCCACGGCCCGTACGACTTCGACCGCGTCCTCCCGCCGCACTGCGACCCCGAGGACTTCCCGCTACCCGACAAGCCTCTCGACCACTGATGGACCACTGACAGACCACTGATGGGTCATTGAGCCCAGACGCATCGCCGCTCGCTGATCGACCCTTATCAGCCACCACAGCCGGAGCCTTCGCATGACCGCCATCGACCCAGGCACCGCCGGGGACAACCAACTCAGTCAGGCCGAGCCCGGCTGGGAAAAATACAAGCAGGCCGAGCACTTCCGCACACAGGAAGACGAGTTCGATGCATGCACGCAGGGCTTCTGGCTCTTTCTCGCCACCGAGGTGCTGCTGTTCGCAGGCCTGTTCTGCTTCTACGCCATCTACCGCCTCAAGTACCCCGAGGCGTTCGCCAACGGCTCGCACTATCTCGACCCGTTCTACGGCGGGCTCAACACCGTCGTGCTGCTGATCTCCTCATTCACCGTCGCGATGGCGATCCGTTGTGCGCAGATCAACAACCAGCGATGGCTCAACATCAACCTGGTCATCACGCTTATCTGCGCGTTCCTGTTCTTCTTTATCAAGCTCACGTTCGAATACATCCCCAAGCTCGCGCAGGGCAAGGCCCCGGGCGCGTTCTTCAGCTATCCCTACGCCCATGACCCGCACGAGCCGCTCTGGTGGTCGATGTACTACATGGCCACCGGCGTTCACGCCCTGCATGTGCTCATCGGTGCCAGCCTGCTGGGTTTCGTGCTCTACCGCTCGGTCACCAAGCAGGCCTACGGCCCCAAGCACTTCACCCTGCTCGAAAACGCAGGCCTGTACTGGCACCTCGTCGACCTCATCTGGATCTTCCTCTTCCCGCTCCTCTACCTCATCCACTAAGCCCGCTACTTCGATTTCCCGCCCGCACGCCGGAGCCCGACCATGGCACACGACCACGCAGCACAGCCCGAAGCGGACCACGAGTTCAACCCCGTTGATCCGCACGGCCACCACGAACGCATCCACCACCACGTCTACTCGTGGCAGTTTCTCACCGTCGTGCTGCTCATCCTGCTGTTCTTCACGTTCCTTACCATCGTGGTGTCGAATGCCGAGTCATGGCTCGTGAAGTCCATCGCCATCACCATCCCCGACTACGTCAACGCGCTCATCGCGATGTTCATCGCGACCATCAAGGCCACGTTCGTTCTGCTCTTCTTTATGGGCCTCCGCCGCGGCAACCCCATGAACGGCATGATCTTCCTGTTCACGCTGTTCGCGTTCGCGATGTTCCTCGGCTTCACCGCGCTCGACCTCCTGAACCGCGGCCATGTCTACGAGTACAAGGGCCAGTCCATCGTGGCGGGCGGCACGGGCGCGGGAATCGTCCTTCCAGACGGAACCTCGTTCAGCGGGCCGATCACCGCCCACGCTCGCGAGCAGAAAATCCTCAAACTCATGGCCGAGGGCGACGAAAAACACCCCGGCCCGATGTCGCGTGAAGACGCCGAGCACATCTGGAAAGACCACTACTACGAAGGCTACGAGAAGAAGGAAGCCACGCTCTCGACCGCGAACCAGCACATCCGTCGAACCGGCCTAACCCCAGGTTTGTTTATCCCCGCCGAGCACAACGACAGCCACGCTGCCGACGAACACGCAACCGACCACTCAGACGCCTCCAAGCCAGACCATGACCAGCCCGCAGCCAACCCGCACTAGGCGCACCCCGTACTTCGCCGCCGCGATCGTCCTCGCCTTGATCGGTGTTGGCATCACGGGGCTTGTCGCCCAGCGCCTCGGCGCCCACCAACGCGATCACGGCAGGACGATCTACGTCTTCTCACCCGTCACCGAGCCCGCCTTCGAGTTCGCAGGCCGCCTCGTCGAGATCACGGGCAAGCCAGCAACCGATGCCTCGCCGCTCGGCAGCGTTAGCGTTACCTACGGCGATCAGTCGTTCGAACTGCTCGTGCCCTTCCAGCGCCGCGTGCACACCGACAGCTTTCCGGGACTGGTCGAATACGAGGACTGGCTGCGCGTCATGCGTTTCGCGCCGATCAGCGGCAAGACCCCCGAGCAGTTCATCGCCGGCATCGAATCGGGCGAGATACCAGACCGGCTCTGCATCGTCGCGCGCATTCCGCGCCAAGGGGTTGATGCCGAGACATGGGGCCGGGTGTGGAAGCGCGACTGGACGTTCGCCATCCGCGAACTCATGCCCGACGGCACGATCAACGCCGAGCGCTTCGCCTACCCCCAGGGCCGACCCTACGACGAAGAACCGCCCACCGAGGTCGCAGGCGTGGCGACGCTACAGCCCGATACATGGCAGTACGACGCGGCGCTCTACGTCATGCCCACCGGCAGCACGCCCAAGATCCGCATCATCGACTCGGCGCTGCGCAGCGTCGGCTGGCCTTTCGCAGTTGCGGTCATCGCGTTCATCCTCGCGACCGCCTGCGTCGTTGTGGCGTTCATGCCCACGCGCGAAGACGTGAACCGCCGAATCGCGGCCAAGCCATCGAACTGACCTCACGGCACTCGCTGATCCAATTGCTCTGACAGCACGCGGTCAGCGCTTTGGTCATCTCTGCTGAGGAACCGAATCCGCACCTGCGTCGCAAGCAAAAACCCGGACCCAATACGGGTCCGGGCTCGGTTGATGGCCTTGGCTGGGATCGAGTGCTTACTTGGTCGGGTCGGGCTGCCGGCTGGGCGTTGCGCGGTTGATGTCGACCATCCCGCTGCCGCCGCCCGAGGCCGATGGGGCGTTCCCGCTGCCCGTGTCCGCGACAAGGAAGATCTCAACCCTGCGGTTCTGGGCCGTGCCGGCGTTGGCGTTGTTGGGCACCGCGGGCCTGAACTCGCCCCAGCCCGCTGCCTGAATCTTCCCGGCCTGCACGCCCATGCCGACCAGCGCGTTGCGGACCGAGATCGCCCGGTGCGCCGAGAGGTGCATGTTGGTCGGGTGCCGCTGGGCGGTGCCCGAGCTGACCCGCTGGTTGTCGGTGTGCCCAACGACGATCAGTTCATAGCCCGAGGCCTCGCCGCTCTTGAGCACATTCGCCAGCGCTGCAAGGCTCTGCTGCGCCGACGGCTTGACCACGTCCGAGCCCGAGTCGAACGTCAGGTCGCTTGAGAACCGCAGCATGCCGCGCTGCGAGTCGTACGAGATCAGGTTCGGGTACTGAGCCGCAAGCTGCTGGAGTCTGCGGTCCGTGCTCGCGTCGAGCGGGCTGAAGCCCAGCCCCGCGATTCGGCCCTCGAACTCGGCGATCGTCGCGGCCTGTGCGTCCACCAGCCGCTGAAGATCGTTGTTGCGGGTCTGCAACGATGTAATCGTCGTCGATCTCGAATCCCCGCTGCCCGAAAGGGCCGCATTGGTCCGCCGGCAGTCGTCGAGAGCCGATTGCAGTTCTTGGTTGCGGGCGGTGAGCACCTTGTTGGAGTCGCCCAGCCGGCTGTTCTCCGCCGTGGTCGAGCAGCCCCCGAGTCCACCAAGTCCAACCAGCAGTCCCGCTGCCAGTACCACGCCGCGTGTCGATCGCTTGAGCATCCAGGCTCTCCTTACTTGCGGGCGGCGTGCCGCCCAAGCCATTGCGTCATCAGTTTGTTCGTGCCGGGCCTAAGCCCCGATAAGAACGAATCCTATCGTCGCCCAATGCTCTGGGTCATCGGAACCCCGGCGTTCTCCGCATGAATCAACCCAGCACCAACAACCCGAAGCGCGGAATCCACGCACCCACCCCTCCTACCTCCCCTTCGAGCCGGGCCTTGCTCCGCATCGACGCCTCGGGGCTCAATGCCGATCTCGCCCCCAGAGCCGTCCTGCTGGAGTTCGGCTCAGCCGTCGATCTCAGACAACTCGGCCCCGGGCCTCTTAAAGGTGCGTTTTCTGTCATTGCCTCTGGCACCACCACCGAGATCGAGGCCCACCCGTCCACACCGCACGCCCACCGCCTCTCCCTGCCCGGCTTCGCACTCGTGCCCGGGCTCGTCAACGCCCACACCCACCTCGATCTGACCGCTGTGGGGCCGAGGCCGTTCGACCCCGAAACACCGTTTGCCGACTGGCTCAAGGACGTGATGGCCGGCCGAAAGACCTCGCCCGAAGACATCGCCGCTGCGGTGCGCATGGGCGCTTCGCTCTCGCTGGCGGGAGGCGTGGTCGCGGTGGGGGACATCGCCGGCTGCCCTCCGACGGGGCTCTGCGATGCAGCCCCGCTCGCATTCGCAGCGTCCGGCCTGCGGGGCTCCTCATTCGCTGAGTTTTTCGCCATCGGCAAGCGTGAGGCCGAGAGCATCGCCACGTTCATCGCCTTCATCGAGTCACTCAGTCAGCGCTGGCCGACCGATGCCCGCGCCACGCTGGGAATATCACCCCATGCGCCCTACAGCGTCGGGCCTGCGGCCTACCGAAGCGTCCGATCGCTTTCGGCTCGGCTGGGTCTGCAAGTCTGCACGCACCTCGCTGAATCCATCGAAGAACGCCGATTTATTGCGAACGCCACCGGGCCTCAACGCGACATGCTGCAAGGTTGGGGCATGTGGCACGATGACCTCGCCAGCGTCGTCGGCCAAGGCCTGCACCCGATCGACCACACGCTCGAGGCGTACGCAAGCGATGCCGACACGGAGCAAGCCGCTCAGCCGCCGCTGCTCGCGGTCCACGTCAACGATCTGGGTGAGCAGCCCGACCGCGATCGGCTCATCGGCCGTCTCCGCGATGCCGCCGCCGTCGTCGTCTACTGCCCGCGCGCCAGTGAGTACTTCGGGGCATCCATCGCCCTCGGCCCGCATGGCTACCGGGAACTGATCGCAGCGGGTGTGCGCGTCGCGTTGGGCACCGATTCCATCATCAACCTCCCTCCCGAGCAGGCTGCGATGGGCATCACCCCGTGGCACGATGCCCGCCGGCTCGTCGAGCGCGACGGCCTGCCCGCCGCCAAAGCACTGGAAGCGATCACGACCTCCGGCGCGTACGCACTCGGGCTTGATCCGAGCCAGTTCACCCTGGCGCGGGGGACCACGCCCGCCGGCCTGGGAATCGTCCCGATCGGACCGAATCCGGGCCACTTGGGCGTGTTTGGGAGCTTTTTACCACCTAGTATCCTGCTGAACGGGTGATTATCTTGTTTCACAGGAATTTTGGCTGTCGATCCAAAGGGGCGACACCGGTCAGGCAGGCTCATGAGCGCAAAGTGGCGGCGATCACTCGCCTGGGATGACAAGCACTTTCCAGCTTGGGCCTGGCCCGCCAAGTTTGTCCTGCGCGCCTTCAGCTCGATCGCCCTCGCGGTCACCCTGCTCTCGCTGGTCGGCGTCTACAGCATCCTGGCCAGCATCCCGCTTGGGTTGCTCGTTCTGGGCTTGCAGTGGATCAACGCCTTGGCGGCGGTGCTCGTGCCCGCGATCGTTGTGGGCGCTGTCGTCCGCGCGCTCAGCAACAAGCCCGTCGCTGCCTGGCTCTCGGCTCTGGTGGTGGGCGGGCTCGCATGGTTTGCCACTTGGCCCAAGCTGAGCCCGCTTGTGCACGAGGGCGCCACCTGGCGGCTGTTCGATGGACTCGTTGAGCAATACGCCTCTGTGACCATCCGCAGGCTTCCATCCGTTGAGTTGACCGAGCTCGAGTTCTACTCGGCGTGGCCCATGCAGCTCATCCTCGGGCTGTTCGTCGTAAACATGGTCACCGCCACGCTGCGCCGAATCGAGTTCAACTTCCTCAACCTCGGCGTCTTGACCGTCCATACGGGCATCGTGCTGCTCGCCCTCGGCAGCGTGTATTACCAGGGCCTCAAGAAAGAAGGCGACGTCCTGCTGCACGCCTCGCCCTCAGCGACCGGCCAGCTCCAGCCCGGCCCGATGGCCACCACCTTCTACGACAACACCTACCTCACGTTGTACGTTCAGCAGTTCCGCAGCTGGGAGCAACGACCCATCACCAGCGTGCCGCGCTACAACGATGTCTCGCTCGATGTCCTGCCCCCCCTTCGCGGCGAGCCCCAGAACCAGTCAGCACTCGACCTCGCGCGCAGGCCGATCCTGACCCAAGCACAGCGCGAGAGCGACCGAACGCTCGATCTCGTCGTGCCCGACTCAACGCTCGGCATGGTCGACCCCGACATCCGCATGCGCCTCGTGGGCTACGCGACCTACGCCGATCGCCAGCAGGACTGGGTGCAGGCCGAGCCCCCGATCTTTGCGCCGGATGCCGATCTCAACCCCTTGCGCATCGTCTACCTAACCATCGGCGACCAGAGCCAACCCGACTTCTCGTTCATCTTGCTGCCAGCAAAGCCCGCCCACCGCGTGAGCGAGTCCGACCTCATCGGAATCGAGCTCACCCGCGGCATGACCGACCGCCGATTCGCGGCGCTCAGCGAGGTCATCCCCGATGCAGCCAACCACGGCATCGTCGTTGAGTTGCCTCAAGCGGGCGTGCGAACAGTCTTGCCCGCGCGCGAGGGCGCGACCCACGAGGTCGCGGGCTACACGCTCACCGTCGAGAGCCTGCTCGCCCAGCCGCCCTTCCCGATTATCACCGAGGGCTACGAGGGCGCGACGAGCAGCGTGGCGCTCATAAAGGTTGTGCCGCCCGAGGGCGAGGCGTTTACGCGCTACGCCTACCACCGGTTCCCCGAGATCGATCAGGACATCTTGTCCGTCGCCGAGGACGGCAGGCCCAACCGGCGCGACGCGGACCCGTCAATCCTGATCTCGTACATCGACGCGGACAGGCTGCAAATCTACCTCGATGAGAGCCCCGCCGACGGCACCGTTCGCGCCATCGTGCGCCTGCCCGACGGCCGAGTGCGCACGATGCTGGACCTGCCCGCCCAAGCCCGCCTCGACGACATCTTCGCCAGCTTTGAGAGCGAACGACAGGTACCCGAAGACGCGCCCAAGCCGCCGGTTATGTCCGTCGCCATCGGTGAACGCTGGGCGCACGTGGCCACGTTTGATCGTCCCGTTCCAACGCCCGAGCTTGAACGCATCGGGCGGTTCATCGGCACGCACGACAACGCCTTTCTCGCGGTCGAGGTTTCCGCCGATCGCCCCGCGACCGACCCAACCCCCGGCCGGTGGTCGACCGTCGTCTGGCTGCCGTTCACCCGGTACCTCGGCAGCGAGCTTGAGAAAGTGCGCACGGTTGAGATCCCGGGCAGCACCAAACGCAGCATCAAGCTCGCGTTCGGCCGCCGCCAGCATCCGCTCACCGGGTTCACACTCGGGCTCGAAGACTTTGAGATGATCCCCTACGAGCACGACGGACCGCCCAGAGATTTCCGCTCGGTGGTGCGCATCATGCCGCTCGACCCCGATCTTGAACCGTTCACAGCCGAGGTCAGCCTCAACAGCCCGCTCCGCGCGCCCCACCGCGAGCACACCGATGCGCCCGAGATCGTCGACTTCCTTCGCAGGCTGGTGCTGGGCCTGACCCCGAGCCAGCTCAAGCTCTCGCAGGCCGGCTGGGACGCGACCACGTGGCGCGAGTCCGAGTCTCAGATTGGGGCACCCGGCTCAACCATCGAGAGGCCCTACGTCTTGTTCACCATCCTCGGCGTTGGCAACAACCCGGGCATCACCATCATCGCGCTGGGCGGCGTGCTCATCGCACTCGGAACGCCCTGGGCGTTCTATGTCAAACCGACGCTGCTCAAGCGCCGCAAGTCCAAACTTGCCGCACAGGCGCAAGCCGGATGAGTCTTGCTGCACGCAATCCACCACAGGAACCGACCATGTTCAACCGCAATACGATCGTGCTGCTCTTGGTCATCCTCGCGGCTTGGCTGTTGCCCGCCCCAACGGCGCGCGCGCAACAAGGCCCCGCGGGCAACGCACATCCCGAGTCGCAAGTGGTCTCCCAAGCTTCAGATGGCTTGCCAGCGCCCTTCGGTGAGCCGACCTTCAACATGGCCAACCGGGCGAGCATCCAGCAGAAGCTCGCCTTCGCGGAGGCCATCAACCTCGAACCGCTCAAGGGACTCGCGATCTTCCACAACGGCCGGGTCAAAATCCTCGACACGCTCGCGCTGGAGACCGTCACCGCGATCACCGGTCGGCGCAGCATCTCGTTCATGCCCGAGATCGACGGCAAGCCGACCAAGGTAAAGTTCGATCCCGCGTTCTCGCTGCTCGACCTGACGATCGATCCGGTTTTCTACCTCGACAAGCCGCTGCTGCACATCAACTTCCTGCCGCTGCGCGAGGCGTTCCTCGAAGCGGCCTTCCCGGGCGATGAACTGCAGGTCAAGCGCTGGAACGCGCTGACCCGCATCAGCCCGATGATGGCCGAGCGCTTCGGACCCGAGATCAACGAGTCCACCATGTTCGACGCCGCGTACCGCGAGGGGTTCGACAGCCTCCGCGCGGGCATCGCGCTCTGGGAAAAGAGCGGCGACAACATGCTGCTCATCGCGCCCGTCTCCAAGACCGACCGCTGGCACCATCTCAGCGAGGGCGACGCGCTGCCCGGCGTTGATCTCACGCTGCTCCAGACAAGCACCGAGGCCGAGTCCGCTGCGCTCGATCTGGGCAAGGCTTGGCGCGCTCTCGATGCCGACGCCGCCAACGCCGCGATCGCTCGGCTCGCCGAGGCGCTGCCCGCGATCAACGCGGAGCTGTACCCCTCCACGCGCGCGCAGCTCGAGTACACCTACAACCGCACCCGCGCGTTCGACTGGGGCATGTGGGTGTACTTCGTGTCAGCGGTCGCGCTCGTGCTCGCGTTCGCTACCGGCAGAGGCTGGCTGGTCACCGTCGGTATCTCGCTCTTGGTGGTCGCGATCGCGCTGCACGCCTTCGGCTTTACGATGCGCTGCATCATCGCTGAGCGGTTCGCGATCCAGAACCAGTTCGAGTCCATGACCGGCGTGTCGCTGTTCGCGTCGCTCGTCGGGACCGGCTTGATGATCGCCCGCCGGCAGTGGCTCTACGGCGCCGCCGCAGCCGCGAGCGGGTTTCTCATCCTCACCGCCGCCACGCAGACGGGAATCCCCGGCGTTCACATCGAGCGTGAGGCCGCGATCCTCAACACCTCCGTGCTGCTCAAGTACCACGTGACCACCGTGCTCACCAGCTACGGGCTCATCACGCTCGGGTTCATCATCAGCCTGTTCCTACTCGGCACGCACTTCGCCGCCAAGAAGGCCCCGACCGGCACGGCTCTCGATGCGAGCGCTAGCCCCGCGCCGTCCAAGGCCAAGCTGCTCGCCGATCTCGACAAGGCGCAGATGACGGTGCTCCAACTCGCGTTCTGGACGCTCGCCGTGGGCATCCTGCTGGGCGCGTGGTGGGCCGACCACTCATGGGGACGGTGGTGGGCGTTCGACCCCAAAGAGACCTGGGCGCTGCTCACATGGATCATCTACCTGATCGTCATCCACGTTCGGCAGGTCATAGGCGGCACGCGCAAGTCAGTCGTCACCGCGTGGCTCAGCGTGCTGGGTTTCGTTGTGATGCTCTGGACCTACTTCGGCGTCAACCTGCTGCTACCGGGCCTGCACGCGTACGCGTGAAGCGTTACTTGCAGTTGCCGCGCCGCATAATCGTGATGTTGATCGAGAGCATGGCGGCACCGGCAAGAAACAGGATCAGGAAGCTCAAGAGCACGCGCCAGAGTGAATCGTGGTCTTCCGTGATCCAGACCATCGCCATGCTGGTGGCCGCGCCTCCGCAGATGCTCACGGCGCACAGCGTGTAACACACTCGGTTGAAGACGATCATGGACATCCACCACCTCCGTTCGCGGGCCTCGGGATTGGTATCCACCTCATTCTATCTGCCGAGCTCGGGTATGCTGCGGAAAGCATGATTTCCTGCCTCTCCCGCCGATCGCTGGCCAAACCCGCCGATGAGGCCGCTCAGTACCTCCTTGGCTGCTGTTCATTGGCGTGAGACAGTCTTGATCGGATCCACTCAACATCGACTTCGGCGGGAAGGTACAGCCGCCGTTTGATCCCCTTGTGAGGGAATCGGTCGAACGTGATCTGGAGTATCGAGGCTCTAGACTGCAGGCATCGGAATCGCCACGTGGTGATGTCTTTGTAGGGCACCACGAATCGTCCCGAGGAGATGAAGTCCGGAGTGGACTTGCCGTGGATCGGAAGCAGCCAGACCAGCGGAATGTAGAGCCAAAGAAGTGCGAATTGCACAAGTACGCCGATTGTGCCGAAGAGCACGATCCTCCACCACGATCCCGGCAGATGCAGAGGGTTGATACCAAAACCGAAGTAGACGATCAGGAGCGTCACTGCCAGCACTCCGACGACAGCGAGCAAAGTGCCTCGCCACAAGGGCCGGGCAGCTCTCTCCAGGCGACGCCACCGGCTTCGCCGCACGCGTGCCCCGATGGGCAGCGTCCAGGTAAACTTGCCGTGAGGATCAACGACGATCATCATTCCATCTTATTGGGAGGTCCAACTGACAGCTTCCGCGATCGGGATACGCAGTCTCGCCACCACCGCCGACGTAGCAGCCCAGAGGCTGCTGGGGGCGGTGCTCGTGCGCACGCTCGACGACGGCACCCGGCTGTCCGGGCGGATCGTCGAGACCGAGGCGTACATGGGCGTGGACGACCTCGCCTCTCACGCGCGGGGCGGCAGGCGCACGCCCAAGACCGAGCAGATGTACGCTGCTGCGGGAACAGCGTACATCTACTTCACCTACGGCATGCACCACTGCATGAACGTGGTGTGCGCGCGCAAGGACGACCCACAGGCCGTGCTCATTCGCGCGCTCGAACCCATCGACGGGATCGCCCGCATGCACGAGCTGCGCACGGCCGGCCGAACCCTCAAGAAGCCATTCAAGGACCGCGACCTGTGCAGCGGGCCGGGCAAGCTCTGCCAGGCGATGGCCCTCGACCGCGATCTCAACGGGCACGACCTGAGCGAGGGGGAGACGCTCTGGCTCGAGCCCGGCGAGGCCAAAGGCGAGATCGTGGTCTCGACGCGGGTGGGCATCGGCGACTGCGGCGAGTGGACCCAGGCCCCGCTGAGGTGGTACGAGGCAGCCAGCCCGCATGTCAGCAAAAAGGGCTGAGCGGGTGTTGTGACCGGGTGAATGCTGGATTCCTTGTGGGCCCGGCTGCCCAGAACTGCATCCTGCGGGGGTGTTGAGCCGAATACCATGCAGGCCTATCGGGTTGGTCCGCCAGCCCAAGGCCGACAGGAAGGAAGCTCCGTGAGCCAGCCCAAGCCGATCAACTGGAAGACCATGCAAGAGCGTTCGGGCGGCAGCTTTCCGCCCGAGGCGTTCCAGTTCGTGCGTGAGGGGCTTAACCACACGGTGACCATGCTCCACGGCATCGACGGCAACAGCGAGGCCGCTGCGGACGAGTCCAACCACGTTGACGGTCAGCAGCTCTGCCTTGGCCTGCGGGACTACGCCATCGAGCAGTATGGCAAGCTCGCCCTGACCGTGCTCAGGCGGTGGGGGGTCAACGGCACAGCCGACTTCGGTAAGATCGTCTTCGCGATGATCGATGTCGGCCTCATGCGGAAGACCGACGAAGACTCGATGGACGACTTTGTCGATGTCTACGAGTTCGGCGAGGCGTTCGAGACGCTCCAAGCCTCCTGAGCCGAGTACGCCGCTTTCGCCGAGTGCGCCGAACTGATGCTCGCGGTATCCTTGCGGCTCCATGGCCGATCAACCCACAACCAAGCCGACCGACGACGCAACCACCGATGCAGGTGGACCACGCAAGCTGTGGCGCGATCTGCACCTCTGGCAGATCCAGCCAGTCCGCGATGTGCTGGTCGTGCTGCTCATCGTGGGCGTCTTCTGGCTCGGCTCAGCGCTCAGCCTCGTGACCGTGCCGCTGCTGCTGGCGATCCTGCTCGCGTACCTGCTGGAGCCGGTGATCGGGCTGCTGACGCGCTCCGAACGTATCAACCGATCGACCGCCGCCGGCGGGCTGATCGTCGCTGCGGGTTTGGTCGTTGTGGTGCCGGCGGTGCTGGCGCTCGCATTCGGCATCAAGCAGGGCGTCGAGTCTGTCGGCAAAGTGCGCAGCGACATCGAGCTGGTGTACGTCGCGATCCAGAACCCGCAGGACGAGGCCGCCGCCGAACGCGTGCCCAACCAGTGGAAGTGGGTCACCGAACAGATCAAGCATGAGTTTGATCTCAAGGGCAACAAGCCCGCACAGGGCGAGCCAAGCGATGACCAGCCCGAGCCCACCGACGCTTCATCGGACGAACAGCCGTCCACCGATGCGATGAGCACGGCGCATGGCACCACGCTCTCGGCCCGGGTGCTCGGCTGGGTGCGCGCCAACGCCGACGCGATCTCCGCGAGCATCTTCCAGACCAGCCGCGATGCGCTGTCCGCGACCGTCAACGCGATCACGGGCTTTGGCATGCTCGGCTTTGGGGCGTTTCTGACCGCGTTTTTCTTCTTCTTCGTGAGCACCAAATGGTCGGCGGTCATCGAGTTCGGCGACAAGCTCATTCCCGATGACCAGCGTGAACTCGCCCACCGCCTCATCGGCCAGTTCGATCAGGTCGTCGCCGGCTTTGTGCGCGGCAGGCTCACCATCGCGTTTATCCAGGCCATCATCTTCTCGATCCTCTATTGGATCATCGGCACGCCAGCGCCCATCTTGTTCGGCCTCGCGATCGGGCTGCTCTCGATCGTGCCGTACCTCGCGATCATCGGCATACCCGCGACGATCATCGCGATGTGGCTCGACCCGGTCGATGGCTTCCGCGGCGCGTGGTGGTGGATCGTCATCGCGCCGCTCGTTGTGTACCAGTTGGGCCAGGCCGCCGACGACTACTTCCTCACGCCGAGAATCCAGGGCAAGAGCACCAACCTCGACACGCCGACGATTCTGTTCGCCTCGCTCGCAGGCGGCATCCTGTTCGGGTTCTACGGCTTGCTGATCGCGATCCCGCTCGCCGCGTGCCTCAAGATCGCGCTACGCGAACTCTTCTGGCCTCGGTTCAAGGCGTGGGCCGAGGGCGAAGAAGCCGACTTCCTGCCCATCAAGCGTGGATAGAGCGCAAAGGGTTGGCCCGGCGCGCTCCGCTCGAACCGGGCCGAACCGAGAGTTCAGATGTCCATGCCTCGCTGCGGAGACGCGTGCGCTCAGTCCAGGTACTTCGCCGGGATCGGGCCAGCGGTGTCGGTCGACTCCCACTGGATGCTCGTGACCCGCCACTGCCCGTCCTGCTTAATGAGCTGGATCGAGTTGATGCCCGTTACTTCACCCGCGTCGCCGTTCTGGCGGACAAACGTGCCGTGGTAGCTGCTCCACGCGTGCGCCACCGTGCCGTAGACCTCGAGCACGCGGTGCGTCTCTCTCTCGGTGAAGCCCGCGGTGACGAGGAACGGCCCCGACTGAGCCTTGTATTCAGCGGGTGTCATCTCGATGAGCTGGCTCTCGCCGTCGGCTGCGCCCACGACCGCGCCCATCCGGGCTGTATCGGTGAACACCGCGTCGTACATTTCCCAGTCTCGCTCCTGACCTGCGGGTCCGGAAATAGACGCGTACAGGCCCTCGATCGTGCCATCAATGGTTGATAAGTCCGGACCGGCGCGCTCGCTGAGGGCCGACTCCGGTAAGCTCACGCCCGCGCTTCCCAACATGCCAGCCATGATCGAGACACACAAGCTCATTGTTCCAGTCATCAGTAAGCTCCCTGGCCGGTGGTCCATAGACGGTCGAGCCACAGGCCAGCCAGCGCACGCGCCGCCCAGCCCCGGCTATGCTGGCCACGTGAGCCAGCCACCCAGATCACAACCGGCGGTCGTGGTCGTGGTTGCAACCAGCCAGGACCTCACGGGCCTGCGCGAGCTGCCCGAGATCGCCGCATTGCTCGACCTCCCCGAGGCGCAGCGTGCGCGCGCCGGGGTCATCATCGACGCCAGCGGCCTCGAACTCATCTCGTCCCGGGGATTGGCCGAACTCATCATGCTCCGCCGAGAGCTCGCGAGTGGCAAAGGCCGAATCCGCATCGCCGCCGCCTGCGAGCAGGTCCACAAGGTCGTAACCGTCTGCCACCTCGACGAGTTCTTCGAGTTCGACCAAAGCGTCAGCAAAGCTAGCGAGCAGTTGGCGGTGTCATGATATGACGCGCCGGTGGCACTTAGAAGTCCGGCCCGCACGCACCGGCGCACCTTTTCAGCCGCTCTGCATCCATGCGTTGTCGGAGATCCACGCAATCGCGACTGCCCGCCGTTACGGCCTAGAAGTCAGCCAGGACTCAGTCACACTCGCCGACGAGAGCGAGCCCTCGAACCTGCACTTGTTGATGGCCTCGTTCGAGCCGCTCAATTGCGAAGCCTGCGACTACACACTCAACGACATCATCGTCACGAACTCAATCGTTGAATGCCCCGAATGCGGCTTTCCCCAAGTTGTGCAAACGGCTACAAACCGAACTCGTGCTCACCGATTCGATCTTTGGATTCCCAAGAGCCCAGCCCAGCTGCTCTACGCAACATTTGGTCTATTGGTGCTTGCGACGGTCTATCTGCTGGCTCGCTTGCTGCTGGCCCTCTTGTGATGCTCACCGCCGCTTCTTTTTGAAGCCGCCTCCGCCTGCGCGGGTGCCCTTCTTCATCTTGCCGCCCATGCTCGCGCGGGCCATCTGCTTGGCCGCAGCCATCTGGTCGCCCGAGCCCATGCCGCCGAGCTGCTTGGTCAGCTTGTTGATCGCATCAAACTGCTTGACGAGCTGGCCCACCTCGTGCTGCTGCATGCCCGAGCCCGCAGCGATGCGCCGCCTTCGGCCCGAGTCGATCATCGAGGGCCTGCTGCGCTCGGCCGGGGTCATCGAGTGGATCTGCGCTTCGACGCGGTCGAACTGTTTGTCGTCCACATCCACATCTTTGAGCAGCTGCCCCGCGCCGGGCAGCATGCCCATGATCTGCTTGAGCGGACCCATGCGGCGCATCATCTTCATCTGCTTGAGAAAGTCGTCCATCCCAAGCTCGCCTTTGGCCATCTTCGCCTGCAACGCCTCGGCCTCTTCCTCGCTGACCTCCGCCTGCGCCTTCTCTACAAGGCTCAGAACGTCGCCCATGCCCAGAATCCGCCCGGCCATTCGCTCGGCGTGGAACGGCTCGATCGCATCGACCTTCTCGCCGATGCCCACGAACTTGATCGGTGCCCCCGTGATCGTCTTGACGCTGAGCGCCGCGCCGCCCCGCGTGTCGCTGTCGAACTTGGTCAGGATGATCCCATCAACGCTCAGCCGCTTGTGGAATTCGCGCGCGGAGTTCACCGCGTCCTGACCCGTCATCGCATCGGTCACAAGGAAAATATGGTGCGGCGAGATCGACTTATGGATCCGCTGCAACTCGCCCATCAGCTCGTCGTTGATGTGCAGCCGGCCCGCGGTATCCAGAATCAATACGTCCGTGCGGTCCGCCTGCGCCGCCTTGAGCGCGCGCTTGCAGACATCGACGGCTACGCCCACCGCCTTGCCGTACTCGGCGCACTGCTCGGGTTCGCCGTAGAACGTGATCGGCGCCTTGCCCTTTGCAAACTCTGCAGCGCCCTTGGTGACGGTCTCGAGCTGCTCGACCGCAGCGGGCCGCTGCAAGTCCGCCGCGCACAGCTTGACGCTCCGGCCCTGCTTGGCGAGGTGCGCCGCGAGCTTGCCGCACGTCGTCGTCTTGCCGCTGCCCTGAAGGCCGCACATCATCACGACCGTTGGCCCTGGGCTCACGCGGAGAATCGCCTCGGGCGTACCCGCTTGCTTGGGCGCGGTCTTGACACCCGCTGCCGCCAGCGCCGCCGAGTCGGCAGCCGATGTATCGCTCCCGCCGAGCAGCCCGACCAGCCGCTCGTGCACGATCCCGATCATCTCTTGACCTGGCTTGAGGCTCTCGGTGACCTTCTGGCCGACCGCGTCGCTCAGCACGTCCTCGCAGAACTGCTGCACCACCTCGTAGTGGACGTCGGCCTCCAGCAGGGCCGAACGGACCTCGTCCATCGCCTCACGGACGTTGGTCTCGGTGATCTTGCCCTTGCCGCTGAGATTGCGGAAAACGGAGTTGAAACCATCGCTGAGTCGGTCGAACATGGGAGCAGAGTGTAGGGGGCCAGGTACTCGCCGCCACCGGGCGAACCGCTCGCCTTCGAGCAACGAACTGCTTTCCATGGAGCCAGCCAAAGAGCCGTTGCAAGACTGGACAATAATGGTTCGCCCGGTGGATTCCAAAGAGCCATGGCAGACACTCATCGTTTCGGCGACATCGATCGTGCAGGCCGAGGCCATTGCTCGGCGGATGCCGCTGGACGTAAGCGACTACACGCCCGGTCTTCACGCCTCTCAACGCCACAACTGGGAGGATTCGCGGGCGACCATGCCCCTGCTCTGCGAGCAGTGCCAATACCCACTTGAAGGGCTTGTCATAAGCCGTAGCCAGACCGAGTGCCCCGAGTGCGGCTGCTCGCAACTTCTTTTCAACTGCCACCAAGTGGTTGAGCCCAAGTGGTCCAACTCCGGATGCGCCAAGTCCTTCGTCGTGGGGCTCGCCGCCATCGGGGGTCTCTTCGTTGCCTACATCTCTCTCTTGGTTCTGTTTAGTAGATAACGGCAATGCGCAACTGTCCCGCCCGGAAGGGGCACCTCACCGCTTGCTCTTGAGCCACTCGCTCAGTTGATCTACGGGCCAGCAGTTCACGCACTGCTCCGCGGTCAGCCACCCGCGCCGACCCGTCAGCACGCCGTACCGGGCGTTGTCGAAGTCGCCCATCGCATGCACATCACAGTCGATCGCGAGCAGACATCCCGCCTCGACCGCTGCGCGCACGTGCGTGTCCCGCAGGTCGAGCCGCATCCAGTGCGCGTTGATCTCGAGCGCGACGTTGTGCTCCTTGGCCGCCGCGATCAGTTCGTCCATCGCGGGCTCAAGCCCGCCGCGCGCGTTGATCAGTCGGCCAGTCGGGTGACCCAGTATGTGCACCATCGGATGCTCGATCGCCCGCAGCAGCCGCTTGGTTGCCGCCGTGGGCTCTTGCGACAGCGCCGTGTGCGGGCTCGCCACCACCACATCCAGCGAGGCGAGCGTGTCGTCGTCAAAGTCGAGCGAGCCGTCGGCGAGGATGTCCACCTCCGAGCCCTTGAGGATGCGAACCCGTTTACCGAACCGATCGCGGGCCTCGTCGATCTGCTTGGCTTGCGCGCGCAGCCGCGTTTGATCGAGCCCGCCCGCCTGGGCCGAGCTTTTGGAGTGATCGGTCACGGCGATCGTGTGGAAGCCGCGCGCGATCGCGCCCTCGGTCAGCTCATCGAGCGAGAGCTTGCCGTCGGACTCGGTTGTGTGCGCGTGCAGTTCTGCTTTCAAATCGCCAAGCTGGATCAGCTCCGGGAGCTTCTTGGCCGAGTGTTCGCCGCGGTCTTCTCGCAGCTCGGGCTCGGGAAACACCACCTTGAGCGCGCGGTAGATGTCTTTTTCGCTTTCCGAAGCGACCGGATCGAGGCCCCTTGATTGCGGCGGGCCATCACCGCCGTCGTCTTGGAACAAGCCGTACTCGTTGAGTGTGAGCCCCTGCTTGACGGCTCGCTCGCGAAGCTTGACGTTGTGCTCCTTGGAGCCCGTGAAGTACTGCATCGCAGCGCCCCAGGCGTTTGCCTCGACCACGCGAAGGTCGACTTGCACCGCGGGCTCTGCGTCATTGCCAATCGCTCGGCCCCATCGCCCGAGCGACACCGACAGCTTCATGAGCACCGACGACTTGCTCTCGCCGCGCGCGATAACGCTGACCACGTCTTCGTGCGCGCAGAACGCCTCGTGCACCGCTGCCGCGTCCGCTGCCACGACCAGCATGTCAAGATCGCCGATGGTGTCCTTGCCCCGGCGCAGCGAGCCCGCAAACGCGGCCCGTTCGACGCCGTCGAGTGCTTGCAAGAACGCGACAATCTGCTCGGCCATCGGCATCGCGATACCCAGAGGCAGCCTGCCCGCCGACCGTTCGAGCTGGTCGAGGCCCTTGCGGATCTTCTCGACCGCTTTCGCCCCCAGCCTTGGCAAGCCTGCGAGCGAGCCGTCGTCCATGGCCGCCTTGAGAGCGTCCACGTCTTCGATGCCCAGCTCCTGCCAGGCCCTTCGCACGGTCTTCGGGCCGAGCCCCGGCACGTTCAGCAGCGCGGGCAACCCTGCGGGCACGCGGGCTGCCAGTTCGTCGAACTCTTCGACTTTGCCGGTGCGCACAAACTCTTCGATCTTGGCAGCGGTCTTGGCGCCGATGCCTTCGATCGCGGTCAGCGCCTTTGGATCGTTAGCGATCGTCGCAAGATCGGTGGTGAGGTCATTGACAGCGCGGGCCACGCGAGCGTGCGCGCTAATGCGGAACTTGTCCTCACCCAGCAGTTCCAGAAGGGCGGCGGCATGCTCGAAGGCCGACGCGATCAAGGCGTTGGTGCTCATGGAGGCATGGTATTCGCCGGGCTGGCCGCAGCACCTAGCCCACGTCCCCGAGCTGGAATCGCTCGCCGTGCGTCTTGAGAACACGCCTCCGCAGCACCGTCTCTTGGGCGCTGCCCAGCCTGGGTGACTGGTCGATCCACTTCTGCGCATCACGCCTCGCGAGTTCGAGAAGCTCGCGGTCGGCGAACAGGTCCGCCACTCGCAGCGGGGCTGCACCGTCCTGCTTGGTATCGAACAGGTCGCCCGGCCCACGAAGCTGAAGATCGAGTTCCGCGAGTTCGAAGCCATCGGTCGTGCGGGTCATCGCCGCGATCCGCTCGCGGGCGGTATCGGTGGGCGGGTCGCTCACGAGCAGGCACACGCCGGGCTTGTCGCCCCGGCCGATGCGCCCTCGCAACTGGTGCAATTGTGCGAGCCCAAAGCGATCGGCATCTTCGACGACCATCGCAGTGGCGCTCGGAACGTCGACCCCGACTTCGATCACGGTGGTTGCGATGAGTACATCGATCTTACCGTTGCGGAAGCGGTCCATGATGCGCTCCCGGGAGTCGCGTTTGAGCCTCCCGTGTAGCACCGCGATGCGCGCACCCTCGAGCCAGCCGTTGGTCAGTTCTTCCGCTACGGATTTGACATCGCGCATGGGCCTCGGCGGGGGAACATCGTCGCTCGATTGATGAGCCGAGGCGATGAGCATCGGTTCCTGCTGGCCCGTGTCGATGGCGGGCACCACGACGTACGCCTGTTCGCCGCGATCGACGCACGCTCGTACCTGCGCGTACACATTGGCGCGGTCCTGCGGGTGGGCGTGGATTGTGCGTACGCCGGCTCGGCCCGGCGGCAGACCCTGAATGGCGCAGACGTCGAGGTCGCCGAAAACGGTCATCGCGAGCGTGCGTGGGATGGGCGTCGCGGTCATGACGAGCACATGGGGCCAGATGGACGAGTCCGCGCCGGCCGATTTGGCACGGATCTTGGCGCGTTGCTCGACGCCGAAGCGGTGCTGCTCGTCGATCACCGCCACCGCGAGCGACTTGAACCGAACGCGGTCGGTGAGCACGGCGTGCGTACCCACGGCGATATCAATCTCGCCCGATGCAAGTCTGCGTTCGATGGATGCACGCTCGGGTTCACTCAGCGAACCGGTGAGCAGCGCGATCGAGACCTTGGAGCCCGCGAGCATCTTGGTCAGCGACTGGGCGTGCTGCTCGGCGAGCAGTTCGGTCGGTGCAAGCATGACGGATTGATGCCCGCTGGCTGCGGCCTGGAGCATGGCGTACGCCGCCACGACGGTCTTGCCGCTGCCCACATCGCCCTGCACGAGCCGGTTCGCGGGCCGATCGCGTTGCAGGTCGTCGGCGATGGTGCGCACCACCTGGTCCTGGCTGGGGGTGAGCTCGAACGGGAAGCGCGAACGGATGCGTTCATCGAGCGGTTCGCTCCACACCAGCGGGATGGCCCGTTCGTGCGCATCGCGCGCTGCGCGTCGCATGAACACCGCGAGTTGGAGCAGCAGCAATTCATCGAACGCGAGCCGGCGCCGGCCCTCGCGCACCTCGTGCTCGTCTTGCGGCGCGTGGAGCATCCGGTACGCCTCGGCGAGCGTGGGCAGCTCCCGGCTCTTTCGGTAATCGCTCGGCAGGTGGTCTTCGATCAACGGCAGCGCTGCGGGCAAAGCCGACTCGACCACTTTGGCGATCTGCCAGCTCTTGATGCGCTCGCTCGCTGGATAGACAGGCCTGAGCCGATCGGCGCGCGCCGTGTCAGGCTCGGCTTCACCGAGTACCTGCCAGCGCGGGTTGACCATCTGCGGGCGGGCGTTGCCCGCGGATCCACGGTCGCTGACCTTGCCCGTCACGAGCAGCCTCATGCCGGGGTGGATGCGCTTGGCGAGGTACGTCTGGTTGAACCACACAAGTTCGAGCCGATCGGTGCCGTCGTGGAGCACGGCTTCGAACCGCTTGCGCCCGAAGTTCACGGGCCGGCAGCTTGTTACCTCGGCCCGCGTGGTGCCGATGGCCTGTGGCTCGAGCTGAGCGATGGTCGTTTCGCCCTGTTCTTTCTCATGGCGGAACGGCAGGTGCCAAATGAGCTTGGCCACGTTGCTGATGCCCAGCGCAAACAGCGCCGACGCCAGCTTGCGATCGACGCCAGGTACAGCTTCCAGCGGGCTTGTCAGCGTGAGCGGCTGGTCAGACATCTCGCGATGGCTCGCTTGATGGCGTCTTCTCGCCGGAGGATTCGGAGTGAGCCGGGGCGATTTCGCGGAGGTACGCCCACGAGTAGATGCCGGTGTCGTGCCCGTCGCTGAAGGTGATCTTGATGGCGTACGTGCCGACCATCTGCACATCCACGATCGTCAGGGGCGAGCCGGTCGCGCCGCCACCCGAGGGCAGCACCGTGAGCGGGTTTCGCCCGAGCTGTTCGCGCAGCTGCTTCTGGTCGGCCGAGGGGGAGTTTCGGCGGAGGTACGCGACCGGGTAGAACGAGCTTGAACCGTCGGCCCACCGGAGCGTGACGCCGAGGTCGCGCTTCACATCGACCGCCTCTGGCTGGAGCGCATCAGCTCGCACGGCGTACCCTACGCCCAACTCTTGCGAAAGGCTCGCAGCGATGAACACGACCCCCTCTGGCTCAGCACCGAAAGCCGCCAAGATCCCGCCCGCCGCCGCGGCCATGGACCGGCTGGTAGCGCGGATGGATGCGATGGGTACACCCGCGTGCGTAGGCCTGGACCCGGTGTTCGAGCGATTGCCCGAAGCTTGCATGGTGGGGAGCGAAGTCGAGGCCATCGAGCGGTTCTCGCTGGGCGTGATCCAAGCGGTCACGGGCGTGGTGCCGGTGGTCAAGCCCCAGTCGGCGTGCTTCGAGCGCTACGGCTCGGCGGGCTGGGCGGCCCTGGAGCGGGTCGTGAGCTCGGCCCGTGACGCCGGGCTGTTCGTACTTCTTGACGCCAAGCGGGGCGATATCTCGACGTCGGCCCAGCACTACGCGCGATCAGCAGCGAGGCTCGGCGCGGATGCGGTAACCGTCAGCCCGTACCTCGGCATGAGCGCGATCGAGCCGTTTCTGGAGGCCGGGCTGGTCGTGTTTGCCTTGTGCCGAACGTCGAACCCGGACAGCCATGCCCTGCAAGCCGAGCGGCTGGCCAGCGGAGCGACGGTCGCAGAACATGTGGCCACCATGCTGAGTGAACTCGGCTCGCAGTGGCTGGGCCATCGCGGCATCTCGGCGGTGGGGGCGGTGGTCGGCGCGACCAAGGCGGACGAGTGTGCATCGCTGCGCGCGCGGATGCCTGGCACGATGTTCCTCGCTCCGGGCATCGGCGCGCAGGGGGCCTCGGCTGCGGACATCGCTCAGTTGCGCCGGCAAGATGGTGGCACGGTCGGGACCGCGTGCCTGATGCCTTCAGCAAGCCGATCGGTGCTGTACCCCCCAGCCCGCTCGGCAGACACCAGCGACTGGAAACAAGCCATCACCCAGGCCACCCGCGCGTTCGCCACAGAAGCCTCGGCTGCGGCGATGGGCTGAGCCAACTCGCGAATTCTGGCGGTGCCCCCCTTCCAAATGCGAGTCCAATAAACAAAGCTGGGCGTCCTAGGGACGCCCAGCCTTGGTGCTGTGCAAGCGAAGAGGCCGCGACAGAAAGTTGTCGCGGAGAAGAAACAGGGTGCTTAGCCGCGACGGCGACCAGCAGCAGCGAACAGACCCATGCCAGCGAGGGCAAGAACGCCCGGAGCCGGAACGAGGACGGCATCAGCCTGAGTGGACTGGGGACCGAAGTCACCGTCGAAGCCCAAGCCACCGTTATCGGGGCGGAGCAGCAGCGAGAAGGCACCGTCGAGGAAGGGGAAGTCCGCGTACTCGAACTCGCCGCCGGAGGGGCCGTCAAAGTTTCCATCGCCGAGTTCGGTGCTGAACGAGGCAGCGTCGATCACGGCGTTGAAGAACAGGAAGGGGCCCGTGGAGAACCAAGTGCCCTCGAAGGTGGCGGTGAAGGTGTCGCCGTCGGCGTCGATGATCTCGACGTCGCCAACGCCCTTGGCGGTCATGCCGTCAAAGTTAGCGGTCGTGATCGTGATGGTCACGTCACCGAAGCCGCCGGCTTCGAAGCCGCTGTCGAACTCGGCCGTGCCCTCGGGGCCGACGAGTCGGCTGAAGTCACCACCGGACTCGAAACCGCCGCCGCTCGTCGCCATCGCGATGAACACGCCATCGAAGACGTCGCCACCGTCGAGGGGGTGAGCCGGCATCGCGCCGGTGTCAAAGTCACCGGCCAGGTCGGTGAATCCAAACGACATGACGTCGAACGCCATGGCGGAGCCGCTCATCAGAGCGAGTCCGGCAATTGCAGTGATGCTCTTCTTCATAGTTCAACTCCCTCATGCCCGGTTACGAGCACAATCTCCAAGCGGGGGTCAAAACGGACCGCCGCCAAAACTCCAAGTACGCCCTACCAAGAGGCCACATGGAATCTGACGTGCCACCTTTCCACCCAAGTTTTCTTTTTTGTGCTCAAACCGTGTAGGTGCCCCCCCAGACCCCCTCGGCAAACCACCAGGGTTCTTCGGACCTACCTGCTTCAGACGGCTCTCAATACCGATCGTGAACCTATCAAACAAACAAACCGGGCTCTTGGCCCGGCTGATGGTCTGAGAACTTCATCTGAAAAATGGCGGCGAGCCACCCCGGCAAGCCGTCCAAAATACTTACATAGGCTTGCGGTCGATCGTCACGTCGTAGACCTCGAGCAGCTTGTTCTTGTCGAACACCATCTCCTGACGGCTCAGGCCCACGATGTCGTACTCGGTGGTCAGTTCGATCGCGTCCACCGGGCAGGCTTCTTCGCACATGCCGCAGAAAATGCACCGCAGTTCATCAATTTCGAACTTGGCCGGGTACTTCTCGCGGTCGTCCCATGGGCTCTCGGCGGCGGTGATGTGGATGCAGTTGGCGGGGCAGATGGTGGGGCACATCATGCAGGCGACGCACTTCACCCGGCCGTCCTCATCGCGGTTGAGGCGATGGACACCTCGGAAGGTGCTGGGCTCCATGCCGCCGTCTTCGGGCTTGTAGTGCTCGCGGCGCTGCTCGGGGTACTGGATCGTTCGGCTGGTCTTGCCCTGGCCCCACGAGGTGAACATGTGGCGGATGGTCGTGCCGAAGCCTTTGACGACCTCGGGCAGAAAGACCCGCTCAAGGCGGTTCATGGGGACGACGGTGATGGTCAGGATGTCTTCGTCGCGAATGGCCATGTGGCCCCGAGTGTAGGGGCTTGTGCAGGGCTTGGTCTGGAGCGTGGCTTGTTTCGCGATGCGACGTACACTGTTCCTCGATGAGCCAACGCCGATCCACGACACCCCTGTTTGAGCTACTCGACAAGAGCCGGCCTATCGAGCCGCTGCCCGAGCCCAAGCCGATGGCGGAGGCGTCGCCCGCTGAGCCCAAAACGGATTCCAAGACTGGACCCAAGTCGGCTCCAAAGGCTGGCACAGAGGCTCGTTCTGCTTCGCAGCCGTCTGCACGAATGGCCAGTTCGGCCCCTGCTCAACCAAAGCCGGAGTCAAAGCCTGCCGCCGGGCCGAGTCTGATGGCTGGTGGGTACGGCAGACCGGCGCTGGTGGGGGGGCTGCTCATCGTCCCCGTCCCGTTTGCGCTGATCGGGCTTGGCATTCTCTTTGTGCTGGGTGCGGTTCTTTGGGCGACGGCATGGCACTTTGGCGACAGCCGGGCCAGAACCGAGGAACAGGCCAAGTTCGCAGCTTTGGGCGGGTCGAACATCGTGGATCCGATCGCAGATCCGATTGCGAATCCGGGCCTTGGGCGCGGTGAGCCCGGTTCGGTCACGCGGCCGACCAACCCAGCGACCAACCCAGCGACCAACCCAGCAATGAGCCAGCCCGGCCGGCCCTCGAATCAGTCCTCCGATCCGCAGGGCCGCCAACCAGCCGCTGCGGGCAGCGATCCGCGGCAGGCGGGCTTTAATTACCTTCGGCTGGCGACGCTCGACCGGGAGCAGGCCGTCGAGGCGGTGGATCGGCTGAAGGCTGGCGGCGTCGATGCCTTTATGACCCCGCTGGAAACCGGCGCTCGTCGGGGCAACAATCCTGCCCGATACGTGGTGTACCTCTCTAGGGGCTTTGCGGGCGGCGGCGCGTTCTCTGCGAGCCGAAGCCAGCGTGAGCAGCTCACGGCGAGTGCCAGGCGTATCGGCGAGGCCTGGGCCAGAGAAGGCGGGCCGACGGCGTTCCAAGAACCTTTCTGGGATAAGTACGTTCCCTGAGCCAGACCAACAACCAGACCAACAGCCAGACCCACAAATCAGATTCACAAGCCAGACACACGAGATCGAGACCGATCGCTGATCCGCGGAGCACGACCATGAGCATCCATACTTCCCTGAAGGTTCGCAGCAACCTCACCGGTTCACGGTCGGTCCTTACCCGCGCGGAACGCATCGCGAAGAAACTCGCCGCAACCAAGGCAGACCCGAAGAAGCTCTCGGCTCTGGGTCTGGCCAAGACCCGTGTCAACTGAGACCGGTTCGGGCAAGACCACTTCGGGCAAGACCGCTTCGGGACCAACCACATGATGGACATCGCTGGCATGCTCGCGTCACGCGCGACCGGTATCTCTGTGTCGGGCATACGCCGAATCTTCGATCTCGGAGCCACGCTCAAAGACCCGATCAATCTTTCGATCGGTCAGCCGGACTTTGACGTGCCCGAGCCGATCAAAGCCGCAGCGATCGATGCCATACAAAGCCGACGCAACGGGTACTCGCTCACGCAGGGTGTGAAAGAGCTGCGCGCCGCGATCAGGGACCGGCTGCGCGAAGACCTCGGGTGGGATACCTCCGACAACGAGGATGGGCTCGGCGCTCTGGTCACAACCGGCACCAGCGGCGGGCTGCACCTGGCGATGATGGCGCTGCTCGAACCGGGCGACGAGGCGATTCTCGCCGATCCGTACTTCGTGGCGTACCCGAATCTCGTTTCGCTCGCCGGCGCTACGCCCGTGTTCTGCGATGCCTACCCCGATGGCAAGATGACGGCGGCGCGGGTCGAGCCGCTCATCACCGAGCGGACCAAGTGCGTGCTGCTCAACACGCCAGCGAACCCGACGGGCGTGGTGCTCACGCAGACCGAGTGCGACGAGCTGTACGAGCTGTGCGCGCGCAAGGGCGTGCTGCTCATCAGTGATGAAATCTACGACGAATTTCTGTTCCCCGAGTCGCGCACTTCGCTGGCCGCCGACGGCAAGACGATGGCCCTGCCCAGTCCATGCCGGGGCGCCGGCACGCAAGACAGCGTGCTGCTCATCCGGGGCTTCGGCAAGACGTTCGGCCTGACCGGTTGGCGCCTCGGATACGCAGCCGGGCCGCGCCCGCTGCTCAAAGAGATGGCCAAGCTTCAGCAGTTCACATTCGTGTGCGCGCCGACGCCGCTGCAATACGGCTGCGCCGCCGTTGCGCAGGCAGACATGGAGCCGATCATCGCCGACTACGCCAATCGGCGGGACATGGTCGTCGACCGCCTGAGCAAGCTGACCGATCTGCCCACGCCGGGCGGCGCGTTCTACGCCTTCGCCCGTGTGCCCGAGAAACTCGGCTTGACCGGCACGCAGTTCTGCGAGGCGTGCATCGAACGCAACCTGCTCATGATCCCGGGCGGAGCCTTCAGCAAGCGCGACACGCACTTTCGGCTGAGCTTTGCCTCGCCGCCCGATCAGATCGCGCGCGGGCTTGACGTCATCGAAGCGATGATCGGCTAGAGGCGGTTCAGATTTTCGAAGCGTGAACTGCTTACTGACTGGCGCAGTGCGCACACCATTCGCTGACCGCAAGCGTCGTGAACTCGGCATCGGCGGGCGGTGGCAGCACCGACACCCGGCTCAAGAACACCTGCTTGAACCGGTCCGCGTAGAGCTGGTACTCCGCGTTGTTCTGCGTAAACGCGTAGTCCCGCTCGATGAATGACCGCAGGTTGTCGATGCGGCTCTCGGGCAGCGGGTGGGTGCTCATGATCTCCGGCGGGCGGGGACCATCGGACGCCGCCTTGAGAATCTGCTGAACCTGCACCGCGCCCATCGGGTCGTACCCGGCGCGAACCATGTAGCGCACGCCGAGTTCGTCGGCTTCGTGTTCTTGGTCGCGGTTGAACTTGAGCAAGTAGCCCTGCCCGCCAGCCCCGACGATCTGCTGGGCTGCGGAATTGATGAGCCCCGAGTCGCTCGCAGTCCCGAGCACGCTCACGCCGACTGTGAGAATGCCCGTGACCACATTGCTGCGGGTGATGCGGTCGTTGACGTGGCGTGCGGTCACGTGGCCGATCTCGTGGCCGAGCACGGACGCCATCTGGGCCTCGTTGGTCATCCGCTCGGCGAGGCCGCGCGACATGAACACCTTGCCGCCGGGAAGCGCAAAGGCGTTGATCACGTCAGAGTCCAGCAGCACGAACTCCCAGGGCAGGCTCGGCGCGTCGCCCTCTGTAAAAGGCACCATCCGCTGCGCAACCTGCGAGAAGTATCCGCGAAGGTTGGGGTCGGTGACCTCTCCGCCGTACTCTTTGGTGAGTTCAGGCGCTGCCTGATTGCCCAGTGCGATTTCTTGCTCTGGGCTGAGCGAGTCGAACTGCGATCGGCCGGTGGTCGGGTTGGTCGAGCAGCCTACGAGTGAGAGAGCCGCCGCCAAGGCGGCGACCACCACGAGCCCTTGGCGAACGAGTGAGCGGCGTATTGATAGAGCGTGCATGGTTCGTGTTCCCCACTTGGTGGCTCGGTCAGTCCACTCGGGGCATCCGGGCGGGCAATGATCCGAACTCACAGCATGAAGCCTACACGCGAGCCAACCCGAGAC
>CAYGSG010000013.1:0-33258 GCA_964352615.1 uncultured Phycisphaeraceae bacterium
GAGTTGAAGGGACCTGGCGGGGCCGATGGAAAGAAAAGGGGGGATGGGGGTACGAAGAGCCCCGGAAATGACATCTGACATCTCGGTCAGTGGCAGTGCAGTAGCAAGCGATTCGCCCTCTGCCAGCGGGATGGCTCCGGGCCGATGCTAGTTCGCCGCAAGCGTGTGGACGCCCGCCGATGGCGAGTCATGTGGTGTAAAAGGGAATATCCCCCGGGGCTGCCCGGGGGATCGCAAACAACCTGCCTCGCGCCTAAAGCGAGCGGCTGTTAACCTCTAGATACCCCACTGTTCGACGCGAGCCCAACAAATTCGCCCAACTTTCTGAGCTTAGCCGTTTGCACCCGTCAGTTCATAAGCAGCAAGAGATTTGTCCGCAGTGCTTTGCGCCGCAAGTGTGCTCCGAGGTTCAGTGGCTTCGCATCCCCATGACGATCCGCTCGATCTCGCTAGCGGGCCTCTCCTTCCAGAACAGGTCTCGATCGACCTCGAAGGGGCCGATCCGGAGCCGTCTCAGCTCGTTGAGGCTGAAGTACCCCCACTCGCTGTTGAGCAGGTCGTCGTTCAGGATCGCGTAGCCGAAGCAGAGCCGGTCGGCCGGGTCATACTCGGCGGCGTACCAGTCGCAGCCTCCCAGAAAGAAGTGCTCGTAGATCGTCTTCTGCTCCAGTGGGATCTTCTCGGTGGCATACAGCCGCGGGATGCGGCCCAGTTGTTCAGGGGTTGGTTCGTTCCACATGCAAGAGTGGTGACACCCCCACCCCTTCAAGCATGTGGCCGATCGGCCCGCTGCGCGAGCTGCTGGCGCCATGCAACAGCGAGTCTCTTGGGCCGAGCGCTCACCGAGCCCGCCCGGGTCTGGATCGACGGTGCTGCGACTTGACCGATCGCTGTCGGTCCCGAGTTTGCCGCTCTCGCCGCATCCCGCACGGCGGCAACGGTCCCTGTGGCCAGCAGCCCCGCGCTGTTGATATACCGCCGCACTGACTTCGAGCCCATCACCCAGCCGTACCGAGCGCACATCTGGTACTCGGTCAGGTGCCGGGCGTAAAACGTTGCAGACGCATGACGAAACCGGTACAGGAACACCCGCTCACCAAGCTCTTGCTGGCCGACTCGGCGGATCACGTTTCGGCAGTACGCGTACGACCAGGTAAACAGCAACGCATCGGGCTTAGCGATGCGCAACACACCTTGGGCGTCAATGCTCCCACCGCCAGGATGACGACCGATCCACCTGAGCACAAACGGCGTCGCCAGAGGCAGCGAGATGGTCCGAGGCATGGTTTTGCTGTGCCGCACTCTCGCGTACACCGTCGGCTCACCGTCCTCAGCCTGCACGGTGATATCCCGAAGCCGGATGTTGAACAGCTCGCCAGGGCGGAACCCGCCATCGAACAGCGTCATGATCAGCGCGGCCCCTTGTATCGACTCGATGCCTTCGGCCATCTGCCTGGCTTCCCCGAGGCCGAACGTGACGGGCTCGGTGACCCTGTCGCTCGTGTCGAACCACCCCGTCAGCTCGTGGAACCTCGCCGTATCGTGGCCCAGCAGCCACCGGTAGAACTTCCGCAGCAGCTTCTTGTAGTCGAGGACCGTCTCGTGGCTGTACGCGGGCGAGTCTCCGCGTGCGATCAGCTTGGTGATCTGGCCGTCCTCGATCCCGAGCACGAAGCGCTCCATGTCGGCGACGGTGACCGACTCGAAGGGCACGTTGAGCTCCATCGCAAAGCGTCGCAGAAAGTAGAGGTACTTGAGGCATCGTCCCTCGGAGATGCGCTTCTTCGCACCCCGACGCACCGTGCGGCCCGCGCGTGCCTCGGACACAAAGCGGGCGATCGTGCGCCGGTGCTCTATGAGAATCCGCTCATCGGTCGGGAGACGCGAGAGCTCGTGTTGCAGCTTGCCACCGTAGCGGTGGATATCGATTCGGTCGGTTGTCATGGTGTGTCACCTCTGGAGCGTGGCACCGGTAATATAGACGGTGCCCGATCGGCCCTCACGGGCAAGGGGTAACACACGCGGGTACTGCACCAAACAGGAGCGATGCCCCCGCCGGGAGTCACTGATGGTCAGTGATTGCCCGCGGAATCGCTCTGTGCGTGCGCTGCCCCAACCCTGTGGAGCCGATCGGACATGGGAGGCGATCTGCATTTATCAAGATTGCGCAAATTTCTATCCTCCGTTCGGCAGAGAGCGAACCCCACCCGACAGAGTGCAGTAGATCGAATAGGTAGCCATTCATCTCGATCCCGTATCAGAAAGGAGCAGTGACTTGTCTGACTCTCAAACCCATTTCGTCACAACGACATCACCCGCCCACTACGGAAACCAGGGGTATCTACACCAGGACAAGAACGTGCATCTGGCGTTCCCAAATGGCGGCCTGATCCGTCCACCGGTGGCTGGGTTTCACCACCAGCCGCTGACGGGGCAAACATCGCTCAACGACTTCATGCTGACCCGCCAGCCCGGCATCGGCTAATCGCCTTCATCCAAAGTCTCGCGCTCCGCCACCGGTTGTCCGGTGGCGGTTCTTTCGTCAAGCGCTATCGTGACGATCTCATCTGGAAAATCAGCGAGCAGCACCGTAACGGATAAGTCCCGATCATCCAGCACGGTCGTGTCTGGATAGTTGAACTGCTGTCGGGTGCAGACGGCGCGGAACACCGCAAGAAAATCAGCGTCTGAGAGGGCCCTCAGGCGCACAGCGAGCGACTCTAGATCGGGTTCATCATGCTCCCTCTGATTTCTCGATCGCTCCATTGGCTGCTCACAGACGTGCTCTCCGCAGCTCGTTTATCAAGTTTGCGCGAGATCGCGCAAACTCGATGAACTGTGCCGTCGGACGAAGTCCACTCACAAGCGTCGCCGGTCCGCGATGGCATGGACTGTTCAACAACAATGGCCATCGGAGTTACCGATAGGCATCTACACAGCCAGCGAGCAGTCCTGTACGCGCGGTCAGAGCGCACAAGAAGATCACGGCGGACGCCCGTGTGAGCACAGCCGCCGAGAGGCATCGGCATGCGAGGGCTACTCGCTATCCACGAGAGCCGCAAACGCGCTGTTGATGCCCGCGAGGTTGTTGGCGAGGTCCGTTCGTGCCCTAGATACAGCTGGTTCACTGTCGCAGCCGGAGACGAGCTGCGAGCAGACGGTATCGGCGTCCACACCGTCGAGGCGGCCAGCCTGGTCGAGGTTGGCCAGAGCGGTCCGCAGGCGCGTCCACTCGGCATCCGTCCTGATTGCTGTGCGGTACGAGATCGGGACCTGGCGGTCAGCGTTGGCGTGAAGCGTTTGGATGAGCCCGATGGTCTCGCTGGGCAGCGCAGCGGTGGCCGCGTCGAACAGATCACCCAGAACTGTGTCGCGTCCGCTCTTTGCGGTGCTAAGTTGTGTTTGAATCGGCGAAAGCGTGCCGCAATCGGCTTGGCCCGCACGAATCTGTGTTCTTAGATCGCTGACTCGTCTCGTAAGTGTGTTCACCGAAGCGTCTTCGGTTTGCAAGGCGCCGAAGGTGGCGGCATCGAAGTGCGATTCCGCGGCGCTCAGCAGGGTGTTCGCCTGCGCTTGCGACACACCCGCGGCTGCGAGGTTGGCGGGCGTGATACCAACGCGTCCCAGCGCGAGCGCAACATCTTTGCCGGTGGGCTCTTGGGGCTCGTTTGGAGCTGCTATACCAGTGTTTACGCTGTACGCGGCAATGGAAGCCCCAATGACCGCGACGCCCGCAACTAAGCCGCTGGTAACCAACAAGATATGACCGGTTCTGGCAACACTGCGCATGATGAACTCCTTCATCTGGGTGGTGTGTGTGCAAGCACGCGTAAGCGTGCGCGCCGCTTATAGAGGAGTAACTCTGCGCGTCGCATAACGCAACCAGAAAGATCACATGTTTTGAGAAAATGTCAAAATTACATTTGGCGCGGGCCCGGCAAAGTGGTTGACTGCATGAAGCACGTTGCGCGAAGGTGCGCAGCCCGCAAGGAATACCACCATGCAAGCCAATCTCGTTCCCGCATGCGTTCAAGCATTCTTCGCTGTTGCGTTGACCGGTTCGCTGTGCGTTGCACTCCCGGACGAAGAGCTGCTCAAGCAGCACGACGCATCGGTGACGGCGTACCTCGCGGGTACAACTTCTGAGCAGAACGTGCAACCGCTGCACCTGCAGCGGGGCGCGTTCATGGACGGGACGCGCAGAGCGAGCGGGTTTTTCGGGTGGATGGTCAACGCGCAGCCGTTCGGCGAGGCGTTTAATGGTCATGTGAGCATGAACGGCCTGTCGCTGGTGACGGGCGCGTACGACGCGGCGGCGGTTGATCTGACGCTTCCGGCCAAGCAGCCTTGGGTAATCGGGCGGAGCTACAACGCGGTCCAGAACGACGGCTCGCACCACGATTCCAACGGGTACCAGGGTGTGAACTGGTTCCAGTCTTCCCAGCCCGAGCTGGTGTTCTACGACGATGTCAGCAGCTCTGACGACGACATGGTGTACCTGGTGTACGGGGCGGACCGGTTCATCGCGTTCCGCAGGCTGATCACAGACACCGAGCCAGATCCCGACGAGTTTGATGACTTCAAGTGGCGAGCGGTCAACGGGGCTGGCGGCGTGCTGGAGCACGAGGAAGGCACGGGCGGCGAGCCCGATACATGGTCGTACTACGACAACGTTGGCAACACGGCGGTGTTCTTCGGGGACAACACGGCTTCGAGCAAGGCCGACTGGCAGCTGTGGAAGCTCATCGCGATCGACGGCTCTGAAGCGTTCATCGGCGACAACACCACGGCCTCGACGGCCGTGAGCAGCGGCTACAACGCCGATGGCTCGGTCTCGGTCGCGTACGATTCGTCGGACCGTCGGTACTCGTACAGCTATACCACCCTTGACAGCTTCTCAAGGCTCACCGAGGTCGTCTGCGAGACCAAGACGGGCGGGACGTGGGCATCACCGACCGGGCTCAGTGAAGTCGGCAGCGTGGACTACGAGTACTACCAGACCGGTGACAACACGTACGGCACCAACGGCGATCTGCAGCTGGTCGTCCAGACCATGCCATTGACCGACTCGGGCGTCAGCATCGAGCGCAAGACGTACTACCGGTACTGGAAGGGGTCGTACGACGACACGACCAATCCGGGCCACCAGCACGGACTGCAGTACATCGTCACAGCCGAGGGCACGCGGCGTCTGGACTGGCTGGACTCGACCTTTGACGAGGACTTCAAGAGCGCCAACGAGACGATCCTCAAGCCGTACACGGCGGCGTACTTCGAGTACAACGCGGACCATCAGGTCGACAAGGCGTGGTTCAACGGCGAGTGCGGCTGCTCGGGGGCCAACAACGGCGTGTATGAGTTTGCGTACACGACGGTTGGCTCGGATGCAGCGGGGTACGAGAACGAGAGCCGCTACGTCACAACGATCGATCAGCCCGATGGAATGTTCCAGAGGAAGTTGTTCGACGAGACTGGCCAGCCGCTGAGCAGGGTCATGCAGGATGTGGACTTTGTGGACGGCTCTGAAACGGTCCAGTGGGTGTGGCACAACACACGCGCGACCACCGGTGTTGTCGCCAAGCGTTTCGATCCCGGTCAGTACAACTACACATACAGCGGAGGAAGCGGGGCGTACTCCATCGCCGTGGATCTCAGTGCTCCGGTGCATGAGTCCGCTGCCGCAACTTCCAGCACTGGGCAGACTGAAGGCATCCCGACGCACCAACAAGAGCAGATCGGTGCGGGCACTCCGTTCTACTTGGTCGAACGACACTTTGATTCGCGGGTGCTCTCCAGAGCAGGTTTCGGGCCCGACGAGCTCCCGTTTGTTGACAGCACGTACCGACCAACGACGCAAGCAACCAGCCTCCATGGCACCTCGACCGACTTTAACGAAACTGCCTGGACCAGCGGTCTGGGCAGCGGCGATGACTGGAAGGTCGTCAACACCGATCCCGCGATCACGACGGCGACCAACGGCGCCGGCACGGGCACGCGTGGCGAAACCTCGGCGTACATCGCCGATGGCCGGTACACGACATTCACCAAGAACCGCGACGGCGTGATCAGCTACCGGGTCTACAACAGCAACGGGCAGGTCGTCACGGCAGTCAGTGACGCGGATACGACCAAGACCGCGGGCGGCGAGATCTTCAACGGCGTGACGATCCCCAGCGGCTTTGCCAGCGCGGGCACCCCGTTCCACCACAAGAGCTCCTACACGTACGATGCGCAGGGACGGCGAGAGACCGCGACCCAGCCCGATGGCCGCGTGACACAGAGTTACTGGTCCAAGCTGGCCGACGGGCGGATGGTGAGCATCTCGATCCCGCGTGTGGTCAGCGGCACGACGTTCCACGGGCCGGCGAGCTTCAGCGTGACCAACCACTCGGGCAACGCCGAGGTTAGCGGCACGCTGTCGATCGATGGGGGCTCGACGACCACGGCTCTTACAAGCTGGATCGACGAGACCAAGGACGATCCGATCGAGGCGGTGCTCTCCAGCGTGGGCGAACTCAAGGCGTTGGGTGTGACGATCTACGACGAGGCGGGCTCGCAGGTGACCGAGAGCCGGGCGTACTTTGACTTGCCGACGGCGCTACCCGGTACGGAAGGCACGCACTACGACGCGTCGTTCTTTGTGTACGACGACATGGGCCGGCGAATCCGAAGCGAGGACGCGACGGGCACGGTCAGCCGGGTCGAGTACGACGACCTGGGCCGCGCGATCAAGAGCCACGTCGGTACGAACGACAACGGGCTGACGGGCGGTGACACGTCGGGCACCAACGACATGACACAGATCTCGCTGACGGAGTACGACAACGGCAACGACGCCGGGAGCAGCTTGGTTACGAAAACGACCGTCGATGCCGACGGCAACTGGGGGACGACTTCGGATCAGAGAGTGACCGAGTACCTGTACGATGACCGAGACCGCAGGGTGGTCACCAAGACCCCCGAGGGCCCGCACAGCGTGGTCAAGTACGACAACCGGGGCAGGGTCACCGCCAGCGCGAGTTACGCTGACGGGACTTCTCTCACGGCCTCGACCAATCCAGAGACTTCGACCACCGGCAGATTGAGCCTCTCCAAGACCCTCTACGACAACCTCAACCGCGCGTACCGCTCCGAGGCGTACAAGATCAACCAGTCCACGGGAGCGATCGTCCAGGAGAGCTCGAACGACATCATGCTGGTTTCTGAGTCGTGGTTCGACATCGCGGGCAGGAACATCAAGTCCGTCGGCTCATCAATCACCAAGACATTCTACGACCGGCTCGGACGCGCCACGCACAGCTTCGTGCTGGCGACCATCAACGACTCGGGCTATTCGGACGCTGACGACGTGAGCGGCGATGTCGTGCTCAGTGAATCCCAGACCAAGTACGACGAGACCGAGGGCCATGTGCTGGCGCGCGCCACCATCGAGCGTCTCTACGACGACATCGGTGGCGGGGCGACGACGGGCGCTCTGGATTCCAACGCCGACGCAGACGACCTGCTCTGGACCAAGGCCAACATCGAGGGCCGCATCCAGATCACCTCGATGTGGTACGACGACCTCGATCGGCTGACCGACACCGTGTTCTACGGCGATTACGGCTTCGATGAGGGTGCCAACACGACCTTCGACCGCGATGGGCTTTCCGTCCCCGCTCGCTCGGACACGGTCTTGCGCTCGACGACCACCTTCAACGACGACGGGACGGTGCTCGAGACGACCGATCCCAAGGGGCTCAAGAGCCGCACGCTCTACGACGACGGCCTGCGTCCGATCGCCTCTATCGCCAACTATGTCAACGGCACGCCGTCCTCGGCCACGGGCGACGACGATGTGTACACCCGCATGGTGTACACCGATGGCCTGCAGACCAAGCTGTGGGTCGATCTCGATGGCGACAACGTCGAGGACGCGGACGACCAGGTCACGGTCTACTTCTACGGCGTGACCAAGGGCGTCAGCGCCGGCGATTCGCAGCTTGCCTCGGGCAGGCTGCTCGGCGAGGTCGAGTACCCCGACTCGGCCAGCGCGACCGATGTGGCGAGCTACGCGTACAACGCGCTGGGCCAGCAGATCTGGACCGAGGACCAGGCGGGCAACATCATCGAGACGGACTACGACAACGCGGGGAGGATGCTCCACCGCCGCGTGACGACGCTGGACAGCGATTTTGACGGCGATATCCGCCGCGTTACGACTTCTTACGACGACCGGGGCATGGTCACCGAGGTCCAGCAGTGGGACAACGCTTCGGCCGGCTCGGGCACCATGCAGGACGAGGTCGAGTACGTCTACAACGAGTGGGGCCAGCTGACCGAGTTCAACCAGGACCACGACGGTGCCTATACCGGAGCTGGCAACGGATGGTCCGTCGAGCACGACTACGACGAAGCGCTCTCGACGGGCACCGGCGCCGAGTACCGCACGCTGCGCAGGACCGGCATGACGTACCCCGACGGCTCGACGCTGAGCTACACCTACCTGAGTTCGGGCGGGCTCTACGACGACGACGCCAACCGTGTTACTCGCGTGACGCGGTCTTCGGTGGTCATCGCCGAGTACGAGTACAACGGCATGGGGTCACTCGTCGGCACCGAGCTGCCCGAGCCCGAGGTCTGGAACAACCGCTACGACCACGCGGGCTCAGCGGGCAACATGGGCTTTGTCGATCGCTTCGGCCGCGTGACTCATGATGTCTGGACCAAGGGCATCGATACCACCGACCCCGCCGACGGCACCTACGACGAGTTTCTGAACTACTACGAGATCGAGCTCGGCTACGACCGCAACTCCAACATCACGCTGATCGAAGACACCCGCTACGACGACCCCTCAGGCAGCGACTACGTCAACCGCTGGGACGCCCAGTACACCATGGACGACCTCAATCGGCTCACCGAGGTCGAACGCGGCGAGTACGCATCGAGCAGCTTCAGTTCGACGGACTTCAACCAGCTCTGGACGCTCGGCCAGACGGGCAACTGGGAACTCCACCAGCTCGACCTCAACGGCGATGCTGACTTCGTCGACACAAACGAGCTCGACGACGACCAGACGTTCAACGTCGTCAACGAACTCACAGCCCGTGACACCGACGACAACGGCAGCGACAACTTCACGCTGCTGTACGACGAGGTCGGCAACCTGACCGACGACGGCCAGCACCACGAGTACGTCTACGACGCCTTTGGCCGGCTCCGCAAGGTCAAGAACCAGTCCTCGGTCCAGACCACCGAGTACCGCTACAACGGCCTGGGCCACCGGATCACCTGGCACTACGACGTCGATGCCGATGGCACGCTCGAGTCCACCAGCGACGATCCGGTCTACCACTTCGTCCACGATGAGCGGTGGAGGCCCCTGGAGACCTACCGGGACACCCACTCCAGCATCGATTCGGACCCCAAGGAGCGGTTTGACTACCACGCGGCAGGGCTTGGCGGATCGGGCTCCTCATCGTATATTGATCGTGTGATCCTGCGTGACCGCGACCACAACTCGGGATGGGCCTCAGCGGCCGACGGCACGCTCGAAGAGCGTCTGTACCTGCTGCAGAACTGGCGGGCCGATGTCATCGCGATCATCCTGCCCAACGGCGGACCGCAGATGTACTACCGGTACGACGCTTACGGCGTGCCGTTTGCCATCAACGCGGGCGACGTGAACGGTGACGGCAGTGTTGACTCGCTCGATTTCGACGAGATGCTCACGATGAGCGGATTCGACCAGCGTGGCGATTTCGCCGACGACTACGGCAATCCAGGGCCCGACGGTCAGGTCAGCTACGGAGACTTCAACTGGCTGCTCGGCGAAATCGGCAGCTACGGACGTGGCCACTACGAGGATGAGTCACAGGCCTTTGGCGGTCTCCGCAAGCTCTACGCTGGCTACGAGCTCGATCCGTACCTCAGCGGCACCAAGTACCACGTCCGGAACCGCGTCTACGACGCAGCGCAAGGCCGCTGGTCAAGAAGAGACCCGCTCGGGTATGTCGATGGGATGGGGCTGTATGAGTATGTGGGAGGTAGAGCCGTGATCGCAACTGATCCGATGGGGCTTGCTCACGCGATCGGCGGTGGAAGTGGCGCAATTAATGAGTGCGCCACAGCTGGCATCGGCGGCGCGGTCAGCAACAAGGCTAGCAGAGACGGGTGTGGACGAGATGGAAGAAACGACCGTCCTGTCGATGGAGGGGAGGACGGCAGATCGTTTATCGGGGTCAATGCCTGCGAGCGAAACAACTACAAGAGAATCTTAAGAGGTCGCGCTCCCACACCAGCCGGAACTTGTGAAAACACACTTAAAGCCAGCTTGAAATCGTGCTGTAAGCTTCCTGAGTTCAGCGTTCAATACACCGTGTGTGTCCGAAAGGCAGATAGGGCTTATCAAGAATGTGCTGGGTTCACAGCGCCTGGGATCACGCCGGCGCAATCCGATTGCATGGGAGTGTGCGCGGCGGTCTGGGCAGAATATAATGCCCAGTGTGCTAGCTGTGGATCGACCGCGCAGAAGATCCTTTGCGGGCATGCGATGGAAGGCCTGCTAATTGATTGCCAAGCGGGATGCGGTGCAGATGATCCCAGTCCAGGCCCAGGCAACACCATGGAATTGACAGCAAAGCTTGTGATTGCAGCGTGTCAACACGTTGCCAGTGAGTGAGGTACATTGTGCAAATCATTCGAATGTGTATTTGGATAACAGCGGTAGCTTTCTTGTCCTGCGTGACGCAAGCCCAGTCATCCCGAACGAGATTCTCTCTCCAGGCGATATCTCCCGATGGCCGATCTGCGATCTGCATTCAAAAAGAAACAGCCTTGTTAAAACGGCGCACAGATGATCAGGATGTAGAAACGCGACATATTCTAATCAACGTTGAATCACTTCCATTGCATGCGGCACTGCTAAACTCCGACATGTTGGTAGCGGCCTACCGCGAGCACGTTGTACTGTTTGATCTATCTGAGAAGAATGCTCACGTCGTTTCAGACTACACAGTCCCATCTGGGTATCGGATTTCTGCGATTCGCGCGGCAGATAAGTCGCACGCAGTCGCAATCGTGCTGATGCCTCATTTTCCGAACGATTCTAGAGCAGCAATGGCAGTGTTTCTGTCGACAGAGAATGATCGCTTGGTGGAAATTGGTAGGCAGCGTTTCAACTCGCCGAGTGATCGCATCGCCACTGGCCAGGGAGAGGCCACTCCTGTCGTGGTCAGCAGCACTGATATTGTTAAAGTAAGCGCAGATCAAGCTGAGGTAATCCTCGAAGTAGAACAGCATACGCAACGCAAATCACAGCCATGCAGATCGCGCATGGAATGTGTAAGAGGCAACTACATAGTGTCGTCTCACATGTGTGACGATGAGGCAGATGTGTATATAACAGTCAATGACCGCCGATACGACACTGGCGAAGTTGAGTACGTACAGGTATGCCATGATGGTTCGATCGTAGTGCTGACGACTAATAATCCCTTTGGCCGCCATGTACGAGAGTTCGCGGTATCGTGGTATCGCGACAGAGGTCGGATTGTTGCGAAGGATGCTGTCGTGGGTTCAGCTGTTCTTTTGGCACAGGTGGCTGCCAGCAGTGAATTCCCTATGGGCGTAGCGATCCTGTCCGATACAGGCCTGTTTAGCATTCGGCGCACAGGCGACGACTTGGTGGTGCACGAAGTTGCTTTGTCGTTCGGCGCTGGGTGTGACTGATCAGTCGGCCAGTGCGCATTACGATTAGAAGCCGGCGCTTTGCGATGGAGTGGATTCTTACCTCAGGACTTGGCCGCCTCGCTAAGTCTCGATCTGCACACAACCGACGCATCGAGCCTAGGGAGTACGCGTTCGATGATCGGTCTCGTAGTGTTCCATTATTCAGACGAGGCCGGAAGCGGCAAAATCGCGACGCTTCGTGGGCATCGGGCAAAGTGAGGTCGTGAGTGTTCAGCTGATGTGCGCAACAGACAGCATGAAAAACACGCCTGAATCGGTAGGCCAGGAATGTCAGCTCACGCAGCGCGATGGTATGAACGGAGAATCGTATGAGTCAGAAACCGGCGCGTTGCCCAAGACAGGCTTCGGCCCCAGCAGTTTCCAGGGGGTCAGAAACTCGTCCCCTGCCCTGAGAGGTCAGAATCGCGTAGCCCGAACGCCGCTTACAGCGCGACTCATTCTCGAGAGCATGACGATGATCCGTGCACCTTTCGATGAACAGGTCAAACGGTGGGTCGCATTCGGCGCGGCTCTCTTGAAGCGTACTCTCGAGTCGTGCTACCCTCGATCTCCAGACCCAAGAGACCGCCGAGAATTGCCGTCTCGGAACCCTTGCCTGGTGGAGGCCGACTATTTGACCCCCTGACAGCGATATGACTCAGATTCTTGAGCACTCGGGCGTGCCAGATTCGACCTGGTACGGGCAGCCCACGATCTGTTAGCATTACCGCCATGGGTGAAGCAGGCGATTTCGAGTTCGAGCAGGGCACCGCGAAGCAACTGGGCCCGATGGGTTCCGCCGATCTGCGGGCCATGGCCGGGCTGGGCATCTCAGCTCTTCCGATGTTTCTTTGCAAAGTCCCGAACTCGCAGTTCCATCGGGATCAGGTCGCGAGGCGCTTCGAAGAGGAGCAGACGAAGGCGGGCGAAGAGGTACCGAACAGGCTCTTTCCGACCGCGACGGCTCACGGACTCCTGGCGTTGCTTGATGTCGGCGCGTATTCCAGCCGGGACGTGCGCCGTGGTGCCCCCCTCGAATCGTCGTCGGGCCCGGGCGAGGCGAGGGCCAAGTGGTCCAGTTCCACGCACGGCCAAATCGAACTCCCGAAGGACAAGGATGGGGCATTTACGCTCCCGTTTATCCACGACTTCCTCGAACGGTATGTTCGCGGCGACGATTCTGATCCGAGTTGGTTTCTAAAGGCGATCTACAAGGCATCAAGCCACGCTTCTAAAGAGGAAGACGGTTCGTCGGGCCTGAGCGATCCGCCGAACAGATCCGAGCTGATTCTCCTTGGGCATGTTGTACCCGCCCTGGTGTTCGGCTGCGATTATGTCGTGCGCTTCTACAGCGAAGAGGTCTTCGACGCGCACGTTCGCGGGACGATCGCACGTTGCTTTTCGGGGTTGGGCTCGACCATCCCGGCGATTGAAAGGCTACTGGGGTACAGCGATGGCGACCCGTCACACCGGGACCTCGACGCCGACCATTGCTGGTCGCACATCGGCAAGCTCAATCGGGCGCCGAATCCAACGGACAACTTCGATCCAGGGATCCCGACGTATCTGCTGGTCAATGCGACGTTCGCGGTCTGCGCTTTGCTAGGGCTCCTGAACGACGTCAAGAAGACGATCGCGTCTCGGGGCGAGCCGGTCTCGGCGCCGAGCGGCTCAGAGGGATCAGAGTTGCTTTCAGACGAGGAGCGAGCGGAGGCCGATCAAGCGCGTCGGGAGTCAGAGGACGCCCGAAACAAACTAATTGGAGAGCTCGACACGCACTTTGGCGAGGCGCCGGTCAAGTCTCTGGAGAGACTCCAGAAGGACCTCGCTCTTGCGATCCGTCGGCGACTCGAGCGGCTCATGGCGATCAGGGGTATCCCCGACGACCCGCTCTTTGATCCTGTCGGACTCACGTTCGTTGTTCGTGCGATGTGCCTGCTCGACCCGGACTTTCGGCAGAATCCTCTATTCCGAGAGGCGATCGAGACCATCGTGGAGTGCCAGCTCGACGACGGATGTTGGCCGGACGGTGCGGCGACAAACTCCCGGCACGGCACTGCGACCCTCCAACCCAGTGTTGAGGTCGCGTACGCCCTGGCGGCCTCGGTTCACACTCGCGACGCCCGGCACGGCCCGACCGCCGCTGAAGTCGTCGCGATGAAGATCGCGCTTCCCGCACTGCAGCGGCACGCTCGCTACCTCGAACTCGCGTTCTTGGACAACGCACGCGGTGAGGGCCGGGGTTGGTCCAACGACCGCGCCCGGCATTCCTCCAACCCAGAGCTCTGGACGACCGCGCTGGCTGTCCGCTTCCTCCACTTCGCGGCACTCATCAACGACGCCGTCAATCGTGCCGAGGTTCTAACCAAGTATGACTCGTCGCTCATCACGAGGACTCGGCGACCGAATGCCAATGAACCCAAGTCCCCGACTGTGCTGTTCTACGATGGCCTCATTCAGCCGGAAGAGATAACGAAGCCGGTCGACGAAATTCACGAGCGATTCATCAAGCCGATCGAGAAGAAGATGATCGAGCGGCGGTACATCACCCGCCCGGCGAGGGACGGTGTTTCGTTCCTCTTGTTCGGCCCGCCGCGCAGCGGCAAGACGTTCCTCGTCGAATCGCTCGCGAAGGCACTCCGCTGGCCGCTGCTCTCCCTGGACCCGGGCAACTTCGTACCCCGTGCAGGCGAATCCGTGGGCGCGATGATGTCGCGGGTCTTCGACGATCTCAAACAACTCCACGATGTCGTGGTTCTGTTTGACGAATGCGACGAGCTGTTGATCTCGCGCGAACAGGAGTTTGCCGACGTCCGTATGCCCTTGATCACCAGTGCACTTCTGACAAGGCTTACGTCGCTCAAGGATCAGCGGGGTCCGATCTTCTGTTTCGCGACCAATTACTATCATCGTGTCGATACCGCAGCAAGGGGCGTGGGGCGTTTTGACGCGGTGCTCATGTTCGACCGGCCGCACGAGTCAGCGCGCGAACGAATCATCGAAAAAGTTTGGATACACGTCCACAAAGAACACAGGGGTGCGCTCGGAGACGCCGGTATCGAGAAGTTGCCGAATGGCCTTGTGGAAGACCTTGCCAAGAGGCTCGGCGGCTGCGCCTACCTTGAAATCCGGAGCGCGGTCATTGAGGTCGGGCTGCTGCTCTTCGGCGATCGTGGGATTCTCAGCAGGGTGCCAAAGGCTGAACAGGCAGAGCATCTCGATCAGCAGTTGAGCAATGGTAACTCGCAGCTGCACAAGGACATCACTCGCGTCATTGAACGGAACACGCCGAGCCGCGAGGACTACTACCGGTGGTGTGCGGGGGATGGCAAGAAGGACCTCAACGCCTGCGACGGTGGCGGATTCAGCGCGAGTGCGAAGAACGATCTCATAACTGTTTGGAAGGAAGCCGCCGGGCTGTCAGGGGTTACGGGACTCGATTGGACCTGGCCGATATAGACCCCGAACTACACCCAAACCATCGCAGAATCCGCCAGGGAGCTAGAATCTAGGCAACGCAAAAATTGCTCGCTCCGCGTCCGGCGGTACGAGAAGGACAATTTGAGGAGATCGTGACGTGGCTATCGCCGAAAAAACCACAATGGCAGACGACCCGTCCATCACGCGGAGCCACACGGCGGCCGCAGGCTTTGGCGACCTGAACGTCGATGCCTCCGTGCCCGGCCGCACGTACCTAAAGAACGGCGAGTACCTTGCGGTGACGTCGCTCGGCGCGATAAGGAAGGGGCACACGCTCGTCCTGCCGACCATCGAAGCCGGGCAGGTAACGAGCGCGATGTCCATTCTCGATCACGTCACCCGAAGCGGCTCTCGGCGCGATCTTGATGCCTGCGTTGAGGCTGCCAAGCAGCGCCTGACCGAGTTCGGCCCGAACTTCATCATGTTCGAGCACGGCGGGCTGAACAGCGACTACTCGAGCATGTGCGGCACCTGCTTCCCGCACCTGCACATCCTCCCGACGGGCAGAGACGAGCTTGACTTCGGCAGCGCTGTGATTCGGGCCTGTCGGTTCAAGTGCGACTACATCCGGGATTACCCCTCGCTTACCGAGTTCTACCGGACCTCCTGCGGTGACGGGGAGTACCTCATGGCGGCCGACCACACCGGTGTCAGTGTTCTTTGGGCCGGGCGTCACATGACGTTTCCGAGTCAGATCCTCCGGCACGCCGTGCAGGAGTGCCTGGGGTTGCCGCGAGATTTCTGGCAGGATCACCCCCGCGCCGACTCGGCGGCCGAGATCGCCAGTTCTCTTCGGCAAGCCTGAGCGAGCCCGAGTCCAACTATATATACAGTGTGCCGTACTGGTCACAAACCGGCCCTCGTACCGGTCAGAAACTGATCCCAGCGGCACCCGATGAGCCTTGAAGCATTTGCTGTCAGGGGGTCAACTATTCATCCGTCCCAGATCATGCGGCTTCGCGACAGTATGACGTGAGCACACCGCCGAGTCGGGAGCTGCAAACGATCGGCGCATCGGAGTCAGGGGGAGCGCGTTCAAGAATGAGGCTGTTGCCGAGACCCTGATGCGGCCGCTCCTCGTGGTAGTGCTTGAGGTATTCTTCAACGAGATGATCGAAGTGATCCGTGCCAAACACGACGAACCGATCGAGGCACTCGACCTTGATCGATTTGACCCAGCGTTCGACAAACGCGTTGAGGTTCGGAGCACGCACGGGCAGCACCTTGGCTTTGCATCCGAAACGCTCCAACGCTTCGTCGAAGCTCGGCCCATACTTGGAATCGCGATCGCGGATCAGGATCGCCGGTGGCTTGAGATCGAGATCTCGAGCCTGCTCTGCCAAGGTCCCCGCCCAGAAGGCCGACCACGCTCGTGTGGGATGCAGCGTTCCAGGCGTGACGATCACCCGCCTGCTCTCGATGTGCATGAACACCAGCGCGTAGCACGTCTTGATCCCCCACCGCGTTACGATCCGCTTGCTGAAGAAGTCGCACGCCCACAAGGTCTCCGCATGCGCTCTGAGCCACTGGTCCCACGTCGACTGACCTCGCTCCGGGCCGGTGCCGAACCCGTGCTCGCGCAGGATGTTGCGGACGGTTGTTCTGGAAACCGATTCGATCCCGAGCTTCTTGAGTTCGCCAAGGATTCGGTTGACACCCCAGCCTGTCTCTCGCCCCATCTTGATAATCAACGATCGGATCTCTTCAGCGGTGCGGGGTCTACCTACCCTGGACCGAGGCTTGCCAACGTGCAGCTTGCGCACCCATCTTCTGAACGTGTCGTATTGGACGACCGTGATCAGGTCTTTGAGCTTCGAGCCCAGAGGCAGACCGAGCTTCACCAGCCGAGCGCGTTCGTGCGGTTTCAGTCGAATCGGGCCATCGATGCGAGTCCGAAGCAGGTCGTTCTCAGCCTTCAGGTACTCGACCATCCGGGCCAGTTCCCGGTCAGTCGCTCTGGCCATCGTCAGCATCAACGGCTGAAACAGCCTTGGGAGCGGCATTCGGAACACGCGACTGCACCCTCTCAGAAGGTCTCTCAGGGCGGGGGACGAGTTTCTGACCCCCTGGGAACCACCGGGAGCGTAGCTGCTCCCCCACCGCGTGCGTCCCAAAGTGCGCGCCCACTGGACTACATTTCAGCTACCACTCACAGACAACTCGCCGCCCTCACAATCTGACCAAACCCCGTTCCTGAGCCCCAGAGGCCGATTCGGCCTCCAAAGGCCACCGGACTGTCGATCCGGTGGTTGCGGGTTCGATTCCCGTCCGCTTGTCGTTCTGTCATGTAGAGATGCTCAATCCAGCTGCCCGACGAGAATCACGTAGCCATCGGGATCGATGATGCGCATCTCACCACTTTTCATGTGGTGGGGATGGGCGATCTCGTGGACCATGCGTGTCGTGTCGTCCGGGCTGCGTGCTCCGCTGTAGGCACCCGCGTCTCGTAACCCTCGTTCGATCAGGTTCGCTCGCAGGGCGCTCAGGTCGGGGCTGTACATGTAGAACAGCACCGCCTGTTGCTCGGCATCGATTGGGCCGGACGACTGAGCGAGCATGATCTCGGCGGCTGCGCTGCGTGCGAGCACCCAGAACATCTTTCCATCGTCGTCTGTCATCGCTTTGACGGGCGTGAAGCCGAGCATTGTGTAGAACGCCAACGACGCTTCGACATCCGCAACATGCACGTATGGGACCAGCCGGTTGATCGACGCGGCGCATCCGCAGCCGGAGGGGGCGGCGGGCGTTTCCTCGGGGCTGTGGAGATCAGAAACGGTCTGGGCACCTGTGTCTTTGAGGGTTTTCGGCGATGTGCCCGGTTGCCGGATGAGCACCTCGTACGCATGACCGCGGCCCGCCTGGCTGTCGAACTCTCGAGGGCGCGGCTCGCCGGTCATATCGAGGCAGATCTCGAGTTTGTCGCCGTCGAGTTTGAAGATGCCGTGGTTCGAATTCCCCGCTTCCGGGCCCTCGGTGAACTCGATATCGATGTGCTGCGGCGAGGCTTCGGCGTCGATGTTGAAGACGCCCTCGTAGATTGCCTCGGGGGACTCTGTTCGGAACCGATCGCCGTCGATCAGGATGCGTGAATGCTGGGTGTGTGCGGCGGGGACTTGGTTGCCACCGACTTCGAGGGACTCGAAGGTCCAGGTCCCCTCCAGGCTGCGCAGCAACTCGATGTGCTGGGACAGCTTTGGCCAGCTGCCGAAGCCCGTGCTGCGTGCGATCGCAAACTGAGCATCGGCGAGGCGGATGCCCGCGGCGGCAGCGGCTTTCCCGGTCATGCCCTTTGCGGAAGGCAGGTGCTTGATAAGGAGTTGCACCGCGTCTGGGTCTCCGGCCCGGATCCCTGCGAGGAGGGTCTTGGCCTGGCGACGGAGGTGGTCGAGATTCGGACGGTGGGGGAGCGGCTTGCTCATGACGTTTCTCCATGCAATTCACCTGGACCCGCATTCAGGTGGCACGAAGAAGCGTGCAGAATCTGGGTGTGATTTGGAAGTGGGTTAAACCCTTCCCGCGGGTCCGGAGGCGTCTTCAAGCCTGTGAGAAGAATATCAGTCGGCACACGCTCGCTCAACTCTGAGGGCCAACGGCTTCCGGCGGGTGCACGAAATGCCCGCCTGTCGCTTGGCGCACTCCATTCAGTGCGAACGCCGCGTTTGGATTCCAGAGGCCCATCAGGGTTACAAAAAGTTCAACTGGTGTCCTGTCACCCCGATTCAATCTGATTGTATTCGCGGCTAGTTGTTTGACCGTAGTCGTATAGGGCCGGTTCTATCACCAGGGGCATTCGACCCGCCATGCCCGAATCCTCCTGGATCCAGCCAAAACCACCAGCTTCAATCTGGACCAGATTTGAGGGGACAGGTCAGTCGTCTGCAGTTGCCTCCGACTCGAGGATCCGTCAGGCACAACTTAGTCCACAATCTGGTCCATTAAAACATCCTGCAACCGGAAAGTTAGTTCTGTCTTACAACACCCTGTGCTTTGATGATCGCTTCGTCGGCTTGGACAGTAAATCGATGCTGCCCACCTAGTTTGTCCGCGAGAAGGGCGCGGCCCTGATCGAGATATGTCATGGCCTCATCAGCGTGATCGGACGCGAGCAGAGTCCGGCCATGCAGGACATAGTACATGCCCGCGTGCCAGTGATCCGCAGGGAGATTCTGCTCTGCGATGCGGACAATCTCAGTGGTGATCTGGAGGGCTTCCTCCTTGCGACCGAGCTTGAGGAGTGTATTGGCCACGTTTCGCATGGAGACCAGGGTATCGGGGTGTGAAGGGCCAAGTACGCGTGAGCGGCCCTCCATCGAGAGTCGGTAAAAACGCTCTGATTCCGCAAGGTTTCCAGCCGAGCCCAACGCCATGCCGAGAAGATTAGCCGTCTGGAGCGTGGAGTGATGGTCGACGCCGAGTTGGGCACTTTGCGATTTAAACGCATGCCGGATGAGCGAGACCGATTCGTCGTGCTGACCTGCGGCGTCGAGCATGCCCCCGAGCCCGGAAACAGAGATCAATGTGTCTGGATGCGTCGGGCCGAGTGTTCTCTCGCGGGCGGCAAGCTCATGGCGTGCAAGATCGATCGCTCCTTGTGTATCGCCGCGAGCAAAGAGGATCGAGGCGAGGCTGGCGTTGACCAGGATTGTTGATGGGTGGTCTTCACCGAGCACCATTGCAAGACCATCGGATGCTGCCCGCAGTTGGTCCTCTGCCTCTTGCAGGCGTCCGAGACGGTACAGCAGAACGCCGAGCTGATGCTGTGCATGCAGCGTCTGCCGATGATGATCACCGTGGGTCCGCCGAAGGGACGAGTAGTTTGCACGGACATACTGGTCGGCCTTCTCGAACTCACCTCGGCGCAGCAGGATCGAGCCCATAACGGCGGCTGCGCGTCCGGTTTGCTCGTCGGTCGCGCCGTGCGCTCGCTCGCTGAGATCGAAAGCGTCGCGTGCGGATTCCTCAGCCGGTTTCAGGTCTCCAACCGCGAGATGTGCTCGGGCAGCGGCGAGCCACGCGATGATCCGTGCGTCGTATTCGTCTTCTTCGAGACCGCCCGCCGACACGCTTGCGAAGATCGCAAGCTGATGTCCTCGCTCCAGATCGCCACTCTCCATAAGCGCCTGGGCAAGCATTGCACTCGAAAGGATGGTCAGCCGATGCGCCGCACCGAACTCGTCTTCGTGTATGCGGAGTGATCGCTCGTAGTATCGGGCCGCGGCGGAATACAGACCGAGCTCAGACGCGGTTTCTCCGATCGAATCGAAGAACATCGCGCGCAGGAGCGGGTCGTTGGCGAACTCTCTTTCTGCGGCCGAGGCTGCTGTTTCGAGTAAATACGTGCCCATCAGTTCGCGGGCAATGCCGGTGAAATCGGCTTTCTCATTTCCCTCTGTCGATCGCCGGACCTGGTCGCCCATTGATTCGAGGTTGACATGGGCAAGCACCGACGATTGAAACTTGGCGATGCGTGCAACCCGCTCAGCTTGTTCTCTCTCCCGATCGAAGGATGCTCGAAGCTCATTGCCTCCTTCGATCGATCGCAGAAGTCCCCAGGTCGTTCCCGCGAGCCCGACAACGGTCACCACGGCGACAAGAGCGGCCGACACGACGAGCGGCTTGTGCCGCCGTGCGAACGAAGAAAGAATGTACGCCGCTGTCGGCTCTCGAACGAGCAAGGGCTGGTCGTCGAGATATCGCTCGATTTCGTCGCCGAGATCCTTCGCCGTCTGGTACCGGCGTTCCGGGTCTTTCTCTAACGCTCTCAGCACCACGCAGTCGAGACCCTTTGTGCACACTGATCCTGGAAGTGCACTCGGGCGCAGCGGTATCTTCTTGGAGATCGCCGCCTGTGCCTGTGCGAGGCTTCCGCCTCCGAAATCTTCACCACCGATGGGTAATGTGTCGGTGAGTATCTCATACAGGACGACGCCGAGGGAGTACACATCCGACCGAGCATCAACATCTGGGTTCCCGAACTGCGATTGTTCAGGACTCATGTATTCGAGCGTACCAATGACTTGGGTCGCGAGCGTCTGGCGGTCGTTCATGATCGGTGAGTCAGCGCCGAGCGCCTTCGCGACGCCGAAGTCGATGATCTTCGGAACGGGTACCCCGTCTTCATCGGTTACAAGAATGTTGGATGGTTTCAGGTCGCGATGGAGAATCCCTCGGGTGTGGGCGTGCTGGACACCCCGGCAGATCTGCACGAACAACATCAATCTGCAATCAAGCGGTAACGCGCGTTCGCTGCACAACTCAGTGATCGGGGGCCCGTCGACCAATTCCATCGCGAACCATGAAGGGCCGTAGGGATCTGCTCCGGCATCAAGGACGGTTGCGATGTTGCGATGTTGAAGGCGGGCGAGTGCGAGGCGTTCCGTATCGAACCGGCCGAGCACAGACTGTGTGTCGAACCCCGGACGGACCACCTTCAGTGCGACCTCGCGCCGGATCGGTTGCTCTTGAATCGCGCGATACACACACGCCATGCCCCCACGCCCGAGTAAGGAGACGACGCGGTAGGGACCGAAGCTTCTGGGCAGTTGATCAACTTCCGTTGGGTGACGCTCCTCGTCGAGGAGCGGCGAGAAGATCGAGTCGTCCGCGTTGTCACTCGCTGCGAGCAAGGCCCGGAGCTGGGATTCCATCTCGGGATTTCCGGACAACTCTGCGCCCAGAAGTTTGTCGCGTTCGGATGTCTCCAGCGGCTCGATCCGCAGAAACAGCGCCTTGAGGCGTTCATGCTCCGTTGGATCAGGGTTAGCCACCGGGTTCTCCGTCCAGAAACATTACCTCGCTCTGCAAGTGATGGGCGAGCCATGCTTTGGCAAACTTCCAGTCGCGCTGGACAGTTCGGTCGGTGACGCCAAGGACATCGGCGATCTCTCGCTCGGGCAGGCCGAGGAAGACCCTCAGACACACGACCTCAGCGGCTCGCGGGTCCTGAACGGCGAAGGCCTCCAACGCCTCGTTCATCGACAACACGGCACCCGGATCACGGATCTCAAAGGCCAGAGCTTCATGGAGTGGCACACGCGTTCGAGCGCCGCCGCGTTTCTCGGCCTGCTTCGCGCGGGCATGGTCCACGATGACTGATCGCATGGCGGTTCCGGCGGCGTTGATGAAGTGCCTCCGGTTCTCCCAGGTGCGACCCGCGGAGTTCACCAGTTTCAGATATGCCTCATGGACAAGTTCTGTGGGGCGGAGTGTTTGACCCGGGTTGGACGCGGCCAAACGGGCGTTGGCGATCCCTCGAAGTTCCTCGTAGACCACCGTGAGCAGTTGGTCGATCGCCTCCCGGTCGCCACGGACGGCCGACTCGATGATCTGGGTTACTGGATGGATGGTCCGGCTGGGAATGGGCTCATTCCTTCTGTTCTCCCCTGAATTACATGATAGGGGCCGCTAGGCCCTCGCGTGGATGGGGGCGGGGGCGTTCTCAGATTTCGTGTAGTGGTGTGTCGGGTTGGAGTTCCGGATCTCGTAGTCACAGGGGAGACCCTCCCTCCGTCACCAGGACCGGTGGCGGTTGAGGAACGCTGCGGTTGGTGTCGTGACGCCCGTTCTGCGGGCAAAACTTCAAGGAGCACACCGAATGGCCCAAATCCTCGTCGCCTACGCGTCGGACCATGGGCATACCAAGCGTGCCGCCGAGGCGATCTCGGAAGGCGCGCTGACGATCCGAGGCACAACCGTTCGGTCTCGGCTGGTCGCCGAGATTGACCAGGACTCGATTCTTGATGCCGATGCTTTGGTGTTGGGTACACCCGTTCACATGGGCTCCATGCATTGGGAGATGAAACGGTTCATCGATGAACGCCTTTCCACTCTGTGGACTCAGGACCAGATGATCGGGCGGGTCGGCGGCGTCTTTGTGACCGGCGGCGGTCTCGGAGGCGCAGGCGGCGGTTGCGAGTTGACGATGCTGGCGATGCTGGCCGTCCTCGCAGAGCTTGGCATGGTTCTCGTACCGCTTCCAAAGAGCACACCTGGATTCCAGAAGGCCGGGCTGCACTGGGGTCCATATGCCCGCTGCGGCAAGCTCAAGCAAGACGCGGTCGGAATCCCGGCTCACACCATTCCCACATTGCAGGCCCACGGGGCGAATGTCGCCAGCGTGGCGGCACTTGTTGCACGGAGCAGCGAGCGTTCGGTTTTCGCCGGCGCCGCGATCCAGAACCACACAAGGAGAATCTCATGAACAGAGGAACCTATCGATCGGCCATTCTCGTCCTCGCTGCCGCGGCGGCAGCAACAGCGATCGGCGCGAACTTACGAGCGGAGAGCGCCGCGTATGCCACCACCGAGGTCCACGCGGCGTCGGCCGCCGGCAACCTGACGCTGCTGACACCGCAGAACTCAACGCTGCTGCTGATCGACTTTCAGCCACAGATGATCTTCGGCGTGCAATCGCACGACCGGCAGGCGGTCCGGAACAATGTCGAGGCACTCGCCAAATCGGCCAAGGCGTTCAATGTTCCCACGATCCTGACCACGGTCGCTGCGGATTCGTTCTCAGGATCGATGATCCCGCAGATCACGAATGTATTCCCTGATCATGCGATCTACGACCGCACCAGCATGAACACTTGGGACGACAAGCGAGTCGTCGGCGAGATCGAGCAAGCGGGCCGCCCGAAGCTCATCATCGCGGCGCTCTGGACCGAGGTTTGCTTGACCATGCCGGCGCTCGAAGCAATCCACGCCGGCTATGACGTGTACATCGTGACCGATGCCTCAGGCGGCACCAGCAAGGAAGCCCACGACATGGCCGTCGACCGCATGATGCAGGCCGGCGCAATCCCAGTGACCTGGCAGCAGGTCATGCTCGAGTGGCAGCGTGACTGGGCCAGCCAGAGCACCTATGCCGCCGTGACAGGCATCGCACGCGAGCACTCGGGAGCCTATGGCGCAGGCATCGATTACGCCTACGGCATGTTTGGCGCCAAGGAAGGTGGAAAGAGCGACCACGACTGATCCGCTTAACCAGAAGCCATCACTATCTGTCCCGCCCAGACGAGCGTTGGGGCGGGATAATTTAACGACTTGCGTGGCGCAGCGTCCGCGCCACACGCGACTCCAAAGGAGAAGTCCATGTTTGCCCCACGTCTTCTAGCCATCGCGGCGATTACTGCTGCGACCCAAGCGTTGGGCCAGCCGGCCGATCTGGTGCTGGTCAACGGCGCGGTCACGACGCAAGACGCCGCTGCTGGTGATGCAGAGGCCTTTGCGGTTCGTGATGGCGTGTTCGTTCAGGTCGGGACGAACGAGCAAGTCGAGTCTCTGATCGGCGCAGAGACCACGGTGATCGATGCGCGTGGACGCCGAGTGATCCCGGGGCTCAACGATTCGCACATCCACGCCACGCGCGCAGGCAGGTTCTATCACACGGAGCTGCCTTGGGGCGGTGTGACATCGCTTGCACGTGGGCTGGACATGATTCGGCTCCAGGCCAAACGAACGCCCGAAGGGCAATGGGTGCGGGTGGTCGGCGGGTGGTCGCCCTACCAGTTCGAAGAGCGGCGACTGCCAACACCTGCCGAGTTGACCGCGGCTGCTCCCGACACCCCCGTGTTTGTTCTGTGTCTCTACTCGCAGGGGTTTCTGAACGCCGCGGGCGTCAAGGCCCTGGGCATCGATGCATCAATCAAGGCACCCCCGGGATGCCGGTACGAACTGACTCCCGATGGCGGTGCCATTCTCCACGCTGAACCGAGCCCCATACTCCTTTACCAGACCGTCGCCGCCCTCCCCGCGCTCTCCCACGACGACCAGATCAACTCAAGCCTCTATTTTTACCGCGACCTGAACCGCTTTGGCATCACCTCGGTCGTCGATCCGGGCGGGGGCGGGCACCTCTACCCAGACGACTACTTCGCATCCGACGCCCTCTCGACAGACGGACGGCTGGCGGTGCGCGTTGGGAAGTACCTCTTCGCGAGCGTCCCGGGCGGCGAGCTTGATCAATACAAGACGTGGACCTCGCGAGATCGGATCGGCGTCAACCGTGCCGTGGGCTTGCTCGAGGGCTACACCGTGGATGGAGCGGGCGAGAATCTCGCGTTCTCGGCCGCCGATTTCGAGAACTTCCTCGCGCCCCGGCCCGAGCTGCCCGAGCGCATGGAAGACGAACTCGCGGCGATCGTTCGCTTCCTTGTCGAGAAGCGTTGGCCCATCCGTATCCACGCGACCTATGACGAGTCGATCCGTCGCATGCTTGATGTGTTCGAGCGGGTCAACCGCGACACACCCTTCAACGGGCTCCGAGTCGCGTTCGACCACACCGAGACGATGAAGCCGGACACACTCAAGCGTCTTGCCGCACTCGGCTGCGGCGTGGCGGTGCAGAACCGCATGTCCTACGCGGGAGAGTTCTTCGCGAATCGGTACGGCTGGGAGGCGGCGCAGCATGCCCCAGCGCTGCGCCAACTTGTCGACGCAGGCATTCCGGTGGGAGGCGGCACCGATGCTTCGCGGGTCGCAAACTATAACCCTTGGCTGAGCCTGCATTGGATGGTCACCGGCAAGACGCTCGGCGGCATGAAGCTCTTCGCGGATGACAACTCGTTGACACGCGCTGAGGCTCTCTTCATCTACACGGTCGGTAGCGCGTGGTTTACCCACGACGAGGACGCCAAGGGACGCATCGCCAGCGGGCAATACGCAGACTTCGCCGTTCTGAGCGACGACTTCTTCACGGTGCCTGAGGCTGACATCAATTCGATCGAGTCCGTGCTGACGGTCGTGGCGGGGCGACCCGTGTACGCGTCGGACGAGTTTGCATCGGCGGTGAACGTTCCCGCGCTGCCGCCGATCAGCCCGGCTTGGTCTCCGGTGGCCGTCTTCGGCGGGTATCAACAGAGCACGAATCCATGACGCCCATCATCACCGGCATTCATCATGTGACAGCCCTGGCCGGCGAGCCGCGACGTCACGTTTCCTTTTACCGTGACGTCCTTGGGCTGCGCCTCGTCAAGAAAACGGTCAACTTCGACGACCCGCATACCTATCACCTGTACTACGGCGACGAGATCGGTTCGCCCGGCACGCTCCTCACACACTTCCCGCACCCGCGGGCCGCCCGCGCGCGACACGGGCACCCGGAGATCGCGCGAACCGTGCTCGCCGTTCCACCCGGAGCGCTCAGCGATTGGAGAGCCCGCTTCGACAAAGCGAGCGTCTCGCACCAGACAGAGAACATCGGAGAAGTAGAACGATTGCTATTCGATGATCCCGACGGGATGCAGTTTGGGCTCGTCGAGTCAGCCCAGAGCCCGTCGGGATACACAGGTTCCGGCGTGGAACCTGAATCAGCGATCGGCTGCATCGAGGGTGTCGTGCTGGCAGTCGAGGACACGGAAGCAACCGCGGCGTTTTTGGAACGGACACTCGGATTTGTCCGCAGCGGCGAGGCCGCGGATCGAACGTGGCTCTCCATTGGCCCGGTTGGTATCGGACAGCGCCTCGAGCTGGTGCAAGCGGCGGATTCCAAATCGAGGGGCATGGGCGCAGGTAGCGTCCATCATGTGGCGTGGCGCGTCCCCGATGGTGAGGCGCAGGCCCAGGTCGCGGACGCTCTGCGATCAGCCGGAGTCGCCACAACACCCGTGATGGATCGGCAGTACTTTCGATCGATCTACTTCCGCATCGAAGGGGGACTGATCTTCGAGGTCGCCACCGACGGCCCGGGCTTCGATATCGACGAACCAAAGTCAGAACTCGGAAAGGGACTCAAGCTGCCCCCTCAGTACGAATCCATGCGCCAGGCCATCGCCGCCGGACTGATACCAATCGATTGATCGTGAAATACCACAGCAAGCACCATACAGAGGAGCGCCACACCATGCCCACCGTTGCCATTGTTTACCACTCCGGCTACGGCCACACCAAGGCCATCGCAGAGTCCGTCACGAAAGGAGCGGCATCGGTTGCCGGCGTCACCGTCACGCTCATCGAGGCGGAAACCGCCGTGGGAAACCTCGAACAGCTTGACACCGCCGACGCGATTGTCTTCGGAACACCCACGTACATGGGCGGGCCCTCAGCACCATTCAAAGCATTCGCCGACGCATCATCTGCGAAGTGGATGTCGGGCGCGTGGGCAGACAAACTCGCAGCGGGCTTTACCGTTTCAGGCAGTTTGAGTGGCGACAAGCACATGACGCTCGCGTGGCTTGTCACCCTGGCCATGCAGCACAAGATGCTCTGGATAGGCCAAGGCGAAGCCGGGCCGATGCACGACGGCCTGCACGGCGGCAAACCCGATGACATCAATCGTATCGGAAGTTACACCGGAATGATGGCTCAAGCGGACAATGTCGCGCCGGACGTCTCCCCGCCATCCGGCGACCATAAAACGGCAGTCCTCTTCGGGAAGCGCGTCGCCGAGGCCGCCAAGAGGTGGGCGAGTGCTGGCTGACCTATCCACTGACGGTGCCGCCCCGCCTCATGCCGGGATGCCTGTGTACTCCGCCGGCCAGGCTGTTTCATCAGCACGACTGGTGGTTCTCATGCTGCACGGGCGGGGAGGCAGCGCGCACGATATACTCTCGATGGTGCCGCACATCGAGATGCCGGGCGTCGCGTTCATAGCCCCGCAAGCGGCCGGGAACGCTTGGTACCCGTCCTCGTTCTTGGCACCGGATCCCGTCAACGCCGAGGGTGTGGCATCAGCGCACGCTGTGATTGAACAGTTGCTGGACGCTCTCGAAGTCAATGGCATTACGCGTGATCGTTGTGCGCTGCTTGGATTCTCGCAGGGCGCGTGCCTCGCGGTCGATCACGCGTACCGCTATCCACGCCGGTACGCGTTCGTCGCCGGGCTGACCGGCGGCGTGATCGGTCCGCCGAACGCCTCGTTCATGCCAAAGGGCAGTCTCTGGCAGACGCCGGTGTTTCTTGGAGCGTCCGATCCCGATGCGCATGTGCCATGGGCGCGGGTCGAGCAGTCCGCGAGGGTGCTCGAGGAGATGGGGGCGTCCGTCGACCTTGTCCGATACCCCGGCGCACCGCATGCCATCCTGCCGGATCAACTCGATCGCGCCTCTCGATTGATCTCACACTCGCTCACCGAGGTCGAGTGATGGTGGTCACTCGCATCCATGCCGACGCCACGGGTGAATCTCACTTCGACGAAGTGGTGTTCGCGCTTGCAAGCCAAGGGCCGATCGGCATGCTTTCCGACGCGGTCGATGTCCGCACGCTCTGGCTCCGCGAGAACGATGCGTCGTACGACTACGACTGGCACACAGCACCCCGCCGTCAGTTCATCGTCCTGCTTGATGGCGAGATCGAGGTTGAAGTGAGTGATGGAGAGACGCGTCGGTTCTCCGGAGGCGACATCCTCCTGGTCGAGGACACCCACGGCAAGGGGCATCGCACGCGTACAACCAACGCGAAGCCAAGACGCTCCATTTTTGTCGAGCTCGCGGAGCAGGATTGAACTTCGTCATTGTCAGCATGCTGCTTGGGACTCTCGCTCATGCGGAACCCGTGCCCGAACTCCCGCCGATCGAGATGACGCGATGGTCAGAACGCTATTCGGCCGTTACATCGCGAGACCTCCGCGGACTGGACCGGCTTAAACGCATTCCTCTTGGCGATACAGACAAGAGGTTTCTCTCACTCGGTGGATCTATCCGCGAACAACTGGAGGGATACCGCAATCGTGACTTCGGCTTCTCGGACGCCAACGACGATGTCTATCTGCTGCATCGCCTGTTGCTCCACGCGGACCTTCACGCGAGTGAATCAGTCCGAATGTTTGCTGAAGTTGGCAACACGCTCATCGAGGGCCGTCAGGGCGAGCCATCTCCGGTCGATGAGAACCAGCTCTTTGTCAATCAGGCGTTCATCGACGCTCGATGGGAGTTTTCCGAAGCCAACGCAGTCCGGACCAGGCTCGGCCGCCAAGAGCTCCCGTTCGGGTCGGGGCGCCTGTTGTCACTCCGTGACGGGCCGAACAACCGATTGAGTTTCGACGCTGCCCGTGTCACGGTTGATTCGGTGTCCTGGACGGTCGACGCCATCCTCGCTGCGCCGGTAGACATCCGGCGCGGCATGCTCGATGACCGGTTCAACGACGACGCGCTGCTTTGGGGTATCTACAGCACGCACGAAGTGGAGCCTGGCGAAATGTCCATCAATCTGTACTACTTGGGCATTGCGCGCACACATCGGCGCTTTGGTAGCGCTGAGGGCGACGAAACACGCCACTCGATTGGCACGCGTGTATTCGGGGCAATCAGCGGGGTTGACTACAACCTTGAAGCCGTTGGCCAGTTCGGATCCTTGGGTGACGCAGACATCCGGGCATGGACGATCGCAAGCGATATTGGCTACACCTGGAAGAATCACTCATGGAAGCCGCGCATTGGGCTTCGCGCGAACATCCAAAGTGGGGCGAGAGGTGGCCGGGAGATCACCGAGACATTCGACCCACTGTTTCCCAGCAACAGTTACTTCAGCGAGGCCGCGGCTCTTTCGCCATCGAATCTCATGGATATTAACCCCTCGGTGCGTCTACACCCGAGTCCCGGCCTTCAAATCGATGGGAGTTGGGACTTCGTCTGGCGAACATCGGAGCAGGACAGCGTGTACGCGCCGCCGGGTGTCCCGCTCTTTGAACCGGAGGGCTCCGCCGGACGCTTTGTCGGTCACAGTGTATCAGTTCGTGCAACACAGAAACTCGGGCGCGGTGCGACGGTGAACAGTGCCTACACGCACTTCTTCGTCGGTGATGCGATGCGAACCGCGGGCGGGGAGGGAATTGATTACTTCGCATTATGGATGGATTGGAAGTTCTGATCAGTGGAAGACATCGCCCAAGAAAGCGTTTCATCTGGCAAGAGGAACATCCGCCATGGCATGCCGGGCTCTCCAACGGAGTCAACGCGCATCGAACCACACAAGTCACTCTGGAGATCAGCAATGGACCTGAATCAGATCGTACTGGTCCGAAACCAGTCCAGAGATGGACCCATGACCGCAGAACAGTTGTTGTCAGGGGGTCAAATAGTCGTCGTCTCCCGATCAAGCTGCCTCGCGACGGTACGACGTGAGCACACCGCCGAGTCGGGAGCTGCAAACGATCGGCGCATCGGAGCTCGGCGGAGCACGTTCGAGAATGAGGCGGTTGCCGATTCCCTGATGCGGCCGCTCCTCATGGTAGTGCTTGAGGTATTCTTCGATGAGATGATCGAAGTGATCCGTTCCAAACACCACAAACCGATCGAGGCATTCGACCTTGATCGACTTGACCCATCGTTCGACAAACGCGTTGAGGTTGGGCGCTCGCACGGGCAGGACCTTCGCCCTGCACCCAAACCGCTCCAACGCTTCGTCGAAGCTCGGCCCATACTTAGAATCGCGATCTCGGATCAGGGTCGTGGGCGATTTGAGTCCGAGTTGCTTGGCCTGCTCAGGCAAAGTCCCAACCCAGAAGGCCGACCACGGCCGCGTCGGATGGAGCGTGCTGGGCGTCACGATGACACGACGAGATTCGATGTGCATGAAGACCAACGCGTAGCACGTCTTGATCCCCCACCGCGTTACGATCCGCTTGCTGAAGAAGTCGCACGCCCACAAGGTCTCCGCATGCGCTCTGAGCCACTGGTCCCACGTCGACTGACCTCGCTCCGGGCCGGTGCCGAACCCGTGCTCGCGCAGGATGTTGCGGACGGTTGTTCTGGAAACCGATTCGATCCCGAGCTTCTTGAGTTCGCCAAGGATCCGGTTCACACCCCAGCCGGTCTCGCGACCCATCTGAACGATCAGCGTTCTGATCTCTTCAGCGGTGCGTGGCCTTCCGACCCGGGACCGTGGCTTGCCTCGGTGGAGCTGTCGCACCCATCTTCTGAACGTGTCGTACTGCACGACCGTGATCAGGTTCTTGAGCTTCGAACCCAGCGGCAGACCCAGCTTCACCAGCCGCGCTCTTTCGTGCGGCCTGAGCCTGATCGGGCCATCGCTCCGAGCGCGGAGCAGCTCGTTCTCAGCCTTCAGGTACTCGACCATCCGGGCCAGTTCACGGTCGGTCGCTCTGGCTATCGTCAGCATCAGCGGCTGAAACAGCCTCGGCAGCGGCATCCTGAACACGCGATTGCAACCTCTCAGAATGCCTGTCAGGGCACGGGACGAGTATTTGACCCCCTGGGAACCACCCAGACGGTAGCCATCCCCCCACTGCGTGCGTCCCAAAGTGCGCGCCCACTGGACTACAACTCAGCTACCACTCACATACAACTCGCCGACCCCGCCATCTGACCAATCCCCGTTCCTGAGCCCCAGAGGCCGATTCGGCGTCCAAAGGACACCGGACTGTCGATCCGGTGGTTGCGGGTTCGATTCCCGTCCGACCGTCGCGTCGGCACCCAGCAACAGCGTGGCATCGCTGCCGAGCATCGATGCAATCGCCTCCGCTTCCAGGCGGGTGTTAGGCAAAGGGCTCAGGCCCGCGCCGTAGAAGCGGACCTGCTCGAGCGCGGTAGCGTTCGCGGCCAGTGAATCCGCCGAACGGTCAAACGTCGCCATGGAGCGCAGCCCATCGGCTGGAGTAGCCCGGCTGGGCTGCACACCCATGCGGCCCAGCGCCAGCGATACCTCGATCTCCTCGCCGTCACGCCACACCCTCGCGACAACGGGGCGGTCGTCTTCGGCGACGCCGCGCGCGGTCATCGCCTCGACCGTCGCGCCGATCGCCGGGCCGAGGTCCTCCGCGGAGGCAAGTTCATGCTCGCCGTAGGACAGCAGTACATCGCCGCGCGAGAGGCCCGCGATTGCCGCATTGGAATCGTCAGCCACCATCGCAAGCAAGATGCCCGTCTCGGGGTAGTCCGGTTCCTCACGCTCGAAGCCTGCGAAGACTGGGTCCCCCACGACCACGCTGCCGGAGTTGGCGGCCGTCGTCCCCGAGTTGCCCAAGAGCCTGGGCCGAAGCGCGATCGTCGCCGTCGGCGCGTACGCCACCAGTGCTTCGGGGAGCAGCAGCTCGATGGGGATGCCCGCCAGCGGGCCGTCGGTGATTGCGATGACCGAACTCGCACCGGCGAGGAGGTCGCGTAGCTCTTCGGGCAAGACCGCATCGCGGGCCGCAGCCAACGGACTCTCGTCCATCGATGCCTCGACTTCCGGCCTGGACGCAATCGAGTCACGCAGCGCCGAGAGCACGGCGTTCATCTCGCTTGCCTCATCCTTGTCCGCGGCCAGCGTCATGCCCGTGACCCGCCCGTCGCGGGCAACCAGCACGATCGCGCCGTCGCCGGCCCACGCCCAGGTCACGAGCGCCTCGCCCGGCTCCAGCGCCGCGAGCATCTGCTCGCTCGTCAGCGGGTCCACCGCCGGCACAAGGCCGCGCAGCTCGGCGAAGACAGCCGCGGTCTTCTCATTCATCGTCCGCCGCGCGTCCTTAACGGCTTCGGCCCACTCTGGCTTGTCGTCATTGGGGGCTTCGCTCAGTCGCGCCTCGGTCTCCAACAAAGCGATGCTGGCCTCGTTCTCTGCCTCAAACGCTGCGTCGTAGCGAGCCAGCCGCCCGGCGTCCGCTGTGATCCGCAGCGCAGCCTCCGCCGCGCTGCGTCCGCCGGCAAACAAATCCAGCCCCGCCCGCCCTCGGCCACGCTCAAGAACCGCCAGCGCCTCGTCGGGCCGGTCGAGCCCCAACAGCGTCCGCGCGTAGCCAGACGTGATCCCGGGGAGGTTTAGCTTGCCCGCGAACTGCGCCCGTGCCAACGCGTCGCCCGCTATGTCCACACGCAAACGTTCCGCCGCCGCCATCGCCTCGCGGTAGTACGGATCGGCCTCGGCCAACTTGCCCTCAGACCGGAGTAGCGAGCCCATGTTGCCGATGGACTTGAGCGTCTCGGGGTGCTCGTTCCCCAGCACTTGGCGTTCGCCCTCCAACGCCTCGCGGCAAAGCGGCTCGGCCTCATTCAGACGGCCCTGCGAATAGAGCAGGGAGCCCATGTTGCGCATCGAGCCCAGCGTGGCCGGGTGCTCATCACCTAGCGTGCGGCGGCGGGTCTCCAACGCCTCGCGCCAGTACGGCTCGGCCTCGGACAGCTTGCCCTG
>CAYGSG010000013.1:33358-52090 GCA_964352615.1 uncultured Phycisphaeraceae bacterium
CCCATGTTGTTGATTGAGGTCAGCATGCCCGGGTGCTCGTCCCCCAGCACGCGCCGGCTGCCCTCTAGGGCATCGCGGTAGTACGGCTCGGCCTCGGCCAACTTGCCCTGAGACCGGAGTAGCGAGCCCATGTTGCCGATGGACTTGAGCGTGTGCGGGTGTTCCTCGCCCAGCACTCGGCGGCGGACTTCGAGTTGGCGCTCGTTCACCGCCTGTGCCTCGGCGTACCTGCCCTCTCCACTGAGACGGATGTACTCCGCGACCATCCCGTCGAGCGAATCCAGCGCCAGGCGGTCGTCAGCGTTCAGGCCACGGTACAACCGCAGGTCTGCCGCCCTCTGACGCGCGCCGAACACCTCCCACCACTCGCTCGCCTCACCCCCCGCATCCCGCCATCGGACGATCTCCGCTGTGTTCCCCTGATACTCCAGTCGCAACGCCAGCACACGCTCGGCCAGCCCGATTGCCTCGACTAGCATCGTGTCCTGCGCCTCTCGCGTCTCGGCGTCGAGCCACTTACCCTCGATCTCCGCGATCCGCGCCTCCAGTTCCGCGACCTCCGCAGCCACTTCCTCCGGCAGCACCGGGCGCACCACATCCAGCGGCCGCAGCTCCGGCGGCAACTCCTCGGGAGCAGGATTCCACTCGGGCAGGTTCAGGCGGAAAGGCTGGTCCTGCGCCGCTCCGGAGTCGGCGTCTTGGGCGTGGACAATGCCCGCCGATAGCGCGAGCCACGCGGTCGTGCTCAGGAAGGTGAGCGAAGTCATGGTTTTCATGGGCATGTCAGTCCTCCTCTGGGGGCAGAACGGGGAACGCGATGAACGCTGTGGTGAGATCTTTCTGGGTCTTCGCCCAGTCGATCGGGTCGAGCATGAGCTGGCCGCGACGCGGCATGGGGTCGCGGGTGGCGCTGGAATAGGTCGTCTCTAGCCCGTCGAACAGGATGATGCCGTTGGGCGGGAGGGACTCGCGTGACCACGTGGGTTCGCCGTGGAGTGCGATCCAGTCGGACCACGGCGGGAGCGGTTCATCGCTGGTCAGGAGCATGAAGCCGTGCGTTCCTGGGCCGCGGCTCAAGTTGTACATGATGTCGTCGAGGGTGCCAGTTGGCAGTGATGGATAATCGATGCCGTTGGTCGAGGTGGGCGCCACGGTCGGTGAGGCAGGGATGCGTGGTCGAACGCGGCCATCGGCATCAAGCGAGAGCAGGAAGACATACCCCTCCTGCGAGAGGCGGGCGTGGAGGGTGACATCATCGCCCTCGCGGACGGCGGGGTTGTCGGCGTTGATTGGGCCGATCGCGACGGTCGTGTCGGTCGCCGCGTTGTAGCGGTAGTGGCGAACCTCGAAGGACTCAATAGCGATCGGTGACTTCGCCGTAGTGGGCGGCGCTGTGTCTCCATCCAGGAGTCCTGGCAGGAACAGCCAAGCACCGAGAGCGAGCACGACGCTCGCCGCGACGGCGATGCCTTGCCACATCCTCCGGCGGCCTCGCGCAGGGTGCGAAGCGATACGTTGCTCCGAGTCCGAGACCAGAGTCTGGAGGGCTTCGATCAGTTCATCGACTGAGCCGAATCGCTCGTCGGTGTCGTTGGATGTGGCGCGGAGGATCACTTCGACAAGGCGGGGACCATCGGGGTCCAGTTTGAACTGCTCGATCGGCGTCTTGCGGAAATCCGCGAGCATCCGCGCCGGCCAGCTGGTCAGCAGTTCCATGAGCACAACGCCCAAAGCGTACAGATCGGCCGAACGGGTGCCCGGGCCTTCCGGGGGGCTGTAGCCGGGGGTGTGACCCTGCCCGGAAGGCGCCGACAGATCTCGAGCGAGCCCGTAGTCCGCCAGCGTCCAGTGACCGTTCAGACGCATGATGTTCGCGGGCTTGATATCGCCGTGCGTGATGCCGTGCTCGTGCAGCACGCGCACGGCGCCGCTGATTTCCAGCCCGATTGTGGCCACCTCGTCAGTCGGTCGGCGGCCGTGACGCTCAAGGTGGACACCCAGCGTGAGCGGCTCGTACCCAGAATCGTCCAGCATGGCGTGGTCGGTCGAAGCTGTGTCCGCGAGCGGCATCAGGCAATAGAGCCAGTCCTCGGCTGAGCCAACCTCCTCGATCGGGAACAGACTCGGATGCCCGGGCACCCTCTGCTTGAGCCGTTTCAAACCGTCGAGTTCAATCGCCTTGTCAGCAGGGATCAGTTTGCACGCGCGGTAATGTTCGGTGAGCGCGTGCTTGGCGAGCCAAACCTGACCAAACCCGCCAGCCCCGAGGCACCTAATCAGTGTGTGATTGGGAACCGCGACCGGCGGCTGGCTTGGAAGCGGGGACGTGGCCTGCGCGTCGTCGGCGAGGGCACCACCTCCGGAAGCGGGCAGACCCGCCGTAGGCAAGACACTGATGGTCGGTGACTCGCCGGCGGGAGTGTCGATCCGGTCGAAGTACTGATCGATGCGATCGCGAGTTGACTCGGAGTCGATGCGTTTCGACCCGACCACGCCTTGCAGCATGTCTTCGGCCTTCCACGCTCGATCGTCAGATTCACTCATTCTGGACTCCCGTACAGCACAAACGCCGCCCAGTAGAAGGGGTGCTCGTATGGCCGAGCGTCGGCGTCTGGCGTCTCGACGAGCCGTCCTCGTCGAGGCGTGGGGTCACGCGTGACGGACTGGTTTACAGCGCCGGCCGAGCCGGTCATCGCCTCGACCTGGTCGCGCGTCAAGCCACGCAGCCATGCTTGAGCCTCGCGCAATGCGGCGAGTTTGGGCATGGCATCACTTGGCTCGTACGTCGCGCCGTCAATCTCTCTCTCGGATTGGGCCTTGCCGAGCCAATTCGCATAGAACCGAGCCATGAGCAAAGCCGTCGCCTTGTCGTCCACCTTCCACAGGCTCGCCACCACGGTGTCGGTGCCCGCAACCAAGAGCCCAAGCGGCAGCGCCATCATCGTGTCACCCTGGCGGACGGCCGAGGCCGTATCACAAGCCGACAGCGTCACCAATTCGGTGCCTTTGAGCCGCCCGCCCCACGTTGAGAGGATGTCGCCAAGGGTCACAAAGCCGTTGTCTTCAGCCGAGGGTTCTTCTGGCGTGCTCAGCGCCACGCTCGCCAGCAGCGGGCGGTCACTCGAACCCATTAGACCGTGAGTAGCCAAGTGGACTACCCGTGGCGGGGTCGCTTCTATGGCCTCTCGCAGCCTTGGTGCCGTCGCATCTGGTCCCATGAGAAGGGTCGCGTCGTCACCAAGCATCGACGCGATCGCCGCGGCTTCGAGGCGTGTCGCAGGCAGTGGCGAGAGCCCGCCGCCGTAGAAGCGGACCTGCTCGAGCGCGGTCGCGTTCGCGGCCAGCGAATCGGTCGAACGGTCAAACGTCGCCATCGAGCGCAGCCCGGCGGAAGGAGATTCCCGCGACAGCCCCACGCCCATGCGGCCCGTCGCCAGCGAAACATCTAACTCCTTGCCGTCACGCCAGACGCGCGCGCTGACGGGGCGATCCTGCTTGCTTGCGCCGCGTGTGGCCATGGCCTCCGCCGTCGCGCCGATCGCCGGGCCTAGGTCCGCAGCCGAGGCCAACTCATGCTGGCCGTAACTGAGCAGCACGTCCCCGCGCGAGAGCCCCGCTGCGTCTGCATTGGACCCTTCCTGCACCATTGCGAGCAGGATGCCCTCGTCGGGATAATCCAGCTCATCCTCTTGGTAGCTCGCAAAGACCGGGTCGCCCACGACCACTCCTCCGGCGGATACGAGGTCCGTTGGGGCGTCATCGAGGCGCGGTCGCAGCGCGATCGTCGCGCTCGGAGCGTACGACACCGGAAGGTCCGTCAGCAGCAACTCAATCGGCAGGCCCGACAGCGGGCCCTCGGTTACGGCGATCACTGACGAGGAGCCAGCTAACAGCTCTCGCAGCGACTCGGGCAACGCCGCCTTTCGGGCCGAATCAAGCACGGTCGCCCCCACATGATCGCCGGCGGCGGGGCGCGCCGCGATCCCCACACGCATCGCGACGATCGCGTCGTTGAGCCGCGCTAACTCGTCTCCTCCGTCAGCTAAAATCACGCCGCGGACCTTGCCGTCGCATGCCACGATCGCAAAGGCGCCGCGGCCCGTCCATGACCATGTCAATAACGCCTCAGAGGGATTGAGGGCTGCGAGTATCTGCTCAGTGCCCAAGGGATCGGCCGCCGGCACGAGACCACGCAGCTCGACAAAGATCGACGCGGTCATTTCGCTCAGTTTTTGACGAGCTTCCCTCACGCCCGTCGCCCGCTCGGCCCTCTGGTCCTCGAGTGCCTTACTCAGCTGTGTCTCGGCCTCGATCAGTTCCAGCTTTGCATTTTCCTCAGCCGCGAGCGCCCCGTCGTAACGAGCCAGCGATAGAGCATCTGCCGAAGAACGCAGCGCCTGCTCCGCGGTGTCCCGCCCGCCACCGAACAGATCCAGCCCTGACCTTCCCCGACCACGCTCGAGCACTGCGAGCGCCTCGCTCGTCCGGCCCAGCCTCAACAGTGTCCACGCGTAACCCGACGCGATCCCACGCAGTCTGAGTTTGCCTGCAAACTGTGCCCGTGCCGACGCGTCCCCTGCAATCTCCACACGCAGACTTTCGGCTGTCAACATTGCCTCGCGGAAGTACGGTTCCGCCTCGGAAAGGCGACCTTGGGATTCGAACTGGGCACCCATCCTGTAAATGGAGTCCACCGTGTCCGAATGCGCGTCCCCCAGCACGCGGCGACGTCCCTCCATCGCCTCGCGAAAGTACGACTCCGCCTCGACCAGCTTGCCCTGGGCTTCGAGGAGACCGCCCATGTTGCCGATGGAGCCAAGGGTCCTCGGATGGTCGTTCCCTCGGACACGGCGATTGCCCGCCAGCGCCTCGCGTAGGTAAGGCTCAGCCTCGGCGAGTTTGCCCTGTTCCCTGAGCAGGCTCCCCATGTTGTTGATGGAAGTGAGCGTGTCACGATGCTCGCCGCCCAACGTGCGCCGCCGGGATTCCAGCGCCTCACGGGTGTACGGCTCGGCCTCTGCCAGGCGGCCCTGCAGTTCGAGCAAAGCACCCATGTTGCTGATGGAGCTAAGCGTGTCACGATGCTCATCGCCTAGCTCCTGGCGGCGGACCTCAAGTACCTGGCGAACGTAGAGCTCAGCCTCGGATAGGCGGCCAATGCTCCCGAGCAGGTAGCCCATGTGGCTCATGCTGAACACGGTGCTCGGGTGCGCGTCGCCCAGAAGTCGGCGGCGGACCTCCAACACTTCTCGGTAGTATGCCTCGGACTCGGGCAGCTTGCCCTGAGTCTGGAGCAGAACGCCCATGCTGTGGATGGAACCGAGCGTCCTCGGGTGCTCATTCCCCAGAACGTGCCGACGGCCCTTCAACGCTTCGCGGTAATACGGCTCGGCCTCGGCGAACCGGCCTTGCTCCTTTAGCAGGGCGCCCATGTTGTGAGCGGAGATGAGCGTACGTGGGTGCTCATCCCCAAGTGCGCGGCGACTGCCCTCCAGAGCCCTGCGGTGGTATGGCTCCGCGTCGGCCAGCCGACCTTGATCCCGGAGCAGGCCGCCCATGTTGTTAATGGAACCGAGCGTGGCGGGGTGCTCCTCGCCAAGGACACGGCGTCGGGCCGCGAAAGCCTCTCGGTAGTACGGCACGGCCTCGGTGAGCCTCCCCTCGGAATGGAGAAAGAAGCCCATGTTGTTGATGGAAGTGAGAGTGTCCGGATGGCCAACCCCCAGCGCGCTCGTCAGGCCCTCCAGCGCCGCCTGGTAATACGGCTCGGCTTCTGACGCGCGGCCTTGGGACCGGAGCAGGATGCCTAGATTGCCAATCGAGTTGAGAGTCTGCGGGTGCCCGCCTCCCAACACGCGTCGGCGTGTTGCTAGTTGCAGCTGCGTTACCGCTTGAGCGTCAGCGTACCGGGCTTCGGCGGAGAGGCTCTGGTACTCAGAATCCGTTCCCTGAATCGACGAGAGCGCCGCTCGGTTCTCCGCGTCCAGCTCGAGGAACAGCCGCAGATCCTTGACCGTCTGCCGCGCGGTGATGACCTCGGGCCACTCGCGCGGCTCGCCCGCCGCGTCGCGCCAGCGTACTACGCCGCCCGTGTTCCCCTGATGCTCCAGCCGGATCGCCAGCACACGTTCGGCGAGTGCGATGGCTTCGTCGAGCGCCGCGTCCTGCGCATCGCGCGTCTCCGCGGAGAGCCATGAACCCTCGATCTCTGCGATCCGCGCCTCCAGCTCCGCGACCTCCGCCGCGACATCCTCCGGCAACACCGGACGCACCACATCCAGCGGTCGCAGTTCCGCCGGCAGGCTCTCGGGGTCCGGATGCCACTCAGGCAGATTCAGACGGAAGTGCTGCTCTTGGGCAGCGTCTGAACCGGCGTCTTGGGCGTGGACACCACAGGCAGGTGTCAGCAACGTGACCACGAGCGTCACAGTCATCAGCATTCGGACGCGCATAGCAAGAGCCCTTCGTCGTAGCTTCAAGCATCTCTTCTGTTCGAGCAATGCCGCAATAGGCCGCTCAGAATACCTCAGGTTGCGTCCTGAGTGCATGGTAGGATTTTGGTCTATCGCGAAACCGAACTGGGTTCCCAGCCAGGCAACCGGTGACGGGCAAACCAGCGGGGGTTGGGCAACGCGCGAAGGGTGTGGCAAGCGTGGTGTTCTCCTGAGGGGTTCTGTACCCTCTCAGGTGTCAATGCCGGAATGTCCGGACATGCAGGTTCGGATTGTTCACTGAAAGCCCCGGAGACGAAATGGACCCCGGCTCGGTCACACGCCTGTTGCAGGAGCTGGACGCTGCGGAGCCCTCCGCCCAGGATCGGTTGTTCGCAATGATCTACGACGAGCTGCGGGCAATCGCTCGGCGTCGGCTTGCGTTGGAACGCGACAAGCACGACTCGGGCGATCTGGTACACGACGCGTACGAGCGGCTGGCGGGGGAGGCTTTCGAGAACCGCCGACATCTGTTCTTTGCGTACGCGCGCGCAATGCGGCAGATCCTCATTGAGAGGGCCCGCCGGGCACGAGCGGCGAAGCGCGGCGGAGGTCGCCCGGTGGTCAGTCTGAACGAAGCTGCGGATGGATCGGCATGCCCGCTCAAACAACTGGATGCGTTGGACCTCGACGGCCTGCTAGACCGTCTGCGCGAGGCTTGGCCGCGTGAGGCTGATGTCGTCTCGCTCCGTTGCCACGGCGGGCTGGACGACCAAGTGATCGGCGAAGTGCTGGGCGTGGACCCGCGAACGGTGCGGCGTGACTGGACGAGCGCCCGTGAGCGCATGAGGCGATGGCTGGAACCGAAGAGTTCTCTCTCGTGAGATCGGCGACATTGGTGCAAGGCCACTTCTCGCACAAATCCACGATGGACCTGCCGAGACGGACCCAGCAGCAAGGTCCAGCCGCCTGAAGCTCACTGATCCACCACATGACGGCCTTGCTTCTGTTCTTCGAGCATCATCTCGCGGAGCCCCCGGATCAGCTCCCACGCCTCTCGCCGTCGCGCGCTCGCGGCGGCTGATCTCTCTCCGTGCCGCCAGGCGTTCTTGGAGCTGCGAGCCTTGCCTTCATCGGTTCGGGGGCCTGTGCTCAGCTCCCAGGGCCTGTTTTGCTTCGCTGAGAACCTCAGCGAGGCCAGGCCCTCCGGAGTCAGCCGGTAGGGCCGGGGCTGATCTGGCGGGTAATCCTTGTTCGTTCGCCGTGTTTTGTTCCCGTGTTTTCTCATTCTGAACCACCTGTTGATTGGCGATATTGGCCTGCTTGATGGCCGTGAAGCTGTCCCCGGCCCGTGGGGGCCTCCGGTACTCCGCTAGCGCGAGCATGAGCCTGCGGAACGTGTTGCTGGCCCGGTCTGCGTACTCGTTGACGGTCTGGATGGACTTGATCTCGGTCTGGGTGCCCGAGAGCTTCGTTAGGTGCAGCACCCGAACATGGGTGAGCAACGCTTGGACGGCCAGCATTTCCTCCAAGGCATCTCGAGGAGCCATCTCTCGCATCAGCCAATCCATCAGTTGGTGGGCAGTCACAGGAATGTCGATGCCTTCGAGCAGCTTGCCCAGGTGCGGCACGAGCGCATGGCAATAGGTTGCGGCTCCCAGAGCCCGCATGTGTACGTCGGCCGCCGCATCAGACTCAGTCGTCGGGTCGCCCGAGACGGAGAACTTCACGCCGTGCTCGCTCTTCTCGGTCCGGACACCACGTTTAGCCTTCGCCATCGCTGTTCTCCATCGCGGTAGTTGAGGCCCCCACCATTGCCGCAATGCCGGCGCGTACCGCTAGTGGCAGCGTCGGCCACGCCTCGATCAGGCGCGCTAACTCAGGGTCCGGAGGGCGTTCTGAACCTACTGCTGTCTCTACTGCTGTCACGCTGCTGGAAGGAGGCGTAACCCCGTGCAGTGACAACGGCTTGTGATGTGCGGTACCGGACTGTCGATCCGGTGGTTGCGGGTTCGATTCCCGTCCGGGAAGCTGTTCAACAGCGCGAGGCGTGATTACTGGCGGCGGCAATGGGACAGCGGTCGCTGGTAATCTGGAGATATGATATGGAATGGCTTGATATCCTGACAGTTCGCAGCGCCGAGATCGATGGAGAGAGGGCAGAAGAGTGGAATGTGAAGTACATGATCAAGCATGTCAATCCTTGCCCAGCTCGGGATGCCATCGCCATCATGATGCAGCAGTTTCCCATCGAACATGCAGGGATCCATTTCGGACCACCACTGCCGAATGGGCTAGGACCCGAGCACGAGATGTCAGTGTATGGGCCACTCTCAGTAATGCATGAAGCCACCGGTTTAAGACCAGGAGGATTTGTTGCTCAAGCAGGGTATATTCCGTTCGCAAGCGATGCTGATTTGTACGACGCTCATTATCTCGGTCCCCACCCCGATACTGGCGAATTGACAGTACTGCAGATCTTCCGCAAGGAGGTGAAGGGACCGTGCGACACACTCTCCAAGGGGCAATATCTCGTGCATGCCCCGACACTGGCCGAGTTTTTCAAAGAGTGCGTCTTCGCTCCGCAGGTCGAGTACGGACACCTGCCCCGGAAATAACAAGCGTACCGGTCCGAAACCGCCCCGTATGAAGACTCATGACCGCAGAACAGTTGTTGTGAGGGCGACAAAGTCGTCCCCCTTTTCAAGCTGCCTCACGGCGGTACGACTTGAGCACCCCACCGAGTCGAGAGCTGGGAACGATCGGCGCATCGGGGTCCGGCGGTGCACGCTCAAGGATGAGACGGTTGCCGATTCCCTGATGCGGCCGCTCCTCGTGGTAGTGCTCGAGATATTCTTCAACGAGATGATCGAAGTGATCCGTGCCAAACACAACGAATCGATCGAGGCACTCCACCTTCCATCTCGTCGAATGCTCACAGCACAGGCGCGACAAGCTGAGCGGCGTTGTCAACGATGGTCCATGCCATTGAGCGATGCGACCATGTGGCTAAGTCGAGCTGACGAGAATCGCCGATGTAAGACCGTTGTAGTTTGACGAGATCAGAGGTGAAAGCCGTGTCGTACACGAACAGGCTTACTTCGAGGTTGAGCTCGAAGCTGCGGAGGTCCATGTTCGCGGTGCCGATCATCCCTACAGCGGCGTCCGTGGTCACGATTTTGGAGTGGAGCAGGCCGCGTGTAAACTGATGGATCTCGACGCCCGCGTCGAGCAGATCGCTGAAATAGGCGCGTGTAGCGTGGCGGACGAGCACGGCGTCGATCTTCGCCGGGACGATGAGCCGGACTCGCACCCCGCTTCGGGCCGCCGATGTCAGGGCCATCATCATCGGTTCGTCGGGAACGAAGTAAGGCGTCGTGATGATGATCTCGTTGCGTGCTGCGTGGATCTGGGTGAGCAACATTCTGCGTAGCACTTCGGGCTCTTGAGCGGGTCCCGATGGAAGCACCTGAGCCGCGGCACCCTCTTGCTCGTGTTCGCTCGACGGCGGGCGATCCGGTGTTGGCGTGCTGTCGGAGGCGTGGTTCTCGACCGACCAATCGCGGAGGAACACGCGCTGCAGATCGCGGGCTGCCTGGCCCTCGAGCCGGGCCATGCAGTCGATCCATTGGCCGACCCCGGCTCGGGTCTTGAAGTGGCGTGGGTCCACGATGTTGAGGCTGCCGGTGTACCCGATACGCCCGTCGAGCACGACGATCTTGCGGTGGTTGCGGAGGTCGATTCGCGCGAGACGCAGGCGGAGCCAGCCCGCCTTGTTCGCGCTGACCACCTTGACGCCAGCGCGTCGGAGCCTGTCGTGGACTTTACTCGCAAAAAACGCGGCGCTGCCGTGGGCGTCGGCAAGCACACGGCAATCAACACCCCGCTCGGCGGCCCGCTCAAGCGCTTCGGCGACTTCGTCGGTCCGCCCCCCGGGATGCCAGATGTAGGTCAGGATGAAGCAGCTTGTGGTCGCGCTCTCGATGTCACGGATGATGTGGTCAAAGGCGCTGTCCGCGCCGTCGAGCAGCTCGATCTGGTTGCCAGCACTCATCGCGATCCCGCTTGCATCCTCGGCGAGCGAGGCGAACCTGCGCAGCAGGTCCGGATCGATCCCGGTAGCCTGCGGCAGCGATGCACCAGCGTGCGCCCCCGAGTCTCGCTCGGCTTGAATCAGCTCCGCAACGTGCCTCACACGCCGCTTGGGCAACCAGACTTCACCGACCATGAGGTAGAGGGCAGCGCCGACGTACGGCACCGAGAGCGTGATAAAGATCCACGCGAACCCCGAGCCACGAGACCGCCGGGCCATCAGAATCCGGCAGGTCAGACCGAGCGCAATCGTCCAGTGGAGAACGATCGCCAGCAGCGGGGTTCCCGCGCCGATCATGTTCTGAACCCGATTGCGAGGTAACCCGTACGCATGATGAAGGGAGTCTACCCGGGCTCGGTCGGCGAGCGCTCGTAGCATGATCCCACCACAGATGCCCATGGAACCGCAACCTGACCCAACACCACCCCGCAGCCGACTGGAACGTACAGCGCGCGCGCTCCGCTCCGGCCTGCGTAGGTACCCCGCCCAGATCGTGCGTTCGCTTCTGAGCCGTGAACTCGGCCGCGAGGGCGAGGCGATCAGTGTGCTGCACGAGCTCGCGCCACACGATCTCGCCTTGTCATGGCTCGGGCACGCCAGCGTGGTCTGTCAGTTCGGCGAGATGCCCGTGGCGGTCGACCCGGTGCTATCGCCCAGAATCGGCCCACGTATCGCGGGTCGAACGATCGGCCTGGGCCGGGTGGCCCAGGCCCCCATCGAGGCGCGAGCGCTGCGGGGCGTGCCCCTCGTCCTCCTCACGCACGCGCACTTCGACCATCTTGACAAGCCGACCCTCAAGCAGATGGCCAGTCCCGATACGACAGTCGTGGTCCCGACTGGCTGCTCGAGGCTCGTGCCACGTGGCTTTGCAAATGTCGTCGAGCTGCGCGCGGGCAGGGCTTTCGAGCTGCGGGAGCTCCGGGTCGACGCGATCCAGCCCAGGCACTGGGGTGCGCGCACAGCCGTCGACCGTGCCCGCGGCGTGAACAGCTACCTGGTGAGCTCGGACTCCGGATCGGTCCTCTTCACCGGTGACTCGGCAAGCACCGATGCCTTCGATTCGGTGGAGGACGTGGATGTCGCGGTATTCGGCATCGGGGCGTACGAGCCATGGGAGCACATGCACGCGACGCCCGAGCAAGTGTGGTCCATGTTCCAGCGCACGGGGGCACGGTACCTGCTCCCGGTGCACCACTCGACGTTCGAGCTGAGCGATGAGCCGCTTGATGAGCCGATGCACCGGCTGGCAGCGGCCGCCGGAGACATCGAAGGCGCAATCCTCGCCGCAGCCCCAGGTGACGTCATGGTCGTCCGCACCAAGAACGACTGAACCGCCCTACCGCTATGGCGGCGTCAATTGACTATCCCAGCGGGACAAGCCCCTCCGGCCAGTGCCGGTGGTTGAGGGCTCGATCCCTGTCTGCCTCGCTTCTAAAACGCCCTTGGTGCACTGCCAAGCCTGTTTTGTTTGCTCAGCTTGCCGCGCAACAACCTAGGCAGCCGGAAATATCCTCTGCAAACTACCCTATAGCAAGCTTGCGGTGGCTTCGGTGCAGCCACTAAACTGGCGACATGCGACCACGCCACGTACTTAGTTTGACCTCTCGGTTTCCCGAGGCTTGCTTTGGCATCGAGCATCTGGAGCCTCGCCAGCTTCTAGCGGGCGTCACACTCATTACCCATGGGTTCCAGCTAGGTGGCACGACTCCAACTTGGATTCATCATCTCGCCGACGTGATTATGGATCGCGCCGAATCAAGGAATGGTGCGGGCTCTCAGTATTGGCTGAAGATCGAAGAGAACGGTTCGCAATCGTTGACCCGCCGGGACGGGAGTCCTGTGCTCGGAAGTGCGCCCAGCGGCGAGGCCACATTCGAGCTCGATTGGGCGGCCCGCTCCAACGACTTCCTGTTTACAGACCTCAACGCCGCCGGCGAAGACTCAACGGCTGATATCATCGCTTACGAGACGCTGCCCAACCTTCTCTACCCTCACGCGGGCGGGATCGGAAGCGTGGCGTTCGCACAGCTGCCCATTCACCTCGTTGGGCACAGCCGGGGCGCTTCGGTGGTGACGGAACTCGCACGGATGCTGGGCGAGCGGGGCATCTGGGTCGATCAGGTCACACTGCTGGACGCTCGACCGTTGCTGGACTCCGACTTCAGCGTGGGGCCTTCCGAGGTCGACCCGTACCCACAGGTGTACTCCAACGTCATCTTTGGTGATGGCTACTGGCGAGCGGACGGGTTCGGCAGTGGTGATTTCGATGCATTTCCAATCGACGGAACGCACTCAGTCCAGCTCGATCACACGCTGATCGGACACAACGATGTTCACCTCTGGTACCACGGCACGATTGACACATCGCCGGACGCGACAAACGGCGAGTACGCCGTGCCCGAGGCGTGGTACGAGGGCAGCATGGGGCCGAGAGACGCAACCGGCTACCACTACAGCCGAATCGGCGGGGGCGATCGACCGAGCGATGGCTTGGCACCGCGCTTTGGCGGCAGCGCCAGCCGGGTGGCGATCGGTTCCTTTGACCGACTCGGTCCGCAATGGCCCAATGCAGCGGATGTACGGCTGAGCCAACACGCGGTGTCCTCGCTCTCTGAACTCCGGGGCACGTTCCTCTATGGCGATTACGACAGCTCCCTTACGGCAACGTTGATTCTCGACCGCAATCAGAATCCTTACGATCAGGACGCCGTTGCTTCGATTGCATTGGGTTCGCGCGCAGCCACCGGCGATCAGGTCGGCGATTGGGAATTCAGTGTCACGCCGGGCTCGGTGGCTCCAGGCACGTACTACGTCGCTATCAAGGTCACCGATGGCATCAACACGCGGTACAGCTATGCGCCATCGGCGATCACTGTTACGCCACCCAGCGGCAGCGAGGTACTGGTTGCGTCGTTCTTCGAACGCGCTCCGACCGGCATTGCCGACGGCGACTGGGCGAAAGCCGAGTTGCTCAGCCAGGTGCCGACGGCGGCGTACGGCCTAGCGGACTGGGGCGCGGAAAACTATTGGTTCCAGACCCCCGACGGAGATGTGTGGACCATGTGGCACGGCGGTGCCGTCCACGCCTTGGAGAATGGTCAGCACAAGTGGGTCCTCACAAACCTCGCCGAGGCTGGTGGCCTGACCGAAACGCTGCGCTTCGAACCTGGGTCGTTGAGCGGCGTCGTGACCGGCTGGCGAGCGTTCAGCATCCAAGGCGTGATGGACGGCGCATTGTTCTCGCTCTGGTGGTCGCCAGCGAGCAGCGCAGGCACCTACCTCGACCGCGACGGGACGACGCATCAAGGATCGGCGTCGGGCCTAAGAGAGAACGGCTGGGTCCTCAGTTCGATCTCCAACGCGCTCATCAACCCATCGACCGGCGGCTCCGCCACGCATCCAAACTTCAAGGCGTTCACCGAGTCACAGGCCAGCGGGCGAACCTCGTTCAGGCCGGGCGAAGCGACGGGCAACCCCGTCAACGACGGCATCTCGGTGGTGCTCGTCTCTGCCGATCGGCAGGTGTGGGTAGTGTCATTCTCCGTGCGGCAGCGCGAGATTCCGGGCACACGGACCGACCTCAACGGCCAATGGCTCATCGAGCCGATCGCATCGGTCCCGAGCGTGAACGATCTCGGCTACTCCCCGGCTTTGCCCGGGCTGCTTACCCGGTACTGGGATCTGGCCGGGGTTTAGCGCTCGAATGCGTGTACTCGGTAGCATGCCTGCATGCCCAACGACTCCACCGACACGCCCTCCAAAGACCAGCCCAACCAGCCCTCCGGACCGATCGCTCGATTGCTCGCGGTGGTCGAATGGCTCGGCAACCTGCTGCCGCACCCCGTGAGCCTGTTCGCGCTGTTCGCACTGGGCGTCGTCCTGCTCTCAGCGATCACGGCGGCGCTGGGGCTTAAGGTCGAAGACCCGAGGCCGGGCAACGCGGGCGAGATGTTTGTCGTCAAGAGCCTGCTCACCGGCGAGGGCATCCGATGGATGAGCGAAAGCCTTGTGACCAACTTCACCGGGTTTGTGCCGCTTGGCACGGTGCTGGTCTCGCTGCTGGGCGTCGGCGTGGCGGAACGTTCAGGATTGCTCACGACCGTCGTGCGGGCGCTCGTGCTGGGTGCGCCCAAGAACCTTGTCACGTTGGTAATCGTGTTCGCGGGTGTCATCAGCAACACCGCGAGCGAGATGGGCTATGTCGTGCTGATCCCGCTGGCCATGGCGATCTACCACTCGCTGGGTCGGCACCCGCTCGCGGGCATGGCAGCTGCGTTTGCGGGTGTCTCGGGCGGCTACTCGGCGAACCTGCTCATCGGCACGGTCGACCCGCTGCTGGCTGGCATCACGCAGGAAGCCGCCCGGCTGCTCGACCCCGCGTATGAAGTACACCCCGCGGTCAACTGGTACTTCATGATCGCCAGCACGTTCCTCATCACTGGGCTCGGCTGGTTCGTGACCGCCAAGATCGTCGAGCCACGGCTCGGCACCTACGACGAAAGCGAAGCCAGCGAGGACCTTGGCGAACGCGCCGCGATGGAACCGGTCAGTTCGCTCGAAAGGAAGGGCATGCTGATGGCCGGGCTAAGCGTGCTGCTGGTCTGCCTTGGCATCGTCGTCGTGGCGGGTCCATCGATTCCGGGTTCGCAGGCCTTGAGTTGGCTGCCCGGATGGGGTGTGCTGCGTAACCCCGATCCTTTGGCGACCGGCCCCGAGGCGTTTCGGCCGCTGCTCCGGAGCGTGGTGACGCTCATTCTCGTGTTCTTCGTCGTGCCGGGCTTCGTGTACGGCCGAGTCGTCGGCACCATGCGCAACGACCGCGACGTGATCGACGCAATGGCCGAGGCGATGCGGAGCATGGGCTTGTACATCGTGCTGGTGTTCTTCGCGGCCCAGTTCGTGGCGTTCTTCGGCTACTCGGGCCTTGGTCAGATTCTGGCCGTGCTTGGCGCCGAGACACTGGTGGCGTTGAACCTCGATAACCCGCTGGTGTTCATCCCGTTTATTCTGATGTGCTGCGTCGTGAACCTGATGCTCGGATCGGCGAGCGCGCAGTGGGCGGTCACAGCCCCGATCTTCGTCCCGATGCTGATGACCGTCGGCTACAGCCCAGAGGTCATTCAAGCCGCGTACCGGATCGGTGATTCCACGACCAACATCATCACGCCGATGATGAGCTACTTCGGCCTCATCTTGGCCGTTGCTACGCGCTACAAGCGCGACCTTGGCATCGGAACGATGGTGGCGACCATGCTGCCGTACTCGGTAGCCTTCTTGATCGGCTGGGTGGTGCTGTTCTACGTGTGGGTGTTCGCGCTGGGCCTGCCCGTCGGGCCGGGCGCACCGACGCACTATCCCGCAGCCTGATCGGCTGGCCCATCGCAATAAGCGGCTATGAGCCTGATCGCCTTGCGGTGCTATTCGTGCTCGGCAGCGTCCGGATCCGTCACATGCACGTTGGTCGCCAGATCGCCCCGCATGCGTTCGTGCAACGAGTCGTCTTCGAGCCCATCAACCGCGGACTCCGCACGCTTGAGCACACCATCGCGGGGAAACGCGAGGTGGCAGACCGGATCGCCCGGTGCCACCGACGGGATGGTCGTCATGCCGAGCACCACGCCGTCGCGCGAGGCGCGAATGATGTGATCCTCTTCACCTATCAGGTCTGAGCTGGTCGCCAGCGCGTCTCCCTCGCGGACGATGTCGCCCGGCGCGACGTGGAAGCTTAGAAACCCGCCGAAATCGGCGCGCATCCACTTGGTCACATCGGTTTCAATTCTATACGCGGGCTTGCGGGGGTCGCCCTGCACCATCCCGAGAAACCGCAGGCAGCTCGTAATGCCACGCACGGCGTACTCAACAACACTCGGTTCAACTTTCCATACTTCGCCGGCTTCGAGAATGAGCGTCGCGCAGCCCGCAGCAGACGACGCTCGCCGCAACGAGCCAACCGGACCTTTGCCGCTCACGATCAGCTCCGAACCGAACGCCCGAGCGAAGGCGGCGATGCGCTCATCGGCCATGTCTGCACGCACGTTCGGGAAGTTCGTTCGGCGCACGGCAGCGGTGTGCAGATCGATCCCAAAGTCGCACCGCCGGTTGACCTGATCGAAGAACGAGCGGGCCATTCGGCCGGTGAGACTCCCCTCGCGCGAGCCGGGGAACGATCGGTTGAGGTCCCGGCGGTCGGGCATGTACCGCGCATGGCGGTCGAACCCCAGGATGTTCACCACCGGTACAAGCACGAGTGTGCCTGCGCTAAGCTCGAACGGCCGCTCACGGATGATGTGCCTGATGGTGCCCGTACCGTTGATCTCGTCGCCGTGGACCGCTGCGGTGATGGCGACCGTCGGGCCTTCGCGTTCACCTCGCCAAACAAACACGGGGATGGACACCTTGGCGCCCGAGTAGTTCTCAGACAGCACAAGGCGAGAGGACACCCGCTGACCGGGCGCGACCTGCTGACCGAACCAGACCGAAGAGTCGGCAGAATCGGGCATCATGCGTCTCCGAGATCTTCGAGCAGTTGCGGGTTGAGCGCCTTAGCGGTGATCTTGCGCTTGCGGCGCTGCTTCTCGGGAACCATGCTCCGCATCTCTTCGAGCCTGCCATAGCAGAGCAGCTTGTCACCCGCTTCGAGCACGCGCGAGCTCTTCGGGTTGGAGATGATCGTGGTGCCGCGGTGAAGATTGAGCACCGCGATATCACGGTCGCGGAGCTGCGACTCGCCGATGGTGATGCCGACGAGTTCGGAGCCCTCCGGAATGAGCAGGTCGGCCACGCCGTACCCGCGCGAGACCGTCAGCCGTTGGCGGATGTCGATCTCCGGGAAGTTCACCTGGTTGGCCATGTACTCGACGATGGTGCCCGCGACGTCGAGCCCGGTCGCGCCCTCGATGCCCTCAAGACCGGGCGACGAGTTGACCTCGAGCACCTGCGGGCCGTCGTTGGCTTCGAGCATGTCGACACCCGCGAACCGCAGACCCATGATCTGCGCCGCTCTGACGGCGGTCTGGGTGTAGGCCGCGTCCAGCTCGACCGGCTCGGCGATCCCGCCGCGATGAACGTTGCTGCGGAATTCGTCGCCCTGCGCGACGCGGCGCATGGCAGCGACGACCGTGTCCCCCACCACCAGCGCGCGGATGTCCTTGCCCTTGCTCTCCTTGACAAACCGCTGAATCAGCACGTTCTGCTTGGCCGTCTGCAGCGTTTCGATGATGCCCTCGGCGACTTTGGTGGTATCGGCGAGAATCACGCCGATGCCCTGCGTGCCCTCGATAATCTTGATGATGACCGGCGCCCCGCCGAGGCGTTCGATCGCAGGAAGCACATCGGCGCGGTCCCGCACAAACGCGGTGTGCGGGATGCCGATGTCGTGCCTGCTCAGGATCTGGAGCGCCCTGAGTTTGTCACGCGAGTTGGTGATGCCGTTGGCGGTGTTGGGCGTGTAGACATCCATCTGCTCAAACTGCCTGACCACCGCTGTGCCGTAGTAGGTGATCGAAGCGCCGATGCGGGGCAGCACCGCGTCGTAGTCGCTGATGGCCTTGGACCGAAAGTGCAGGTCCGGCTCGCCCTTCTCAAGATCGATCGCAAAGCGGAGCGTGTTGAGCACCTTGACCTCGTGGCCCCGCTCGGCTGCAGCCTGCTTCAGGCGCTGCGTGCTGTAGGCGTTGGGGGCAGTCGAGAGAATCGCGAGCTTCATGGTGTTACCTGCCCGTCGGGAGAAGCCCGTTTACGAGACGTGAGAAGATAGGTTTGCGAGGCATCGACCAGGAACCGATCGGTCAGAGCGGAGCGGCCTATCAGCATTCGGCAGAGCATGCCCGCCCGGCACACAAGGCTCACCTCGATCTCTTGCTCGTGCTCTCCGATGCTGATGGTCGTCATGCAGACATACCGTGTCTGCGATTCTCCATGACTCGGCTTGACCACGCTCGTGCGCACGGGCGCGGCGGTGATCCACTTGGTCTTGCGCGTGGGCGTGAGCCTGGCGACTACCTCGAAGCGGATGGTGCCGTCGGGCTGGGGCTCGATTTGGGCGACATCGATAGCGCTGGTGCGCGCGCCGGTGTCGATCTTGGCGCGCACACGCCGCATCCCCCACTGCGTGAACGTCACACGCTCGCGCCAGCCGACGATGGGAAGTTCCGGGGGTGGAGCCATGGGCGTTGCCTCTCTCGCGCGGGCCGAGGATCGGGGGGAGGG
>CAYGSG010000014.1:0-47291 GCA_964352615.1 uncultured Phycisphaeraceae bacterium
CGCCCGCCAGCTCGTACACATCGATCGCCGGTTCCTCGTACGGGTGGAACCGGCGCAGGGCCTCGACCGCGAGCGGCACCGCTTTGGGCGCGCACACCATCTCGAGCCGAACCTCCTCGAGGCGCTCGAGTCGGCCCGTTTCCCCCACCGCCGGAGCGGTGGATTCATCGCCAAAGAACGTACCAAACCCCTTGGTGGTGAACGAGCACGCCCGGTACGCGCCGATCACGCCCGCCCCGCACGAGGCCATCGCGTCACGCACACGTTCCACATCCGAGGGCGGCACGAACGTCACGATCTTGCAGGTCTGCCCCGTGGTATGAGCGGTCAGCGCCCGGCAGTCGCCCGCGATGGCGTCTGCGCCTTTGCCGCCCGCACCGCCGCTGAGACCCTCGCAGAGCCAGTCGGTCACCCCGCCGGGGGCTGCATCAAGAGCGGTGTGCGGCGAGTAGATCGCGATGTTCGACTGGATCGCGCCCAGCACAATCCGCTGGCGCGGCGTGCGGTCGGTGAGCTGCCGAAGTGGCTCAAAGATCGGCGGGTGGTACGCGATGATCGCTCGGGCGTTCATAGCCACCGCCTCGGCGAGCACCGCCTCGGTCAGGTCGATCGTGAGCAGCACCGGGCCGTCAAGCTCCGCCTGCGGCGAGCCCACCTGCAGGCCCACAGGGTCCCAGTCTTCGGCCAGCGAGGGGGGCGCGAACGCCTCCACGGCTTCGATCACATCGGCTACGCGCATGGACCATTCTACGATGCCCCGACGTGACCGCCCCACCGACGACAACTTCTTGCTCCCAGCCCGCCGAAGGCTGGACCGAACGGCCCGCCCCGGCCAAGCTGAATCTCGCCCTGGCCGTTGCCAAGCCAGACCCTTCCAGCAGGATGCACGAGATCGCGAGCTGGATGCACCGGATCGACCTTGCAGGCACGGTTCGCCTGCGGCGCAGCGAATCAACCAGCATCGTACACCGATGGGCGGACGATGCGCCAAGGCCATCACCCATCGACTGGCCCGCCCGGCGCGATCTGGTGGCAAAGGCCCACAACCTGCTCGAACGCCGCGTCGGTCGCCCGCTGGCGACCGAGATCGAGAACATCAAGCACGTCCCAGTTGGGGGCGGGCTCGGTGGCGGCTCAAGCGAAGCCGCATCGACCCTGCTTGCCCTCAATGAGCTACACGGGCTCGGGATGGAGGCAAGCGAGCTGCGCGCGCTTGGCCGGTCGCTCGGCAGCGATCTCGCGTTCTTCTTGCCATCGGAAGACCATCTTGCTGCCCCCGCTGCGGCGTTCGTGACCGGCTACGGAGGGATCGTCACGGCGGTGGAGCCCTCGTGGGCGGATGTGGTCCTCGTGCTGCCGAGCTTTGGGTGCCCCACAGCCGAGGTGTACCGGGCTTTCGATGCAGCCGCCGGGGACCACCCCTTCGCGAGCGATTTGGTCCGGTTCATGGCGGGGACAGACCCGCTTGGAGCCAACCTGTTCAACGATCTGGCAGCCCCGGCTATGGCTGTTCGACCCGATTTGGCCGAACTGCTGTCGGCCGCCGAGCGGGCGATCGCCCAGCGGGTCCATGTGACGGGCAGCGGCAGCACGCTGTTCACCCTGTGCGCGGTCGGCGAGGCTGGCGGCACCGCCGAGCGCCTCAGGGCCGCGCTTCCGCAAGCCAAGGTGGTCGCGACCTCGCTGAGTTCGATAAACAGACCGACTCGGCAGAGCCCGTAGCGGGCTCTACACTCCCCCGCGAAGGTACTTTCTGGGGCTGGAGCCCCTGTAGCGACACGACCGTATCAGCCGAACCACGCACGTCCGTGCGAACTACCAGCGGAGCGCAGACCCACATGCCGAGCGACAAGCCGATCATCGGGATCGATCTGGGCGGGACGAACATGCAGATCGGCGTGGTGCCGGGCGGCGCGGAGGCCGACAAGACCAAGCTGCTGGGCCGAAGCCGGTCCAAGACCAAAGCCGAGCAGGGCCTCGAAGCCGTGCTGGACCGAATCGCCCAGACCACGCGCGACGCCTGCGAGAACGCGGGCATCAAACTCGAAGACGTGCGCGGCGTTGGGATCGGAGCCCCGGGGGCGATTAATCCCGTGACCGGCACCGTGCTCGAAGCGCCCAACCTGCGGTGGGTGAACACGCCGCTGGCCAAGATGCTCGAAGACCGGCTGAACGTTCCCGTGATCGTGGACAACGACGTGAACGCCGCGGCGTGGGGCGAATACAAAGCGGGCGCGGGACGGGGCTGCACCGAGATGATCGCTGCGTGGATCGGAACGGGCATCGGAGGCGGGCTCGTGCTGCGGGGCGAGCTTTACTACGGGCATTTCATGACCGCGGGCGAACTCGGGCACATGCAGATCCTGCCCAGCAACCCTCCCGGCAGCCGATCGGTCGAGCACAACTGCTCACGCACGGCGATCGTTGAAGACATCGCCCGGCTTGTGCGGGCCAACCATGACTCGATCATCCACGAACTCGCCGGCGACAACCCCGACAAGATCAAGTCGAAGGTCGTCGCCAAGGCGTACGCCGACGGCGATGCGCTCACGCGTAGGGTCGTCGATCACGCGGCCGACCTGCTCGGCGCGCAGTTGGCGGGCATCGTCACGCTGCTGGCGCTGCAACGGATCGTCATCGGCGGCGGGCTCGCTGAGGCGATGGGCGAGGACATCGTCGGCGCGGTGCGGCGCTCCGTGCGCGCGCGGGTCTTCCCAGAGAAGCTCCGCGAGGTCGAGGTGGTGTGCAGCGAATTGCTCGACGACGCCGGGCTCGTGGGCGCAGCGTTGCTCGCCGAGCAACGGCTCGATGCGCAGGGCTGAGCAAGATTCAGGCGCTGCCCGCTTGATCCGCTCAAACGAGGAGCGGTCTCGCTCCAAAAAAGACGCAGCCCCCCAGTCTCCTGAGGGGCCCGCCATTATCTCCCAAACCGCCGATCTCTCGCTCGCTCCGGTGCTTGGCCGCCTCTCGCTGTGCGGAGGCGTGTGGAGCTTGCTTAGCCGAACCTAGCGGAACAGTTCCGCGTCATCGAGCATGTCGTCGATGGCCGCCGAGAGTTTTTCAGGCGAGTCGTAGTCGCCGCGGGCTATCTCGCCGCGGATCTTGGCGACGAGGTCGGCCCGGATGCCCGACTGGTCACGAAGCTTGCTGAGGAAGAACGCCATTTCTGAAACCTCCACGTTGTCATCTTCTCTCTGGACAGTCGGGGGGGTCTGAGTCGCTGCGGGCTTAACGGATGCCCGCCGATTCGTGATCGACTCGGCTGCGCGTCCGGGGGTTGTTCCCTGGATCGACGATGCCTCGTTCATGGAGTCGTCCTTTCTTCTCGCAATTGGCTGCGAGCTTGGTCGCAACCGCTCGGGCACTTGCCGTAGAAACACCCAAGGGCCATTTGACCCTCCCAAGCGCTCTACGCTCTCCACACCAACCTCCGACCTCTTGAGTATCGTCCGGAACTTTGTTGAAGCTTGAGAATCACACACATTGACGCATGAACCCTAATCGCCTTGATTTCATGTACTTAGCTCGATAACGCACAGAAGGACGAACAGGAAATTTCTGGGCCAATGCGGACTCATGATCGAATTTTGGTTGGTATCGGACCTCGGCGTGCGCAAGGCTTGCTGATCGGTCTGTTCATGGCTCATTTCACAGCCTTCGCGCTCGTGGGCTGCGCGACGCCTGAACCAGAGCCGCTCGCGCCCTCGGCGTTTCTCGGAGGCATTGAGCCCCCGCCGGACTTTGATCCGTATCTCACGCGCGAGCAGCGGGCCGAGCAACGCATCGCGGCCCGCCAAGTGCCCGTCGGCCCACAGTCCCCCCAGCCGGACGGCCCATCGGGTTCTGGCCAAGGCCAGATCACCCCACCACCGAGTGAGCAGGCCGCGCCCACCGCAGCGGCCATCGCCCAGGCCGAGGCGAGCACCAAGTGGTCCATCGTGATCGCCGCCTTTCGCGGCGAACAGGCCGAGGCCCAGGCCCAGCAGGCTCTGGCCACGGTCGAACAGGCAGGCATCCGAGGCGCTTACCTTGAGCGCCGGGGACAGGCCATCGCGCTGGCCTACGGGCGGTACAACGAGGTCAACGACCCCCTGGGCAAGCAAGCCCTCGTGGCGCTGCAAGCCATCGAGATCGACGGTCAGCGGCCCTTCGCCCGTGCGGTGCTGGCCCCGCCGAGCCCGGAACTGCTCCAAGGCAGCATCCCCGAATACAGCCTGCGAACGGTCAAGCAGCAGTTCGGGCCTGATGCGCTGTACACCCTTCAGATCGGGATCTACGGCCGATCCGACCGCACGCCGCCCGAGGCTGCGGAGTTGGCCCAGTACCGCCAGGCCGCCGAGCGGGCGGTCTACGACCTCCGCCGAGAGGGCGAGCAGGCTTTCTATTACCACGCCCCCACGCGCAGCATGGTGACTATCGGGGTGTATGGACCGGAAGACCACGACCCGATGGCCCCGGGCCTCGAGAGCGAAACGCTCAGTTCAGCGAGGCTCCGCCACCCCAACAACCTGCTCAATGGCCAGGGCATCCGCGAGCGGGTGCAGGGCAAGCCTGAGAACGACCCCGACGCGTGGCGGCTTCAGCCGAGTTCGCTGGTGGGCGTGCCCCGGTCGTAGGCGGGCTGGATCAGCGGGCGCCATCGCGCAGGTCGCCATAACCCTGGATCCACAGCGGGCGGATGGTGTCGATCCGCCAGCCGTTGGCATGGGCGATCGATTCACCCGGCGGCGGGTTGTCCACCGGCTGCTGCCGCACCCACTCGAACATGCAGATGAACAGCATGGGCCGATCCCACTCCTCGGGCTGCACGCTGACCTCCACCCGCGTGACCGCTCCGCCGGTAGGCCCGATCTCGGTGCGGACATCCTTTATGGTGTAGCTCTTGAGGGCGTAGGGCTCGCTTCGGCCCGTGATCCACGCGAGCAACTGGTCTCGATCCCAGCCGTTGCGGGCCTGAAAGAAGACCGTGCGCACGCTGTCGGCGAGCATCGGCTCGAAGGCGTCGGCATCCCACTCGGCGACGGCGGCGACCGCCTCGCGGGTGCGGTCGTCGAGCGCTTCGCGATCGGTGACGATGTAGATCGAAAGCCCGATGAGCACCGCGGAGGTAAGGAATGCCTCCATCAACAGAATCCCCGCGACGAGCCGCTGCTGGGTGTTCTTGGCCGCCCTGAAAACAAGCAACGCGGCGGCGATCGAGACCACGAACACGCCCGCGACGAGCAGCCAGGGCTCCTCGAACAGCAGCACATCCATGAGGGGCGGGGCAGCCACATCCGGCAGCGTCGGTGGCGGAACCAGGGCATCCATCTGCATCGTCAAGCCTCCGTGTGGAACCAGCCGATGGTACGCACAGGCGAGAAATCGCGGCCGGTGCAGCGTGCGCTGGCATGATGCAGCGATGCTGAGATGCGAATCATGGCCCGGGCCAGCGCAGGATGCCAGATGCCACAAGCCGACCAAGCCAGCCAAACGCTCGAACGCAACCTCGCGGCGCTCCAAGGCGCGTGCCCGGCCACGGTTGACGCCGTGCGCGCCGCAGCGACCCATCCGGGCCTCCAATGGTCGCAGGCAGACGACGGCCGATGGGTCGCGAGCCTCGACGGCCGCGCCCTCGCCAGCAAGCGACGACCGCTGGAAGAAGCCGAGCGGTTCGCGGCCAACCTCGATCCGCAGCAAGCGGGCGCTGCGGTCGTCACGGGCTTTGCCAGTTCACACCATGTCGAGACGGTCTGCAACGTGATGGGCAAGGGCGGGGTGGTCCTGTGCTACGAGCCGGACGTAAGACTGCTGAGGTCGGTGCTCGAACGCATCGACTGCTGCGAGTGGATCGCGCAAGCCAACCTGGCCATCCTGACGGACGAGGCCGACACGACGGCGATCTCGTCGGTGTTGCGGGGCGTCGAGGGCGTGGTGTCGCTGGGTGTGAAGATCATGCACCACCAGCCGAGCCGGCTGAGGCTCGGCGACCGCGCCGACACGTTCTGCAACTCGTTCACCGCGGTGATCCAGGCGCTGCGCACCACGGTGGTGACCACACTCATGCAGACCGAGACCACGCTGCGCAACCTGTTGGGCAATGCTGACTGGTACGCGGGCGCGCCGGGCGCGGGCGAACTGGCCGGGTGCGCACGCGGCAGACCTGCGGTGGTGGTCAGCGCCGGGCCGAGCCTGGGTCGGAACCTGCACCTGCTTGGCAAACCCGGCGTGCGCGACCGGGTGGTCATCATCGCGGTGCAGACCGTGCTCAAAACGATGCTCGATGCGGGCATCAAGCCGCACTTTGTGGTCGCGGTGGACTACCACGAGATCAGCAAGCGGTTCTACGAAGGTCTCACAGCGCGGGATGTCGAAGGCGTGACGCTGCTGTGCGACCCCAAGGCGAACCCTGTGATCTGCGAGACGTTCCCCGGCGCCGTGCGAACGCTGCACGATGGCGTGCTGCAGGGCTTGCTGGGCGAGGCGTGTGCGCACGACACGGCGAGCGTGCCCGCGAGCGCGACGGTGGCGCACCTGGCGTACTCGTCGGCCCGGCTGATGGGCTGCGACCCGGTCGTGCTGGTGGGGCAGGACCTCGGGTTCTCCGACGGGCTGTACTACGGCCCGGGCGCCGCGATCCACGACGTGTGGGCGGGCGAGCTGAACTCGATGCGGACGATCGAAACGCTCGAGTGGGAGCGCATCGCGCGCGGCAGGCCTCAGAGCCGGCGCGCGACCGATGTGCACGCCAAGCCCATCTACACCGACGAGCAGATGCACACGTACCTCGTGCAGTTCGAGCGGATGTTCGCCGAGGACGCCAAGCGAGGCCTGCGGGTGATCGACGCGACCGAGGGCGGGGTCGCCAAGCAGCACACCGAGCCCATGAAGCTGGCTGACGTGCTCAGTGAGCACGCGGTGGGCGAGGCCATCCGGCTTCCGGCGTGCGCACGCGATGAAAAAGCGAGAGAAGCTGCGGCCCAGCGGGTCGCTGACCATCTTGGCACGGTGCGCGCGCAGGTGATGGAGGTCGGTTCGATCAGCCGAGAGACCGCAAGCAAGCTCGGCGAGATGCTCGACGCGGGCAGCGACCAAGGGCGGATCAACGCGTTGATCGAAGCCGTGCAGGAGAACGCACGCCGAGTGGCGAAGATTCAGCCTGGCTATTCGCTGGCGCAGTACCTCAACCAGACGGGCACGCTCAAACGATTCAAGGCGGATCGTTCGCTGCACTACCTCGACGCGCTCGCGCCCGAAGATCGGCAGGCCAAGCAGATCGAGCGCGACACGATGAACGTGACATGGCTCGCCGACGCGGCGGGGCAGCTTGAGCAGATACTGACCGATGCAGCAGCGTCGCTTCGCACCGGTGACAAGCAAACCGCTGATCCGCGCGACCACGCGTCAAAGGTCGAGGTGGTGGAGCGCCAGCGGATCGCTGCGGTGATTGCGGTGGACCCCGAGATGAACGCCCTCGGCAGGCCGCGCGATCTGTCTCGCGCGATCGCCGGGGGAGAGAACGCGCTGCGCCGAACGCTGCGCAGACTGGCGGCGTGCGAGACGATCGACCACGCGGTGCTGCTGGCTATGGACCCCGAGCGGGCTCGGATGATCGCGGGCGAACCGATCGACGGGCTGCGGGTTACGATCGACCATGTGCGTGCGCACCCGCTGGGCGACAAGCGAGCGATGGTGGCGTCGGCGCGGCGCATCGCCCCGGCGAGTTGGCGCGGCGGGCTGGGCGGCGCAACGGTGTTCGATGAGATCGTCAGCGCGCCCCCATTGCTCGAAGCCATGCAGCGGCACGATTTGACCGGCGCTGTAGCAGTCGGCTGCGACTGGGCGGCGCTGGACCCCGGCCTGACCGATGCGTGCGCACGCAGGCACACCGAGCACCCGATGCGCAACCGAATGGTGTTTACGCAGGCGGCCCCGGGGCTCGCACCCATCGTGCTGGAGCGCTCGCTCGCAACGGAACTCGCGCCGCACGAGGGACGCCAACGGCTTTGGACCTCGATCGCTGGACTGTTTGCGTACACACCGGTGGCGCCGATCGCTGACCCGATCGCCAAGAGCCTGTGCGTGCGGGTCGACCCAGCGGTGCGTGACATCCCGATCAGGTGCGTCGCCGATGGTTCATGGCACGCTGCGGTGCTCGCGCGCGCCATGCGAGGAGGCGCGGACTGCGCCGAGTCGGTGGCCCGTTGGCTGAGCAAGGACAAGTGGCTCAAGGGATGCGTGCCGCTGGAAGTGACGCTCGAATTGTGCACGGGCCGGCTGGTGGGCGGGCAGGCCGCGATCACGCGGCTCGGCAGGATCGAGGCGCCCGAGCGCAAACCGATCGACACCAAGCGTGCGCTGGCGTTCGTGCGGGAGCTTGCCGAGGCATCGCCCGGCGCGATGCTCACGCTCGCGGGTGCGGGCGATCCCCTGCTGCACCCGTCGTGGGACAAGATCGCAATCGCGGCGAAGAAGGCTGGGCTGGGCTTGCATGTTCGCACGGACCTGTTGCTCGAGGGTGCTGCGGATCGGCTGGTCGATGTCGGGCCGGACGTGGTGAGCGTGGACCACTACGCGGGCGATGCGGAGGCGTACCTACGGGTCGCGGGCGCTGAGCACTTTGATCGGTTGCAGGCCACTATGAGTGAGTTGATCGAGCGGCGCGATGCGCGCGCTCAGGCGATGTGGATCGTGCCGAGAATCGCAAGGTGCGACGAGGTGCTCGACCAGATCGAAGCGTTCTACGACCGGTGGCTGGTGGCGGCCGGGGCGTGCGTGATTGATCGGCCCTGGAAGGCTGCGACCGGCCAACGTGTGCAGCGGCTGCCGCTGCCTGCGCTCACACAGAAGCGCCGCCGGGCGTGGTCGCTGCGCGTGCGGTGCGACGGCATCGCCTCTCGCCCGGGGAATCTGGCGACGGCTGACCTGAACAAGCTGCCCTTGCTCGAAGCGTGGACCAAGCTCCGCAGGGCCAGAAAGCCCGCGAGGGTTGCGGCATGAGCGTCGAGCGCGGTAACCACGGCGAGCCAGTCATTGCGGTGGTCATCGGCCGGGCGGGCAGCAAGGGCGTGCCCGGCAAGAACACGGCGGCTGTCGCGGGCAAACCCTGCGCCGCGTGGACCATCGAGGCGGCTCAGAACGCAACTGGTGTCGAGCGGGTGCTGGTGTCCAGCGATTGCCCAAAGCTGCTCGCGCTGGCTGAAGCGATGGGCGCTGAGCCCGCGCCGCGCAGGCCGGAAGACGCGACGGATAGCGCTCGTGTGGATGTCGCCCTGCTGCACGCGCTTGATGACTGGGCGACGGGGATTCAAGATTCTGATCCGGTCGTGCTGCTGTACGCGAACGTGCCTGTTCGGCCCGATGGGCTGATCGACCGCGCGGTAGACCTGCTCGTGCGCACGCGGTGCGACAGCGTGCAGAGCTACGCGCGCGTTGGCAAGCACCACCCGTGGTGGCAAGCAAGGCTCGATGGCGATGGGCGGGTTACGCCGTGGGAGGGCGACGTGCTGAACCACGGCGTGTACCGCAGGCAGGACCTGCCGGCGAGCTACGTGCCCGATGGAGGCGTGCTCGCGCTGACCCGGCGGACGCTGGCGCACCCCGCGAGCGAAGGGCCGCACGGCTTTCTTGGCCGGGACCACCGGGGCATCGAGACCGCTGAGGGCGAGGTGGTGGACATCGATTCGCCCGTTGATCTGCTGGTGGCGGAGGCGAAGCTGAGGGGAGTCAACGCTGAGTCGCAGAGTGGACGCTGAGAACGCAGCGTTAAGAGGGAAGGGGGGGAAGGGGGGAAGACAAGAGAAGAGGAGAGGAGCGAGGAGAAGAAAGGAAAGGAGAAGTGAAGAGGAATACTTGTTTGTGAGAAGAGTCCGGTCTCAAACCTTTTTGCGAAATACTCTGCGGCCTCTGCGCCGCCTCTGTGGCTCTGCGTTTAGATCCCCATGAACATCGGAACACGACAGATCGGGCAGGGGCATCCGCCCTACGTGATCGCGGAGATCGGCGTCAACCACGATGGCGAGGTGGCGCGCGCGCTGATGTTGACGGACAAGGCTGCGGACGCGGGCGCCGATGCGGTGAAGCTGCAGTACTTCGAGACCGATCGGCTGATGAGCAGCGCGGCCAAGCTGGCGGCGTACCAGAAAGCGGCGGGCGAGACGGACCCCGTAGCGATGCTGCGGCGGCTGGAACTGAGCCTCGATGAGATGGCGCTGGTCGTGGAGCGTGCGCACAAGCGGGGCATCCACGCGATCGTGACGGTCTTTAGCGTGGAACTGGTGGATCGGGCGGAGCAGCTTGGATGGGATGCGTACAAGACCGCGAGCCCGGACATCGTGCATAGGCCGCTGCTTGAACGGCTGATGGCAACGGGCAAGCCGATGATCGTGAGCACTGGGGCGAGTACGCTCGATGAGGTGGTGCGCACGGTCGGCGCGCGCGATGGCGATGGCTGGCTTGCGGAAGCGCGGGATCGGCTCGCAGTGCTGCAATGCGTGAGCGCTTATCCCGTGCCGGAGAGCGAGCATACGCCTGGTGACTGTGGGCTCGGTGCGATCGGCGTTCTGCATGACGCGACCGGCCTACTGATCGGGTACAGCGATCACACCGAATCGAACAAAACCGGCGGGCTTGCAGTCGGGCTTGGCGGCGTGATGCTCGAGAAACACATTACGGACGACCGTCGACGCCCCGGACCAGACCACAAGGCCTCGCTCTCGTTAAAGCGATTCGAGTCATACGTCGAGAAGTGTGGAGCAGCTCCGGTGTGGCGGGAGGATGTCGCGTGGGCACGCGAGCGAGGCGTCGGTTGGGATGACCGATCTAAGGGCGATTGCCTGCGCGATCTAAAAGCGCTAGTCGAAGCTGAGGATGTCCAACTTGACGGATGGGATGCGGTTTGGGCTCTAACTCGAAGCCGACCCGGCAAGACCGTCCTCGATTGCGAGCAGGACGTGCGCCGTGTCTCGCGGCAGTCGATCGTCTCTACGCGCGCTCTGAGTGTGGGTGAGACGATCACGCCGAAGATGCTAACGTTTAAGCGGCCGGGGACGGGGATCTTGCCGTTCGAGCTTGGCAAGGTGGTCGGCCGAGTGGTCGCGCGGGAAGTGGACGCGGACGTGCCGATGCTGTGGGATGATCTTGAAGGCGGGGAGCAGGCATGATCGGTGATGGCTGGAATGGTGACCCGTCGCTGCGCCCGAGCGGGCCTGAGCACGAGCCTGCGCGCGGGCCGAGGCGCGTGATGGTGGTAACGGGCTCGCGGGCCGAGTTTGGTTTGCTCACGCCGGTGATGCGAGCGATCGAGGCGCACGCGGGGCTCGAGCTGCTTGTGGTTGCGGCGGGCAGCCATCTGATACCGCCGGCGCTGACGTTTCGGGATGTGAAGAAGCTGTTTGCGGTGGCGGACTCGGTGCCGATGCAGAAGCCGGGGCGGTCGACGCGGCTGGACGATGCAGCTGCGACCGGGCGGGGGATCGAGCGTTTTGCGCGCACGCTGGCTGCCCACCAGCCGGACTGGGTGGTGGTGCTGGGCGACCGGATCGAGGCGTTCGCAGCGGCGAGCGCGGCGAGCATCGGCGGCTACGCGGTGGCGCACCTGCACGGCGGCGACCGGGCCGAGGGCATCGCCGATGAGGCGATGCGGCACGCGATTACGAAGCTGAGCCACCTGCACCTGCCGGCGACGGCGGAATCGGCTGGCCGAATTGTGCGCATGGGCGAGCCAAGTCAGCGGGTGGTGGTGGTTGGTTCGCCGGCGATCGACGGGCTGGACGCGATCGAGCCCGTAAGCGGTGCGGTGCTGAGCGGGTACACCGGCGGGGACGAGATGCCGGAGGCGGTGGTGCTGATGCACCCGGCAGGGCGAGACGCGGAGACCGAAGAAGCGGTGACGGCTGCGGCGCTGGAAGCGCTCGAAGGCGCGCGTGTGCTCGCGCTGCACCCGAACCATGACCCGGGCCGCGACGGCGTGGTGCGTGCGCTGAAGGCTGCGAGCGACGCCGTGCGGGTGGTCGAGCACCTGCCCAGGGAGGTGTTCATCGGGCTGCTCAAGCGGGTGCAGAGCGCGGGCGGTGTGCTGGTGGGCAACAGCTCAGCGGGATTGATCGAGGCGGCGGCGCTACGGCTGGCGGTGGTGAATATTGGGCCTAGGCAGGCCGGTAGAGAGCGAGCGAGCAACGTGATCGACGCGGCGCACGAGAGCGTGGACGCGGTGCGTGGTGCGCTCAAGCGGGCACGGGCGCTGGATCTATCGGCGATGACGCATCCATACGGCGACGGGCGGGCTGGCGCGCGTGCCGCGGCGGCGATTGCGTCGGCGGACCCGAGAGACCCGGGCTTGCTGCGCAAGCGGTTCGTGGATGCGTGAGCAGCCCGGGCTTGATCGGTCAGGGGCGCAGAAGCCCATTGGGCCTCAGCACGGGCCGATCTGGCCAATCAGGAAGAGGAAGTCGCCGAAGCTGACCTGGCCGTCTGCACCGGGACTACCGAAGTCATCGGCTGCGTCGCCCGTGCAGCCGATCGTGCCGCCGGGGCAGGGACCGACGAGTCCGAGGAGCGCCAGGAAGTCGCCGAACGTGATCTGGAAGTCACGGACGAGTGGATTGCCGAAGTCGTCGGCGAGATCGAATGCGCACGGGAACACGCCGTCGAAGCCGCTGAAGTGGTAGATGATGCCGTTGGTGCTGCCGATCCAGGCCTCGTCGCGTGGGTCATCGAAGCCGATGCCGGACATGCCTGTGATACCCAGAACGCCAAGATCGAGGTCGCCAAACCAGACGCCGTCGGTGCTCAAGACGCGGACGCGGGCTTGTGACGAACTCACGAGGTAGACGTGGCCGTCGGCATCGAGAACGTCGACATCGCCGAAGAAGACATCGAAGGTGGTCGCGCCGGCTGGGTTCACTGTGAAGTCGTTCAGGACGGCTCCATCGGCGGGGTCGATCTCCTGGATCCGGTCGCCGGTCCAATCGACGCAGAAGAAGGTGCCGCGAGCTTTGCTGTAAGCGCCGCCAACCCAACTACCGACAGCGCTTGCGTCGGTGTTCACGGTCGCCAAGATCGAAGAATCAGAGACATCGACGGCGTAGATGCGCGGCGGGTTGTTGTCGTTCTCGATGGAGAAGAGCGTGCCCGGGGGCACCGTAATTCCTGCGAGGGTCACGGCGACATCGGTGAATTCGATGTCGTCGTCGTTGCCGCCCGGGAAAGGCTTGGTGATGGTGCCCATGAACGCGCCGGCGCGGTCGTACTTGTCGAACGTGATGCCGCCCTGGGTGTGGACGTAGACCATCTCGGTGACGGAGTCGTAGCCGAGGCTGTTGATGGAGCCGGATTCAGCGGGGTCAAAGCTCTGGATGAGTTCGATCTGGGCGGTGGTGCACGAGGCGAAGCCCGCGATAAGGGCGAGCGAGAGGGCGGCGTGGTTGTGTGGCATGGGTGGTCTCTGGGGTGAGGATGAGGTCCGGGCGGTCCAAGGGCTCTGGTGTTCAACGAATATCGCACATAAGAGCTGGCAAAGCAACGGTTTCGGGAAAAAGCCGAGCAGGCCTGTCGTCCGAGAATCAGGGCGGTGAAGCGGCCCCAGCGGGTGCGTCAGCGGGGCTGCCTGCGCTACACTGGGGCCTATGCCGACGATTACGATCAACGGGAAGGCCTGCGATTTTACGCCGGGCCAGATGATTCTGCAGGCGGCCCAGTCGAGCGGGGTCGAGGTTCCCTCGTACTGCTACCACGACGGGCTGTCGATTGTGGCGTCTTGCCGCATCTGCCTAGGCGAGGTGTGGGCCCCTAACGCCCGCAACGAGAACAAGCTCGAACCGATGATGGGCGGCAAGCTGGTGCCGACGTGCCAGACGCCCGCGAGCGACGGCATGGTGGTCCACACGGACTCGCCCAAGGCCATCGCCAACCAGCGGAGCGTGATGGAGTACCTGCTGATCAACCACCCGCTGGACTGCCCGGTGTGCGACCAGTCGGGCGAGTGCTTTCTGCAGGACTACAGCTACCAGTACGGGCGGGGCGTGAGCCGATTCCAGGAACAGAAGGTCAAGAACCCGAAGAAGAACGTCGGGCCGAACGTGTGGCTGTACGCGGACCGGTGCATCATGTGCACGCGGTGCGTGCGGTTTACGCGCGAGGTGACGGGCACGAGCGAGTTGTATGTGGACGGCCGGGGCAACAAGGAAGAGATCGACGTGTTCCCGGGCGTGCCTTTGGACAACCCGATGAGCGGCAACGTGATCGACCTGTGCCCTGTGGGCGCGCTGCTGGACAAGGACTTCTTGTTTGCTCAGCGGGTGTGGTTCTTGAAGTCGACGGCGAGCATCGATGGGCTGACCGCGGGCGGCGACAACCTGTGGGTGGACCACAACGAGGGCAAGGTGTTCCGGGTGAGGCCGCGCGAGAACGCGGACGTGAACGCGTGGTGGATCAGCGACGAAGTGCGGTACGGCTGGAAGCACGTGGCCAGCGAGAACAGGCTGACCGCCCCGCTGCGCCGTCAGCACGGTGTGCTGATCGCCGACGACTACAACCGGGTGTACGACTCGACCGTTGCAGGCCTGCGCAAAGCAGCCGACGGGGGCAAGCACATCGGCCTGCTCGTAAGCCCGCACCTGACCTGCGAAGAAGCGTTTGCGCTGGCTAGCCTGGTGCGGTCGATCGACAGCTGTGCGATTCTGGGCGTCGGGCCGGTACGGTTCGAGGGCGAGGACCAGACCTTCCCGCCCGGCTCCAAGGCTGGCGATGCCAACACGTACACGATCCGGGCCGAGAAAGCGCCCAACGCGCGGGGCGTGCGACGGGTGCTCAAGGCCGTGCTCGGAAGGGAGCCGATGGAAGCGGACGACTGGGCGAAGCGGTGCGCACAGAGCGATGTGGGCGCGGTGGTGCTGACCGGAAGCGACCACAAGCCGTGGGCGACCGAAGCCATCGAGCGCGCAGCGGACAGGTCGGCGCGGTTCGTGGTGGTGATCGACACGCTGGCGACGGCGGTTGCCGACCGTGCGGACATCGTGCTGCCCGGCGTGACATGGCTTGAGAAGGCGGGCACGTTCGAGAACGCGGGCGGCTTGCTGCAGGCGTTCGAGCGGAGCGTGCCGCCGATCGAGTTCGCCAAGAGCGAGGGGCAGATCGCGCTGGACCTGGCGGCGGTGCTCGGCGGAGCGGCTGTGCTGATGGGCGCGCACGCACGGGTTGCCATCGTTGACGAAGGCCCGGGCCAGGTGCCGGGCGCGATCGAGGAAGCGCTGCCGAGGCAGATGCTGTTTGATGCTGCGGGTATCCGCGAGCAGATGGCCGATGCGCACAGCGAGCTTGGCGTGTTCACGACCGATGTGCGTTTGGCACCCAAGAGCGGCAAGCACGAGCCGGACATGGAGATGGTCGAGCTCTAGACCGTTCGACCGGCTCCGGTTACAGCACGAGCTGCATCGCGGTTCGGCCTTCGAGGCTGCGGCCGCGATCGAGGATGGCGGCCTTGAGGTAGTGCGCGGGCAGGTCGCTCGCTTCGATCGCTTCGAAGCCTTGCTTGGCGAAAAACTCTGGCGATTTGGTGAGCAGCACGACGACCTCGACCCCATCGCTGCGGGCCTTGGCCACGAGTGCTGCGACCACGGCGCGGCCGGCGCCCTTGCCCTGCTGGCGGTCGGCGACGGCGACCGAACGGATCTCGGCGGTCTTGGGCGGCCACTCGACAAGCGAGCCGCAGGCCGCGAGGCCCGCGTCGTCTTCAACCACGACGAACTGGTGGATGGCTTCGAGCACTTCCGGCGCACTGCGCGCGAGGGTGAGGCCGCGCTCGGCCCAGTTGTTGACAAGCCCGGCGATGGATGGGGCATCCACCGGTTTCGCGTGGCGCGAGACGAAGCCGTTGGTGGTCGCGGCGACGGGCGGGCTCGGGAGCGGATGTGCGGAGTGTGCAGGCGTGGCAGGCATCAGAGCGATGCTCCGTTCTTGATGTCAGCTTGGAAGCTGCTCGCGTGCTTACCAAGCAGTGCCGCGAGCAGCGCGTTCTGCGCCCACATGCGGTTCTCGGCCTGGTCGTAGACGATGGACTGTGGCGAGTCGATGACTTCATCGACGACTTCTTCGCCGCGGTGCGCGGGCAGGCAGTGCATGAAGATGGACGGGTCGGCGAGGCCGCGCGAGGCGAGGGCCATGGCCTTCTCGTTGATTTGGAGACCCGCGAACGCGCCCTGACGGACCTCGGCCTGGTGCTGCTGACCCATCGAGAGCCATGTGTCGGTGTAGACGGCGTGGTGGCCTTGGATCGCGCTGAGGTGGTGGCTGAGCGTGATGGTCGAGCCGGTGGCCTCGGCGGCCGCGATGGCCTGCTTGACCACGCTGAACTGTGGTTCAAAGCCTTTAGGCGTGACGACGGCCATGTCGATACCGAGCTTGGAAGCGAGCAGCATGAGCGAGTGGCAGACGTTGTTGCCATCGCCGACCCACGCGAGCTTGAGGCCGTCGAACGAGCCGAAGTGCTCGTGCAGCGTGAGCAGATCGGCGAGCGCCTGGCACGGGTGCTCGTGGTCGCTGAGCGCGTTGACGATCGGGACCGCGGAGTTCGCAGCCAGCTCGGTGAGCACGTCGTGGTCATAGACGCGGGCGATGACCACGTCGGCCATGCGTTCGAGGTTCTTGGCGTAGTCCTTGACGGACTCTCGCTCGCCGATGCGCTGCTTGGAGTGGTCGAAGTACATGGCGTGCCCGCCGAGCTTGGCGATGCCGATCTCGAAGCTGACGCGGGTGCGGAGGCTGGGCATCTCGAAGAGCAGCACCGCGGACTTGTGCGCCAGCTCGGAGGCCCATGACGCGGGATCAAGCTTGCACTCGGCCTTGATCTGCTGGGCAAGGGCGATCAGGTCGTTGGCCTGCTGCACGCTGAGGTCATCGACGCTGAGAAAGTGTGACAGGCCGGCGGCCTTTGGGCTGGGCTTGGAGGGCACTGGCTTTGATTCGAGGGCTGGTTGGGGGGCTGGTTGGAGAGACGGCATAATCAGTTCCTTGCGTGGCCCGGCGGAGTCGGCGGGCGTCGCTGGTCGTGCTTTGGATTGGGCGTGAGGGGCGCTTCAGACGGGCATCGGCTGCGTGGGCTCGGGCGAGCCCATCGGCCTGAGTCGCTTGGAAGACACCGTGGTGCCGACGTGGCCCGCGCTTGATGCGAGCGCCTCGGAAATCTGTGAGAAGTGCACGATGCGCACCGGCGCACTGAGTTGGCCAGCGGCCTGCAACGCGGCGTTGACCTTGGGGACCATGCCGCTGTGGATGATGCCCGATTCGATAGCGCTCTGAGCGAGTGGTTCATCGAGGAACGGGATTGCGGCGCCGTCGGCATCGAGCACGCCAGGCGTGTCGGTCACGAGCACCAGAGCCGAGGCACCGACGGCGAGTGCGGCGCCGAGGGCTGCGTCGTCGGCGTTGACGTTGAGGAGTTCGCCAGCGGCGGAGAAGCCGATGGAGGACACGACCGGTGTTCGGCCCGCTGCGAGCAGCTCACGCCAGAGATCGCCGGTGCCGCCGGTTACGAGGCCGACGCAGCCGAGCGCGGCATCAGGGTGACGCTCGACGATGGCGGCCCCGCCGTCACCGAGGCACAGGCCGACCGCGTTGCAGCCTTCGGACCGCAGCGCGGCGGTGAAGCTCTTGTTGGCCGTTCCCGCCAGAGCGCCGACGACCGGGCCGATGGCGGCTGCGTTGGTCGCGCGGAGGCCATTGATCTTGGGCGCTTCGATGCCGAGCTTGGTCAGCAGTTCAGTGACGGCCGTTCCGCCGCCGTGAACGACCACGAGCTTGGTGCGGATGCTGGCTTGTGTGATGGCCGCGACGATGGCGTTCAGCGATGCAGCATCATCGAGCAGTTGCCCGCCGACCTTGACGACGGTGATCGGCTCATCGTTGTTGGGAACGCGTTGGATGCTCAAAGCGCACCCCCCGCAGCGACCCGTTGGGGGCCGATCGCTGGGAGCAGGCCCTGGGATTCATCGAAGCCCATGCGCACGTTCCACGCCTGCACCGCCTGGCCCGATGCGCCCTTGAGCAGGTTGTCGATGGCGCTGGCAATGATGAGCACGCCGGTGCTTTCGTCAAGGTGCCAGGCGATGTCGCAGTAATTCGTGCCCGCGACGGCTGCGACGCTGGGTAGTTGGCCAGGATCAAGCAGCCGCACGAACGGGTTGCTGTGCGTCGGGTAGGCGCACGTGAATGCCTGCGCTACGCGGTCTGCGTCCCAGCCTTTGGCGAGCTTGACGTGGGAGGTGACGACCATGCCGCGATCCCACGGGCCGACGTGAGGCGTGAACACGACACGGGTATCCGAGCTTGCGCCGAGGTGGTGGGTGATCTCGGGCAGGTGGCGATGGCCGGTGACGCCGTAGGGGCGGAGACTGACTTCGCAGAAGAGCTGGGCGGTGTTTCCAACGCCCCGGCCGGCGCCGCTGACCCCGCTGATGCCGATGACGGAGACATGCGAGCCCGGCGCGATCGCGCCGGCTGATGCCAAAGGGCGCAGGCCGAGCAGCGCGGCGGTCGGGTAGCAGCCGGGGGCTGCGATGAGGTCAGCGCCGAGCAGTTCGTCGCGTGCGTGCTCGACCAAGCCGTAGACCGCGCTTGCGAGAAGGCCCGCGTCGGTGTGCTCGATGGCGTACCAGTCGCGGCAGGTCTTGGCGCAGGGGTGGCGGAACGCTGCCGAGAGATCGACGATGATCGGCGCATCCTTGCCCGAGCGCTCCGAGACAATCGAGTGGCTGACCTCGTGGGGCGTGGCGAGAAAGACCGCGTCTGGTTCGAGTTCGCAGAGCCGGTCCGGGCTCATGGGCTCGATGGGCAGGTCGATGGCGTTGCGGAAGCGCGGAAACTCATCGGCGAACGGGCGGCTGCCCTCGCGCGAGCCCGAGCCAAAGAGGCCGACGAGTTCGGCACCGGCATGGTGCGCGAGCAAGCCCACAAGCTCACGCCCGGTGTAGCCGGTGGCGCCAACGACCACGACCCGTGCTCGCGACTCGTTCACGAGGCCGATCCGTTCGTGCTTGAGGAAACAGAGCGGTGGACGAGCCCAGCGGCGCGGCGAATGGTGGCGAGCAGTTTGGACGCTGCTGACTCATTGAGGCACGCCACGAAGATGGTGTCGTCGCCCGCAACCGTGCCAGCGACCCCTTCGGGCGGCTGGCGATCGAACTCGACCGCGACGACCTGCGCGTGGCCCGGCGGGGTCTTGAGCACCACGAGCGTGCCGGCGGGCTCGGCGCTGAGAATCGAGGTCTCCAGCGCGCGCTCGAGCGATGACCGCAGGCCGGAATCGGTGTTGGGTGCCGCGGCGGGAGCACCCCAGTGGTCGAGCAGCGCGTAGCCGGTTGGTCCTTTGATGACGCCCATCTCGCGGAAGTCGCGGGAGACGGTGGCTTGGGTGGTTTCGATGCCTTGCTCGGCGAGCAGGTCCCGCAGGACATCCTGGCTCTGGACCTCTTGAGAGGCGAGGAGCCGGGCGATGGCTTGCTGTCTGCGGTCTCGGCCCATTGGATGATTATACATCGTACGCATGAATAATCAACTTGAGCATAGCCTGAGCATGGTTGGCCCTGGAAGCTGGCTTCGGTACCCGTTTATTGAGACCTAAGGCGAGTTTGAGCCGTAGTTTGAGGGGTGGCACCGGGGAGCGACCGGCGGCTTGGCCGATAGGCTGAGGGATCAAGGTAGGAATCAGAGGAGGCCCGCGATGGCATCGAGCGATCTGAACCGGAACAAGACGCGGTGGCTTCTGGCGGCGGCGGGCGTGCTGCTTCAGCCCTCAACCGCGCTGGCGACCGACGGCTCGGACGTGTTGCTGGTGATCGATCCGACCGACCCTGTGTCGCTGGTGGTCGGGCACTACTACCAGAACGCGCGAGGCGTGCCGGACAACCAGGTTGTGTACATGCCGATCGCGACCTCGCCTTATCTGAGCTTCAGAGAGTTCCAACTGCCGGCGATCCGGGCGGTGGTCGATCAGCGTGATCTCGATTTGTTGATCGACTACATTGTGCTGGCGCCGAGCACGACCTTCTTTAACGCGGTGCCCAACACGTTCGTTGATTCGTGCTCGCCGGTGAGCCGCTTCTCGATCACGTCGGCGTACTCGTCTTTGTACCTCGACGATGTGTTCGCGGCGGGCAACATCCCGATTCTGTACTCGAATCCGTTTGGAGGCTCTGCCTCGCCGTCGGTGGTGCCCTTTGAGGGCATCGTCGAGTACGCGAACGGCTTTCCGAACGCCAACGGCAGCCGGGTGCTCATCAGCTCGCTGCTCGGGTACACGGGCGTTCGCGGCAACACGGTGCAGGAAATCCTTGACATGATCGACCGGTCAGTGGCGGCCGACGGCACGCACCCCGCGGGCACGGTCTATTACATGCAGACGACCGACGCGGCGCGCTCGGGGCCGAGGCATGGGACGTACCCGAACGCTGTCAGCGAGCTTCAAGCGCTGGGCGATGACGCCGAGCACCTGTTCGCCAACCTGCCCATCGGTCGGCACGACGCGCTCGGCGTGATGTCTGGCTTTGCGAGCACGAACATCGACCAGGCCGACTTCACGCTGCTGCCCGGGGCGTTTGCGGACCATCTGACTTCATTTGCCGCGACGTTCGATACCAGCGCGCAGACCAAGGCGAGCGAATGGATCCGCAAGGGTGCGAGCGGCACCTTCGGAACGGTGCAGGAGCCTTGCAACTATCCGAACAAATTCCCGCACGCACGGGCGCACCTGTTCTACCACCAAGGCCTCCCGCTCGGCGCCGCTGCGTTCCGTTCGCTGCGCTCGTTCCCGGTGCAGGGGCTGCTGCTGGGCGATCCGCTGACATCGCCCTTTGACACGGCCCCGAGTGTGGCGGTCAGCGCCGCGCCGGGTGGACCGGGGACGGTCAGCATCACGATGGCCGCGACCACCACCAAGCCGGGCGTGCCCAATCCGGCGTTCGGTAGGATGTTTGTCGACGGCGTGTTCTCCGGGATAGTGCTGAACAATGCGAGCGGCGTGCTGAACACTTCTTCGCTGGCCGACGGCTGGCACGAGGTGGTCGTCAGCGCAGTGGATGCTTCACCCGTGCGCTCCTCTGCGACGGATTCGGTCGCCATCGTGGTCTCGAACCTTGGCCGGTTCGTAGAGATCGCACAGACTCCCAGCTCGGTGGCCCTTGATGAAGCCATCGAGATCGACGCTCGGGTGCTCGGCCCGCACGGCGCGAGTGAGCTGCGCGTGCTTCAGAACGGGCGAACCGTGGTGACCGGGCCGGGCCGTCAATCCAGGCTCATCGTGCCCGCGAACCTGCTCGGCGAGGGCGATTCGCGGGTGCAGATCGAGGCGGTGTTCGCCGACGGCATGCGGGTGCGCAGCGAGCCTCTTGCGATCACCGTCACCGCGGGCACGCCCAACGCGGCCCCATCGGCGCCGAGAGCGTTCACGGTGAGCGAATTGCTGACGCCCGATCTTGATGTGCTGCTCGAACTGCCGTTCGCAACCGACGGCGAGATGAGCCAGCTCACGTTTGAGGTGCTGCAAGCCCCGGCTCAGGCGAGCATCAACACGGGCTCGGGTGGAGCGGCCGTGATGGCCACGCCCGATTCGGGTGCCACGGGGCTCGATCGGCTGGTGTACCGGGTCACCGGCCCGGGCGGAACGGCGGAAGGGTTGATCCGCATCAGCTACGACGGGGCCTGGCCCGACGATCGCAACGGCGACGGCAGTGTCGATACCGACGATCTCTATGCCCAGCAGCAGAACCCGGTCGATCTGAACGCGGACGGCGTGGCCGACCAGGCGGACCTGGTCTTTCTGGAGCAGATGGTCAGAGCGGAGCTGCCGATCAATCGGTGAGCCATCTGCGAGCACGGAACGCATGAGCTAAGCTGAGGGCTGCCGATCGCAGCCTCTCTTTCGCTTTGCGCCCCGATGCCCATGCACACGCCCCCCAAGCCCTATTTGCGTCTTGAACCGCTTGCCGGACCGCCCGGCGAGACGTTCGAGCTGCGCGACGCGCGGCCTTGGACGGTCGGGCGCTCCACAGGATGCGATGCGCAGCTCGCTGACAAGACGGTTTCGCGTCGGCACTGCAAGATCATGTTCAGCGGCGAGAACTGGTTCATCACGGACCTTGAGTCTCGGCACGGGACGTTCGTCAACGGGAAGCAACTCGACGTCAACACCCCGAGCATGCTGAACGATGGCGACCTGCTGAGGCTGGGGCCCTGGACGTACCGCGCGCGGATGACCGAGTCGGCGCCCTCGACGCTGCCGACGGCCAACGACGTGGACACCTCGGCGCACCGGGTGCAGAAGGTTCCCGAACGAGAGCTGGCCAAGATCGCTCAGCAGCGGCTTGATCTGCTGATTCAGTGTGCGGGGACCATCAGCGGCGCGGACAGCGAGGAGTCGCTCGCCGAGGCGATGCTCGAAGCCGTCATCGAGGGCACGGGTTTCAATCGTGCGGCGATCATCCGCGAGAGCGGCGCGGATGTCGAGATCGTCGGCTACCGAAGCCCCAACCAGCGTGGCGCTCCGAGCGAAGATCTGATGTTCAGCCGATCGCTCATCAGCGCCGCCAAGTCGGGCATGGTCCGCATGACCAGCGACTCGCAGCAAAATTTCGGTCAGTCGATCATGGACCTCGGGATTCACTCGGCGTTGTGCGCCCCGATCGTCGTGGACGGCACCGTGAACGCGTTTTTGTACCTCGACGCTCGCCGGCAGGAGAACATGGTGCAGTCCGACGCTGCGGCGTTCTGCCAGGCGGTCTGCAAAATGAGCGGGACATCGTGGGAGAACCTCAAACGCAAGCGCAGCGAACGGCAGAACGAAGAACTGCTGCGCGACGTGCGTGCAGCGGGTGCTGCCCAGAAGCTGCTGATGCCTCCGCCGCACGGACAGATCGGGGCCTTCGCGTACTTCATGCGGATGCGTCCGGGTCGTCTGGTCGCGGGCGACCTATTTAGCATCCTGCCGCTGCCCGATGGCCGAGTGGCAGCGTTTCTTGGTGACGTGGCGGGCAAGGGATCGGCGGCGTCCATCCATATGGCGGTCACGCTCACGCTGCTCAAAGAGAAGCTCGAGTCGAGCGGCTGCCCGGCCAAGGCTATGAACACCGTGAACGCGCAGGTGACCCCGCTGCTACCTCCCGGCAAGTTCATAAGCGTTTGGTGCGGCATCTTTGACGAAGCGAAGGGCACGATGGTGTTTGTCGATGCCGGCCACGGGCATTGGCTGTACCGCAGTGGGACGTATTCCCCCCAGACGATCGAGTGCGAGGGCGGCATGCCGCTGGGCGTGGACCCGGACGTGGCCTACTCGACCGAAGAGCGGCCATTCGCCATCGGTTCGCGCGTCATTCTGTTCTCTGACGGCGTGGTCGAACAGCAATCGCCCGAGGGCGAGGAGTTCGGCATGGAGCGCGTCATCGATACGCTCAAGCAGGCCGACTCGACCGACACCGAGGTGAACGGGTTGTTCCAAGCTGTTCGCGACTTTGCGTGCACAGAGAACCTGAACGACGACGTGACCGCGGCCTCGATCGAACGCCGCAGCCGGTAGTTTGGAACTCGGCACCCGATGCATGAACGTGCGCGCATGAAAGAGCCCCGACCCAATGGGCCGGGGCTCTGGATGTGAATGCAACCTGTTAGGACCGTGTGCCAGGACTGGCCCGCGGTGTTACGGGCAGGGACCGATGAGGCCGAGCAGGGCGAGGAAGTCGCCAAAGCTGATCAGGCTGTCACCGCCGGGCGTACCAAAGTCGTCGGCGATGTCGCCTGTGCAATCGGGGTTGCCGGTCGCCGGACCGCAGGGACCGATGAGGCCGAGCAGGGCGAGGAAGTCGCCGAAGCTGATCATGCCGTCGCCGCCGGGCGTGCCATTGTCGTCGGCGATGTCGCCGATGCAGGGAGTGCTTGCGGGCACGAGGACAAACTGATCGCCCGCGATGAGGTCGAACCGCACGCCGGGACCGTCGGTGCCGTCGGCACCACGGGTGCTGCCGTTGGCGGTGGGGTCACCGACATCGAGTGCGTCGTAGGAGGAGGGCAGGCCGCCAAGCACCTGGTTGTCGATGCTCGTGCCGCCGGTGCCGCCTTCGCTGGCGTGGAAGGCCGCGACCTTGATCGGGTCGGTGCCGTTCCAGCCGAGCTCGCCGAGGTCGATGCACAGCTCGTAGCCGGTGGTAACCGCACCAGCGCCCGCGACGCTGGAACTGGTCACGCCTGCGGTGTTGGAGTTGTCGACGATGCCGCGAATGAGACCGGTGGCGAGGTTCTCAAGCGGCTGAGTGGCGCCGGCCTGCTGATCGTCGAAGGCCTCACGCGAAGCCCAGTTGCTGAGAAAAGAGGGACCCTGGAACCCGATGTAGGGGCCATCGAAGCTGACGGGGTTCCCGTCGGCGAGAACGAAGGCCTTGTCAAAGATGCCGGGATATATCTGTAGGCTGGGGTTGCCCGGGTCGAACGCGCCGGAGTCAGCGATGAGCTGCTGGCCATCGATCGACATACCGATCGGGTTACCGAGCGTCTGCATGCCGAGCCAGTAATCAGGCACGAAGTCAGCATCGAAGGTGATGCCGTCGGTATCGAAGATGCTCGCACGGCCCATGCCCAGCAGCGTGCCGGCGTTGATGTCGCTATTGGCCTCGATCAGCGGGTTCTGGCCCTCGCCGTCGATGGCATCGATGAAGACGTGGAACTTGCGGCCGCCCTGCGGATCGCCGAGACCCGAGTTGATGTTGGTGAGGAAGTTGCCCGTGAAGAGCATGCACAGGTTGTTGCCGTCGATCCTGGCGTAGAACCCGTTGAGCTCGGACCCGTTGGAGAAGACCTCGGGAGCGAAGCTGTCAGGACCGGGCTGGCAAGCGCCGCCCTGCACGCCTGCGGTGTTGGAGAAGTCGAAGGTGTAGCGGAGGTCGGCGGGGTTGCCGCCACTGAAGACATCGCCACCGGCGCCGATGTTCTCGAAGGAGCGGAACTCGCCCTGGAAGCCGCCGCTGCGCATGGCGGGGTCGGCAGCGTTGATGTCGGCGTACTGAACGAACGAGGTGCCATCACCCACGCCCGTGCCGTGACCGACCGCGATCCAGTAGTCGGCCTCGAAGCCGGCCTCGAAGGTCAGGCCGCTGCCGGGGCCACCGAATTGGCCATCCGTGCGGCTGAGGAACTCGGCGCGCTCGCCCATGTTGTTGAGGCCGTTGAAGTCGATGTCGGGGTTGTCGCCGAGGAGGAACTGCTGACCGCCAGCGATGGAGTCGACGAAGATGGAGGTCTTGTTGAAGTTGGACTCAACGTTGCCCGCGATGAAGAGGTAGAGGCGGCCGCCGTTGACCGCGGCGTAGAGCGCGTTGAGCTCGGAGCCGTTGGCGAGGCCCTGCGTGGCGTCGGTGTTGTCGCCAAAGCCCGTGCGGACGTTCTGCACGGCGAGCAGGGTGTAGAGGCCGGCATCGAGCGTGCCGTCGATGACAGGCTCGGCGGCGGCGGTCACACTCGTGTCAAAGGTGGCGCTCTGCGTGCCCGCGATCTGTTGGAAGTTGATGTTGTTGGTCTGGCCGAGGTTGCCCGAGGTCTGGGGCAGCGTGGGCAGGACCTGGTTGGAGAGGAACCCGTAGTCGCCGCTGGTGAGCATCACAAGCAGGCTGATGTTGCCGGTGGGGCTTCCGATGGTGGCCAGCGGGATGGACCACTCGAGGCCGGTGATGACGGCGGCGGGATCGCCGCCGAGGTCGGCGGGGTTGCAGCCGGTGTCACCGGGGCCGGTGTCGCGGAGCGTGGGGTTGGACTGCGTCCACAGCGCGCTGCCGTAGGCCGCGTCCTTTACGCCATCGACTGCGATCTGTCCGAGCGCGGTGGTGCTGCCGACAGCCGACACGAGTGCCGACGCTGCGAGAAAGCGGAAAGCCTTCATACTGGAATCCTCCGGGAATACGGGTATCTCTCCTCGCGCGATCGGCCGATCTGGTCGGCCTCCCCTCGCACGCTCAGGAAAGTATAAAGGCGCAACGAACTTGACTCCAGCAAGAACTTCGCAGAGTTGTAACCCCAAACGGTTTAGTTCACCAATATCCACGTTGGCAACGCTCGGGCACCCGGGGAATCCCGGTTAGTCGAGAGGTTCTCGGTCGTGGCTGGGGTCGCTGTGCGGGCGGTCGATGCCATGCACCCTTTCGCACAGAGAGACAACCACTTTCCTAAATCGATTTATCTGACGCCTTGCATCCTGCCGTGCAACTTCTCTATTGACCCTGTTGGCCGCCGCAGATAACGTGGCGATTGGCAGACCATGAGCCCTGCCATAGGGTGGGCCGTGGCTTGTGAAAGACCGCTGAAAGGATTGATCGATGCACGCGGGTACGAAGCGACGCTCTCAGGCGACAGCCCGCGGGGGCTTTACGCTGATCGAACTGTTGGTGGTGATTGCGATCATCGCGCTGCTGATCGGGATCCTGCTGCCGGCGCTGGGCAAGGCGCGCGAAGCTGCTAAACAAGCGGTGTGCCTGAGCGACCTTCGGCAAGGTGGACTCATCAACACGTATTACGCCAACGACTGGCGCGACTGGTTCCCCATCATGCCGCACCCAACAACCCAAGATGAGGCCCGGTTTCGGCAGAAAACCGATCGGAATAATGGCAACGGCGGCTACTTGGCAGGTCAGCAGTTCTACGGCGGGCTCGCGGGCCTGTACAGCCTCGAACAATGGGGTCCGGACCGCAACACCGTGGCCCAATTCGGCGGGTACACGCAGGGCATGTACATGGACGGCAACACCGAGCCGCTCCTCGCCGACTACGCGGACACCTATGAGTTTCTGACGTGTGCATCGGACCGCGTCGACCGCTGGGGTGGTCGGTCCGCTGTCCTGAACCCGAATGCTTCTTACGCGTCGCGCCCGCTCGAAGTTGTCCCCGAAGCGCCAGCTCAGCAGGATCTCGTCGTCGCGTACAACATCAGCTACATGTACTACGTCGGCCTCAAGGCCTCAGAAGTCGGCATTCTCGCGCCGATTCCGATTATGGGCGATGAGAGCAACGGCAACGACTACGGCGCCAACAGCTTCTATCGCGGTGCAAACGGTGGCACGGCGTTCGAACTGGCGGAGGCGACTGCCCCGGGCTTCTACGGCAAGGTGGACAACCACGGTGCCGAGGGAGGACAGTGGGTGTTCTCCGACGGCCACGTCGCTTTCGTCAATGGGAGCACTGAAGAGAAGTTCTTCCAGAACCCGCCAACCGAACCCGAGAACATCAACACCGGCCTGCCGTTCCGCTCGAACAAGATCTACGCCATCGACTGAGCCAACAACCAGTAACTCTCAAGAGGGCGGGCCGAATGGCTCGCCCTTTCTTGTGCGCACTGGAACGGCTTTAGTACTGCTTGCGCAGTCTCGCGCTGGGGATACCGAGCTGGGCGCGGTACTTGGCGACGGTCCGTCGGGCGATCTCGATGCCGCGCGCCTTGAGCGCGTCGGCGAGCGCATCGTCGCTCATGGGCTTGGCTTTGTCCTCGGCGTCCACCACTTCTTGCAGGGCGGCCTTGATGGCCTCCCAGCTGATCTCTTCGCCCGAATCGGTCTCGGTGCCGCCGGTGAAGAACCGCCTGAGCGGCACCACGCCGCGCGGGGTCATGAGGTACTTATCGGCCACGGCCCGGCTGACGGTCGCGACGTGGATGCCGAGCTGCTCGGCGACGAGCGTCATCGGCAGCGGCTTGATCGCTTCTGGCCCGTAGTCGAAGAAGTCCCGCTGGGCCTCCACCACCACGTTGAGCACCCGCTGGATGGTCTTGCTCCGCTGGCCGACCGCGTCGATGAGCCACTCCGCGTTGGACTTGTTGGTTTTGAGAAAGTCGCGGTCGCGCTTGGGCACTTCCTTATCACGGATCAGGTCGGCGTACTCGCGGTTGATGCGGAGGTTGGGCAGCCGTTGGTCGTTGAGGTAAGCGACGTACCGGTCGTGGTCCTCGTCGTACTCGACGATGGCATCGGGCAGGATGGTCTCGACGGGGTCGGTGACAAGCCGTCGCGCGGGCGAGAGGCTGAGCCGGCGGAGCATGCTCAGGCCCGCCTTGATCTCGTCGAGGCTCTTGCCGGTGCGCTCGGCGATGCGCGGCAGGCGGTTGTTCATCAGGTCGTCGAGGTGGTCTGTCACCAGCAAGCGGGCCACGCCGATGGTCGCGTGGCGGTCTTCGTCGGAATCCCATCCCTCGTCAAGGTCGGCGCTGTCGAGTTGGAGCAGCAGGCACTCGCGCGCGTCGCGGGCAGCGATGCCGGCGGGTTCCAAGAACAGTTGGACCGCTGTGAGCGCACGTTCGAGGGTGGGCATTTCAAGCACGGGCTGATGCGGTGCGGTTGTGCCGTTGGAGCGTGGCGCGTGGTCGAGGATGTCGACCAGCGGCGTGCGCAGGTAGCCGTCGTCTTCGAGGGCCATGATGACCTGTTCGCCAGCGACGCGGAGCGCGCCATCAACCTCGCAGAGCCCCCACTGAGAGATGAGCTGGTCGTGCAGCGAAGCCGATCGCGCGGGCGCGTTGGCCATGGCTTCGTGCTTGGCGTCGCTGCCTCCATCCGAGCGGAGGCGTTTGCGGTCGATGGTGCCGGACTCGAAGCGGTCGCGCCCATCGGTGAGCGAGTCGGAGTTGTACTCGTTGGCGGCGGCGTCGGGGTTTGCCGCGACAAAGGCATCGAGCCGATCGAAGTCCTCGGCGAGTTCGCCCGCGTGGTCGTCGGTTCGGCCCTCGGGCTTCTCGCGGGCCTCGGGCTCGACGAGTTCGAGCACGGCGTTGGACGAAAGCTCCAACTCGATGCGCTCTTCAAGTTCAAGCAGCGGCATCTGCAGGATCTCCATGGACTGGATGACCCTGGGGGCCAGCTTCATCTGCTGGCCGAGCTTGAACTGTTGTCGGGTGTCGAATCGCATGGTCGAGAGGCTCCGCCTGTCGGTCTATCGATGGTATCGGCGGTCGGGCTTTGGCTGCGTTTGTTTTTGGCCCGTGATTTGCAGAGACCAAGTTTGGAGGCTGAAAAACAATGCAATAAACTGCCATTTTATTTGCTTTTTGATTTTTCGTTATCGGCCCGGGCCAAGGCCGCGGTAAGCTGTGCTTCTTCAGTCGGACAACGACGACTGGGCACCCCGGCCGTCCGGCAGCCGACCTGCGAGGGAGACATGACAAGCACCCTGCTACGAGCGAAGAGCGTTCGCGCCTTATTGACATGCGCCGGATTGACGGCGCTCGCCTCATCGGCGTCGGCCCAGAACATCTGGCAGCCGGGCAATAACAACTGGACCCCCCCGGCGGCGATGGAGATCACCTCCATAAGTCCAGCCGGGGCCAACATTCTCATAACCAATACCTCTCGCCGCGGCATCGGATTTCAGAACCCCGCCACCGGCGGTTTCACAGGCCGAGCCCTTGTGGTCACGGGCGCGGGCGCGGTTGGAGAGGACGGCGATGCAATCCGTGACAGGCTGCAGGTTTCCTACGGCCAGTACACGCACAACTTCCAGCTCTCGAACGCTGGCGGGGCGATGGCCGATGTCCTCGTTCCCGTGCTCGCGGATGGCGCGATGGCATGGGGCGGCGCTGCGAACAACCAGGCACGGTTCAAGATTCAGGTGGATGTGCAATTGTTCCGCCAGGACCCGCGCCCCAACCCGATGGCCCCGCTGCCAAACACCTTTACGGCGGTAGCCGGATTGACCACGCTCGACACGGGTTGGTTCAACAATCCGGGCGGGGCGGGCAACACCGCATTGAACCAGACATGGATGCATCGCATCGCGAACCAGCCCACTGGCGAGCGGGGGTATCAGTTGCGAGCATCGATCCGCTCCATCGCGCAGGCGGACTCGGCTGGCGTACTTGGAGCTGTCGGGACCGGCGTGGGCTACAGCTTCAATAGCACCACCCATACGTTAAACCGAGGTGTCACGCTGTCTGTTGGTGCAGAGCCCGCCAACTACGCGGCGGCTAACTCTCGCGACGCGGTCTCGGCGGCATGGGCTACAGCTCGTTACAACGTGACGGGCCAGGGCGTGAACGTCGGCATCATCGAGCCGGGCAAGGCGACCAACCATGCCTCGTTCGGCGGGCGCCTTACCCGTGCCAACAACGGGCTGGCCGGCAACGACAACTTCGACAGCGAGCACACCACCGCGGTCGCCTCGATCATCGGTTCGGCCAGCGCCAATGGTGCCAGGCGAGGCGTGGCGTCGGGTGCCAACCTCATCACGGCGGACACCGCCGAATGGGGTGGCGTGGTCGGTGCGATCAACGAGATGATCAACAACCGGTTCGGCGCGAACAACCCGGGCGTGATCAACTTCTCGATGAAGGGCGGCATCGCCAACGGGCAGGGCCTCGACTCGATCATCGATGCCAACCAGAACGTCACGTTCGTTTGGGCCGCTGGCAACGACCGGCTCAATCAGGACAACGTGAACTTTAACTATGTCGGCACCGTGCCCAACCCCAACTATGCGTACAACAACATCGCGGTTGGTGCGCTTGATAGTACGTTCATGGCGATGGAGGACTTCTCCTCCAACACGCAGGGCAACCTCCCGACCAAGCCCGACGTGGTCGCTCCGGGCGGCTACGTGCTCGGCGCTTCCAACCGTGACCTCAACAACGACGGCACGCTCAACGACTACACCCGCTCGTTCGTGGGCAACCAGTGGACCAAGACACTCAACCCCAACAGCCCGCGCTACCCAGAGACCGGGCGCATCAGCGGCACGAGCTTCGCCGCCCCGCACGTCAGCGGGATCATCGCTCTGGCCCATGAATACGCCAACAACGACGCGGGCCGGTACGACGCACGCGCCAAGGACCAGCGTGTCATGAAAGCCGCACTGATCGCAGGAGCACGCACGACCGGCATCGCTGACACCAACGGCCTTGGTTGGCAACAAACGCAGAACTCCGGCGACCTGACGCCCGCCAGCCCGAGGCGGGTTGGGCGTTCGCTCGACATCACGCTCGGCGGCGGCGTGGCCGATGCCAAAGGCATGCTGGATATCTACTCGAACAATGAGGCACGCGTTGCGGACAACAACAACCAGCGCAACTTCCAGATCGATCTTCGGCCCACCATGCTTGAACGCACGGGCTTCTGGGATTTGGAAACCGTTGGCGGGATGGCCGGGGCGCGGCCGGGCACAGTGGACTACCTGATGGGCGGCTCGATCGTGCTCGACGACTTCAACAACGCCCAAGGCGTGGGCTCGCCGATCAGCTATCTGCGCGTTGCGCTCACGTGGAACCGCGAGGTCACGGGAGGGGCGTACGACGCGCTCGACAACCTCGAATTGCAGCTGTTTATCGACGGATTTACGCCGATGAACATCACCGGCTGGGACCCGGCGTTCGGCGAGGCCGACGCAGTGGACTACAAGATCGCGTTCACCGAGAACGCAGCGGAAAACGTCAAGCTGTTCGACTTCGAGATCCCATCGCTGTGGCTTTTCGGGCCGGACCTGATCCCCAACGGCATGGTCACGCCGGCAAGCATCTCGAACTTCTATCTGCAGGTTCGCAACTTCTCAGCCGAGGATGTCGAGTACGGGATCGCGGCGGCGTTCATCCGCGTGCCGACGCCTGCGGGCACCACGCTGCTCGTGTTCATGGGCGTTGCCTGTGCGCACCGCCGGCGCCGCTAGGAACTCGCGCAGCTTGGCTGCATGGCTGAACGAACAGCACGAGCAAGGGCAAGGAGACTTCCGCTTAGGACATGCCCGAGCATCGAACTTGATGGTCGTTTCCGTGCCCTCGCTCGCGCGTCGGGCTCGTTGGAACGCCAAGACCCTCACCCCAGCCCTCTCCCACCGGGGGCGGGAGAGGGAAGAAGAATTCGCGTGCTCACACGCTCGGCTCTGACAGATGCACCGCCGCGACTTCCGAGGGCTTGCGCCCTCGGCGAGTTGGAGAGGATGCCCGTAGGCCTACGCCTTCTCCCACGGGCCGGTGACGGCGAGGGTGAGGCCGTTGTGCTGGATGTTGACAAACAGCGTGGTGCCATCGGGGCTGAAGCAGGCGCCGGCGAGTTCTGATTCGCTGATGGCGTTGCGGGCGAACTCGTAGGCATTGCCGCTCGGGTCGACGCCGACGAGGCGTTGTTCGCCGTCGCCGTCTTCGCAGACGATGAGGTGGCCGAACGGCGCGACGGTGATGTTGTCGGCGTTGTCGATGACAGCGGACGACTCGGACTCGACGAACAGTTCGAGGGTGTCGAGCTGGCTCTCGTGCGGCTCGGCAGTGGGCGCGGGTGTGAGCTTCCAGAGCTGGCCCTTCTTGGCGGGCCCGCCGTTGGTGCAGGCGAAGTAGATAGCGGGGTCGGCGTTGTCTTTGTTACCGACGGCGCCGAACCACATGCCCTCGCCACGGGCGAAGCGGGCGGCGCCCTTCTCATAACCCTCGAAACGGATGGTGTCGTTGGGCGAGTCGGCCTCGATGCCGGCATCGGCGAGGTCAAGCCAGGTCACGGAGAGCGCATCGCCCTGGTTGATCGTCTTGCCTTCACCCTGCGGCTTGGGCCAGTTGCGGGTGTCCGTCGAGGGCCCGCCAGCGACCATGAGCACCTGGAGCTTGCCGCCCGCTGCCATGTCTGCGGGGTCGTTGGGCAGGTAGCGGTAGAGCAGGCCGTCGTGGCGGTCTTCGGTGAGGTAGACGATGCCGGTGGCGGGGTCGGTCGCGGTGGCCTCGTGGTTGAAGCGGCCCATGGCTTTGATGGGCACGGCCCGGTTGAGCCGGGGCTCGGCGGTAACGGGAACCTCGAAGCAGTAGCCGTGGTCCTTGGCGTGGAGCTGGTCGGCTCGCGAGACGGTTTCTTCGCAGGTGATCCATGTGCCGTGGGGCGTCGGGCCGCCCGCGCAGTTGCGCTCAGTCCCGCCGAGGGAGAGGAACTGACGGACGAGCTTCTGCTTCTTGGTGTCGTAGACGAGGGTGGTGGTTCCGCCGGGCATCGCGCCGCCTCCGCCCGCTCCGTCGCCGGTGCCGGGGTCGTAGAGGCGGGCCGCGATATCGAACGTGAGGCGCTTGCCGGTCGGGCCAAAGGCGCCCTCGGCTTGCGCCCCGCCGCTGACCTCGTGGTTGCAGACGATGAGGGTGAGGCCTTCGGGTCCGGGAAAGGCGGCCATGGCGTCGGGCCGCGCGGGGCAGAGGAGGCCATCGACCATGGTCTCGCCGGCTCGGCTGATGACCTTGTAGGTGAAGCCCGCGGGCAGATCGAACACGCCATTGGGATCGCGCACGAGCGGGCCGAACGGGCCTGCCGCAAGCTTGGGGCTCGACGACGCGAAGACCCGTTGGGCGAACGCGGTTTGCAGGCCCGCGAAGCCGAGGCCGAAGGCGGTGGAACGTGCGATGAAGTGTCGGCGTGAGATGGTCATGGTGGATTGTTCGCCTGCTGAGGGCTCGGGGCGCGGCGGGATCGGCCCGGGACACCAGCTTGCACAAGCTTCGCGCAATCGGGCCTGAGACGCTCTGAGCCGTCGTTTTGGGTGTGAGGGGGGCTCATCCCCGGCTGATCGTGTATACTGGATGCATGCAGCAGTGGATGCCGAGCATTCCGACGAACTACCGGGGCGTGTACCTGCCCTACGCGTGGTACGTGGTGAACGCGGGCCTGCTGGTGAGCTACCTGCGAAGGCGGTAGGGGCAGACACCTCCATCACGGACGTGGCTCGTCTGGAACTGTTGCCCACCCACTAGCAATTGATGTATTTGATGGGGTTCTGAGCGCCTTGGGCGAAGTAGTCCTCGACTGACTTGTGCAGGTAGCGCTTTCGGATATCTGGTTCGGCAAGATGGCCCACAAACTCGAAGCGGGTGGGGTCGGCGTCGTGGCGGCGTTCGCCGTGCTGATCGTTGGTGCGATAAGTCGTACCCGCAGGAAACCACTGAGCGATCTCGTAAACCCCGCGAACGATGCCGCCCTGGATAGCGAAGGCGTACTCGGCGGAATGTCGCTCGGGTCGAACGCGCCACGCGTGTCGGGTGGAGTCGTACAGCTCCGGGGCGGACATGCCGGGGCGGTAGAGTTGAGCGATGTTGATGAGGATGACAGCGTGCTTGATCTCGACCGGCCTGGCTTCGAGCGTGACGCGGATGTCTTCGACCGAGCCGCGCGGTCCTCGCCGCCAATGCTTGCCACGTACTTTATTGGAGAGCTGTTCGAGGCCCAAGAGATCGATCACGCACGACTCGACCAGTTCTGCCTGTTCGTCGGTGAGCCCGTAGCGGAGTATCTCGATCTGAGGTTCGAGCTTGTTGGCGCGAAGCTCTTTAAGAATGCGGGCCTTCTCGTTGTCGCCTGTGACGCTCAAGTGAGCAAAGCACCGGTTGCCACGCCCTTTGCCGACATAGAACGGCTTGTCGTCGCGCGGATCGATGTAGAGATACACATACGAGCCGAGGTCGGAACTGACTTTGGACGAGAACTTGGCGGGAGGGGTCATTTGGAGATGGTAATGAATACGTGTCTTGGGGGGGCCCCCTCACCCGACGCCCGGCGGGCGTCGACCTCTCCCTCGGCGGGGAGAGGTAGCAGAGGCATCAGTCTACTTCGAGCAGCCCGTCGATGATCGCTTCCCATTGGGCTTGTTGGGCGGTGAACGCATCGCCGGTGGCTGGGCCGGTAAAGCCGGTGTGGATCGCGACGACCTCGTTGCGGTCGTTCAGGAACAGCGTGGTCGGGTAGCTGCGGACCTTATCGAGCAAGCGGACGGACTCGGTGGCTTTGGCCTTGTCGCTGATGCCTGCGATAAGGATGGGCCAGTCGGTTGTGCCATCCAGACCGTGCCGCTGCTTGTAGCGGTTGATCTGTTGGACGCTGCGCGCGTGGTCGTCGGTGAGTTCAAAGGCGAGCGCGACGACGCCGAGGTTGTCCGCATGTTTGGCCTTGAGCCTTCGGATTTCTTTGGCTGCATCGGCGCAGTTGGGACACCACGTGCCGAAGAGTTCGACGATGCGCGCCTTGCCGCCTTGGGCGTTGAGCGCATCGGTAAGACGGACCGCGTTGCCGTCGAGGTCGGTGAAGGTCAGTTTGCGGAGGTCGATGTCTTCGTTGAGCGAGGTTTGGCTAAAGGCGTCGGGCAGCTCGGCGTTTGGATCGCGTGTGGCTGTCCAGGCTTCGTGCCACCAGTTGCCGCTCCAGAAATCGCCGGTGATGGAGCCGCCAGCGTTCATGCGGGCGTGGAAGAGGAACGCGTGCGCGCCGTCGAAGGTGGAGAGGCGCAGGAGGTCGCCATCGACCTGTCCGTAGAGGTAGCGATAGTCGCCGGTGGTGGTGAGAAAGGTGCCGGTGGCGGTCTGGTCTTCGTTCACGGTGAACTCGCCGACGGCGAGGTCGTCCGATGATGAGAACTTGACGGACCACCGTCCGGTGAAGTCGGCGGGGGGCGCGGTGGTCTTGATGCGGTCGAATAGGTAGTCCGACACTTGCCTCTTTGCCGCGAGCGGAATGACGGCGATTTTTGGCGTGCCGTCATCGTTGAGGCCACGGTTCTTGGTCCATGTGCCTTTGAGTGTGCCAGAGTGCTTGCCGCGCAAAGCAATCGCTGAATCGAAGTGCGGAAAGCGGACCTCTAACACCGTGTCTTCCCCGGATTTCGTCGTCGGCTTGAATGTGACGTCGAGCAGGCTCACTTGAGCTGAGGGAACCGCCCCTGACCAAGAGTCACCCGCGCCGTGAATGATCATGTCAAAAGGAAGTGGGCCGCCCGGCGTCTCTAACTCGGCGATGAAGAAGTGCTTCGCAGGCCGGACACCGTTATTGACTTCCCAGCCGTGCGTGCGACCGATTATCGCCAACCCTGCTAAGCCGAAGCAGACTAAGACTACTACAACTTGCTTCATCTTTGGCATCACTACTTCTTCCTTGCCACCATGACACCCTCGCGGATGGGCAGGCAGCTTGCATCAAAGTCGGAGTCAGCTGCAACGAGCCGATTGAACCGGTCCGCGGCGGCATGGCTCTCGTTGGCGGCGGGGTCCTGGTCGATCCACCAGTCGCCGCTGCCCAGGGCGTTGTCCGCGACCAGCAGCCCGCCGGGGCGGAGCAGCTTCTTGGCGTGCGGCAGGTAATCCGGGTACTCGGTCTTGATGGCATCAAGGAACACCAGATCAACCGAGCCCGCGCCGAGTTCACTCATGAGCTTTGGCAGTTCTTCAAGCCCGGTGGACCTGCGGATATCGATGCGGCCCGCAAGGCCCACCGTCTCGAAGTGCTGCTGGGCGAAGTCCGCGTGCAGCGGCACGGGCTCGATGGTGATGAGCTGGCCGGGCTTGTCTGGAGTGTGGGCGAGCCCGCGCGCGAGCCAGGTGCCGGAGTAGCCGGCGAGCGTGCCGACCTCGACGATCGTGCGCGCGCCCGTGAGCCTTGCGAGCAGCAGGAGGAATCGGCCGACGCTGGCGCTGATGGCGATATCCGGGATGCCCGCCGCGATCGCGCGTTCCATCAGCGTGGCCATGGCCTCGTCATCCTGCCCAAAGAGCTCATCGAGGTACTCGGTGGTCGCGTTCCAGCGGGCGGGGGTCATGTCCATGCGCGTCACTCCAGTTTACTTGCTTCGACGGGCACTGAGCCAAATGCGCCCATCTTTCCGGCGACGCGCGACCCAGTCGTCTGGTGATCGAAGAAACGGAGCGGCCGCAGGAATTGCCTCGGCAGCCGACATGCCGTCCGGACAACGCACACCCTCAAATCTCGCTGAAGGTATGACGGCCTTCATTGGGCGATCAAATTCTGCGTGCAGTTCCCCATAAATAAGCGCGATTTTGGCAGTCCACCGAATCGAGCATTGGCCATGCTCAAGCCCAGGCTCGATGGTAATGACATGGCCAGCCACCGCATCATGCCCGAGCAGATAGATCGCGAACGGCCTTGGGTAATCCTCCGGATCACTCAGGTCAGCGTCACACTTGATGCGCCTCGATTCGCCAAGATCAAGCTTTCGTCGCTTCGTGCCGACGAGCACACCCCGCTCGGCTTCCGGGTTGTCCTCAGCCCATTTGGTCGACGACAGGTGACACGTGCCAAAGTTGTACCACAGGACTCGAGACCGCCATCCGTCGATATCGTCTGGCTCGTCTGCTTCGCTCTCTTGCTTGCTGTCCGACGCGTAGTACTCAGCGCTTTCTAGATCAAAGTCAAACCAGATGCCCGATTCGGGCTCGAAGCGTCCGGTCCAACTGAACTGTCTGATGGCGTGGCCTTTGGGCCATGGGTTGCCGGGGAATGTGATCCGTCCAATCTCCTTACGCATCCGCCGCTCCTTCCCGAGGGGCTGTGGGACCACGTCACGCCAGCCCACTCACAGAATATAGAGTTGAGGCGACAGGCACGCGGCGCTCTACCATGCGGCTATGCCAGAAGCCGAATCGCCGTTCGCGACCATTCCTGAAATTCTCGATGAGCTGCGCGCGGGGCGGATGGTCGTGCTGACGGACGACGAGGACCGCGAGAACGAGGGCGACCTGGTGATGGGGGCGGAGTTCGTGACCGCTGAGGCGGTCTCGTTCATGCTGCGCGAGGCGGCGGGGTATTTGTTCGTCAGCCTGACCGAAGCGGACTGCGACCGGCTGAACCTGCACGCGCAGTCGGCGGTGAACACATCGGTGCGCGGCACGCCGCTTACGGTTTCGGTCGATGGCCACCCCAAGCACGGGTTCACGACGGGCGTTTCGGCGTTCGAGCGGGCCAAGACGATCAAGCTGATGACCGACCCGGCCTCGGTGCCGGGCGATCTGGTGCGGCCCGGGCACATCAACCCGCTGCGCGCGCGCGACGGCGGGGTATTGGTGCGCATCGGGCAGACCGAGGGCAGCGTCGATCTGTGCAAGCTCGCCGGGATCAAGCCCGCTGCGATGGGCATCGAGATCATGCGGCCCGACGGCGAGATGGCGCGCGTGCCGGATCTGGTTGAGTTCTGCAAGAAGCACAACATGAAGATGTGCAGCGTCAAGCAGATCATCGAGCACCGGCTCGCGGAATCGCCCATCGTCGAACGGCTGGAACCCAAGAACGGGCGGACGATCCACACCGACCTCGGCGACTTCACGCTGTTCGCATTCCGCAGCGTGGTTGATCCGCAGCCTCACCTGGCGCTGACAGTCGGCGGCGTGGGCGTGCCGGGCGCGAATGGAGTGACACCGGATACCGACGAACCAACACTGGTGCGTGTGCATCGGCGTGACTTGCTGGGCGACATCTTCGGCGAGTGCGCCGACGGCAGTTCGCGGGATGTGCTGCGCGCATCGATGAAGCGGATTCAAGATGAGGGCCGGGGCGCGATCGCGTACCTTCGGCCAGCCGAGAGCGGCGGAGACTGGCGCGCGGAGTTGCAGAGGCCGTTTGATTTCAGCGACGAAGACGCACCCCGGCGGAGCGTGCAGGCCGGGATGGTCGAGTACGGCACGGGCAGCCAGATCCTTCGCGCGCTCGGGCTCAAGCGCCTCCGGCTGCTGACCAACAGCGCGACCGAATACCCGCAGCTTCAGGCGTTCGGGCTGGAGATCGCCGAGCGGGTGGGGGTGCAAGGGCTCTGTGGGGAATGAGTTGTGGGCGTTTTCCCCTTGCGGCGAGTCTCCATCTGCCATAGGCTACGGCCACGACCCTGAAATGTCGGGGTTGTTCATAGGAAACCGCTGGCTCTTCAGCGGACATGTCTTGGGAGAGACATCATGACCAGAGACCTTTTTTTGTTAGGGCTTGTTGTGTGCGCACCGGTTGCGAGCGCCATGCCCCTGGACCCGCTGGACATCAACGGCGACGGCCAGGTTGACCGGCAAGACGTCGACCTGATTACCGCTGCCTCTTTCGGCCCATACGACTCAGCGTTTGATCTGGTCGCAGACGGGATCATCGACGCTGCGGACCGCGACAAGTGGCTGACCGACGCCGGCGCTACATACTTGAACAGCGGCGCGGCGTTTGTGGCGGAGGATGCAAACCTCGACGGAGCAGTAAACGCCATCGACTTTGCTATCTGGAGCCAGAACAAGTTTCAGACCACCGGCACGTTCTCGCAGTACGACATAAACCTCGACCAGACCACGGACGGCTCTGACTTCCTTGCGTGGAACACGAAAAAATTCACCTCGCAGGGGGTGTCTTCAATTGAGGCCCCGGTGAACTCGACGTTTGTCAGCCCCGGCGTGATGGGTGACGGCGTGCCGGACCTCACCTTCGACGACGGCACCGGGCTCTTGAGCATCGATCTCGATGGCGCCAGCCTCTCGGCGCTGATCGTTGAGGGACCCGATGCTATCGATGTAGACTGGCCCGACGGCGCCTTTATCGACGGCGGTGTATCGCTCACCAACGGATACATCGCGAACGCGGAAAACTGGGTTGTAACCTCGCCCATCTTTGGGACTGTCCCCTGGGTGACCCAGCAGTTCACGATCGCCCAGTACATCGAAGGTGCCAGCTCGCTCGACATCGGAGACATCACCGTCGTGCTGGACGACGGCACGATCTACCGCACCCGACTGGTGCCTACCCCTTCGGCGCTAGCCATCCTTGGCCTCGGCGGGCTGGCCGCGACGCGCAGAAGGCGCTGAGCCGCAATGGCCGTATGCAGGTGATCAGCCCGGGCTTTGCCCCGGGCTTTTTTTCGCACCGCAGAGAGCGCCGATAGATCTGGACATGCGAGCGACAATCGTGGATACTGCCCAAGGTCCAGAAACCCGCAACCGGCTCGGACGGACACGCGATCCAGGCCACCCAAGGAGCAACACATGTGTCTTCTCAGCGGAATGTGCAGCGGCAAGAACTCGGTCGTGGCGGGCAGCGCAGCGATCATCGCGCTCGTGGGCGGCATACTCGCTAACGACGGCGACCATAAGAAGGACGACCAGCCCGTAGCGGCGGTCAGCCTCCAACAAGACGGCGGGCTGATGCAAGAAGGACGCGTGCTGCTGCAAGATTCCAAAGACGCGGCTCAGGACGCGATGGACGGCGCGCAGGACGAGCTCGACCCCGACGCGATGATGGAAGCCTGGATGAAGGCCGGCACGCCCGGCGAGCACCACAAACTGCTCGACGACATCGTCGGCAACTTCACCGCCGAGATGACCATGGTCAACGGCCCGGACATGCCAGAAGAAACCATGACCGGCAAGTGCGTGAACACATGGGTGCTCGACGGCCGGTACGTGCAGACAGAGTTCTACGGCGCCTGGGGAGACATGCCCTTCAAGGGCCTCGGGTTCACCGCGTATTCGAACGCGGACAACGAGGTGCAGAGCATCTGGATGGACTCGTTCAGCACGCTCATGGAAATGGCCACCGGCACGATGGACATCGACAACCGGACCATGCACCTGACCGCCAAGACCACCGACCCGGCGATCGGCATGAAAGTGGATGTCGATGAGGTGTTCACGATCCACAGCCGAGACACGCACACGTTCGTGCGCAGAAGCCTGATGCCCGACGGCACCGAGATGCACAAGATGACGATCGTGTACACGCGGACAGACTGATCGAACAACTTCAGCCTACTCAGTTCCATAAAGCCCCGCGATGAGCGGGGTTTTTTACTATCGGTAGCAGCCCCAACACACAGCCTGCAAGGCGGTGCCACCGGGAAAGCAACCCACTCGCTCTGCATTAGCGAGGCATCGGGGATTTAGAGCCGTTCGAGCCTCGGTAGCTCACCAACCAGCGGCCGGCAGTAGTCCATGAAGGCATCGCTCACGTCGTTGTGGCCCTTGATGTACTCGGTGGGCAGGTGCCGCGTCTTGGCAGCAACCGCCGAGAGTTCGACGCGCTTGTACGCGGCGGCGTAGGGCTGGCCCGAGCCGGGCGCGTGGACGCGGGTGATGGCAATAGAGCCGTCAACGTGGCCTCCGAGGGCGAGGGCGGCAGCGAATCGGCCGCTGCCGCGGGCCTCAGCCTGATCAATCGGCGAAGCATCGGGCCAGCACCGCTGGAGGTAGCCGAAGGTGTCGGCTCGCACGCGGTGGGCTTTGCCACTAGCCGCAGGCGGGAGCTTCTCTTTGAGCAGGTCGCTGAGGGCATCGCCCAGAGCGCCCGAGCCGCTGAGCTGCACGTTGCCGTGGTCGTCGACCTGCCCGCTCTTGATGAGCGTCGCGCCGATGGCCTCGCCCTGCTCGTTCTGCACGCCCTCGCTGATAGCAACCTGGCATCGGCCTTCGCGATCGAGCACGGCTGCAACATCGGCCACGAACCGATCGGTGTTGAACGCGACCTCTGGAACGTAGATGAGGTGCGGCGCGCCCGCGGTTGAGATATCTCGCGCCAGCGCGCTGGCTGCGGTCAGGAACCCCGCGTGGCGGCCCATGATGACGTTGATCTTCACGCCCGGGATTGATGCGTTGTCGAGCCCGTCGGCGGCGCACGCCATCGCCACGAACCGGGCAGCCGACGGGAAGCCCGGCGTGTGGTCGTTCTCCATCAGGTCGTTGTCGACCGTCTTGGGCACATGGAAGCAGCGCAGCTCGATGCCCTTGGACTTGGCCAGCTCGTTGACGATTCGGCAGGTATCCGAGCTGTCGTTGCCGCCGATGTAAAAGAACAGGCCGATGCCGTGCTTATGGCACGCTGCGAGGATGCGTTCGCAGTAGGCCTGATCGGGCTTCTCGCGCGTCGAGCCCAGACCCGCTGAGGGCGAGGCCGCTACACGGTCGAGCCGGGCGTCATCGATGCTCGTGAGGTCGATGAGGTCGTCTTTGACGAGGCCCGACACGCCGTGGCGCATGCCGAAGATGGTGCCCTTGAAACCCCCTTGACGGAGGCCTTGGACCACGCCGACCATGGACTGGTTGATGACAGCGGTGGGCCCGCCCGACTGACCGATGACCGCGTTGATGCCCATCGACCGTGCTCCTAACAAAGTGGTTGGTGGATCGAATCCGATGGTAGCTATCCGATTGCGGGCTGGGGCAACAGACGACGCCAAGGCGCGATACGCTGGGGCCATGCTTCGACACACCTGTTTGTCTTTCGTAGCGGTCGCCATGACCATCGGGACCGCTGGCATCGCTGCCGCCCAGGTCAGCCAGCCCTCGCCGCTCAACCCGCCGCCCAACGGCCCGCGCAAGACCTCGCCAGGCGCGACGGTCCTGATCGCTGACCATGTCCACGTTCGCCCCGGCGCTGGCGCCGTCCGCGCCGCCATCGTGCTGGAAGACGGCTCGATCAAGTCAATCGTCACCAACCCCGGCGACCGCGAGTGGCCCAACTCGCTGGTCCATCAGCTTGGCGATGCGCACGTCTACGCGGGCTTCATCGATGCACACCAGCCGGTGGATGCTGAATCGCCCGATGCCGACAGCCCCGGGGCGCACTGGAGCGAGCACGTCATGCCCCAGCGACGGGCCGTCGATGGCTCGATGCTCAGCGAGGGCGACAAGAAGAAGCTCCGCGGGCTCGGGTTCACCGCGGCCGCCGTCGCGCCCAAGGGCGGCATCTTCGCGGGCCGATCGGCCGTCGTCTCGCTCGCGCCCGAAGAGGGCGACCGCAGCGAACGCGTCAGCACCGTGTACCTGCCCGACGCGTACCACACGCTCAGCATGACCTCCAGCGGATGGGGGAGCCGGTCGTACCCCACAAGCCAGATGGGCGCGATCAGCATGATCCGCCAGACGCTCTTGGACGCGGATTACCTCAAGAAGGACAAGGCGGCGGAGGGCTCCGCCAACTGCCTGCTCGACCTTGGCACCCTCAGCAACCTGCCGCTGGTGTTCCGCACCAGCGACGAGCTCGAGGTCCTGCGTGCCGCCAAGATCGCGGACGAATTCAATCGCCCTCTCATGGCCCTCGGCACCGGCACCGAATTCCGCAGGCTCGATGCCATCGCGGCTCTCAAGGACCGCCCGGGCTTTGCGCTCATCGTGCCTCTGACTATGCCCGAGAAGCCGGATGTCTCGACCGTCGGCCGCGCCGAGGACACCGACCTCCGCACGCTCATGACGTGGGAGCAGGCCCCCACCAACCCGCGCCGGCTCCACGAAGCAGGCCTGAAAGTCGCACTCACCACCAGCGAGATGCGCGACGGCGAATCGTTCAGCAAAAACCTCACCCACGCGCTGCAACTCGGCCTTTCCGGCGAAGCGGCCCACGCGATGCTCACCACCACGCCCGCAGAAATCCTGGGCCTCTCGGGCACCCTCGGCACGATCGAACAGGGCAAGCGGGCCAACCTCGTCGTCGCTACCGGTGACCTGTTCGACGCCCGCGCTCGCTCGGCCAAGAAGAACGCGCCACGTGTGCTCGATGTCTGGATCGACGGCGACCGCAGCATCGTCTCGATGCCCGATGCGCCCACCATCGACGGCTCCTGGCTGCTCGCAGTCAGCGACTTCTTCGAGATGGACATGGCCATCGACCAAGGCAAGATCACCTTCACCGAGACCAACGACGACGGCTCCACCACCACCAGCAAGGCCCGTAACGCGAAGTTCGGGCCAGAGGGCACCGTCGCCTTCCTCTACGACAACCCCGAAGAAGACGGCGACAACGGCGCGTACATCATGACCGGCGTGCTCAACGCAGGAGGCACCATCACCGGCTCGGGCATCCATCCGTCCGGCCGTACGTTCACATGGGCCGCCACCGCCAAGGAGACGGATCCGAGCGAGGCCGACCAGCCCGACGCCGCCAAAACCCTGCCAGGCAACTGGAACGCGCTGCTCAGCGGACGCTTCAGGCTCGGAGTCGAGATCACCAAGGACAAAGACGACTGGTCCGCCGCCATCACCGAGACCCTGCCCGACGGCAACGTCGTTCGACAGGACAACACATCCGTCACGTTCGTAGACGACGAGCTTTCGATCGCGTTCGACCACGCGCCCTTCGGCGATGCGGGCCTGTTCACGCTCGTCGCACGAGCTGCGAGCGACGACGCGCTCAAGGGCACCGGCTCGACCAACACAGGCCGTGCGTTCGAGTGGACCGCCGACCGCGCGTTCGATGTCCACATGCCGCCAGCAGAACTGCCCGGCTACCCGTTCGGCGCCTACGCCTCCAAGGAATTGCCCCCCCAAGAGCGGGTGCTCTTCCGCAGCGCCACGATCTGGACGATGGCCGACGCCGGAATCATTGAAGAGGCCGACCTGCTCATCGAGAACGGCAAGATCGCCTACGTCGGCCCATCCAAAGACTGGGTCTTTAAGGCGGGCGAAGAGCCCAAAATCCTGACCATGCGAGGCCGGCGCGGCCCCGGCACCCACATCACCCCCGGCATCGTCGATGCCCACTCCCACACCGGCATCTCCAACGGCGTCAACGAGGCAGGCCAGGCCGTCACCGCGGAGGTCCGCATCGGCGATGTCACCGATCCCGACTCCATCAACTGGTACCGACAGCTCGCCGGCGGCGTGACCACCGTCAACTCCATGCACGGCTCGGCCAACCCCATCGGCGGCCAGACACAGACCAACAAGGTCCGCTGGGGCGTGGCCAAACCCGACGACATGCACTTCGAAGGCGCCAAGCCGGGCATCAAGTTCGCCCTCGGCGAGAACGTCAAGCAGTCCAACTGGGGCAGCGAGTTCACCACCCGCTACCCGCAGACGCGCATGGGCGTAGAGACCATCATGCGCGACCGCTTCAACACAGCTCGCGAGTACGCCGCCAAGGGCAACCGCGCACGCCCAGACCTCGAACTCGACGCCCTCGCCGAGATCCTCGCGGGCGAACGGCTCATCCACTGCCACAGCTACCGCCAGGACGAGATCCTAATGCTCTGTAAGATCGCAGCCGACTACGGCTTCAAGATCGGCACCTTCCAGCACGGGCTCGAGGTCTACAAGGTCGCCGAGCACGTCAAGCAGCACGCCATCGGCGCCAGCATCTTCAGCGACTGGTGGGCCTTTAAGGTCGAGGTGCAGGACGCCAACGCTTACGCAGGACCGCTGCAAGCCGAGGTCGGCGTGCTCACCAGCTACAACTCCGATTCCGACGAGCTCGCCCGACGCATGAACGCCGAGGCCGCCAAGGCCTTCAAATACGCCGACGGCAGCCTCACAAAGGAACAGGCCCTCGCGTTTGTCACCATCAACCCCGCGATTCAGCTCGGTATCGACTCCCGCGTCGGCACCATCGAAGTCGGTAAAGACGCAGACCTCGCCGTCTGGACACGCGACCCGCTCAACACCTTTACCCGTTGCTCCGCGACCTACATCGATGGCCGCGAGTACTTCAGCAGAGACCGCGACCGCGAGCTGACCGCCGCCAATGCGGCCCACCGCACCCGCATCATCCAGGCGCTGCTTGGAAAGCCCACCGACGAACCCAAGACCGAGCCCGCCGAGGCACCCGAAGGCGAACTCGCTTCCGCCTTCCACACCGGACCCGAGGCCGACGCGCTACGCGATGCCACGCTCGACCTCATCCGCCTTGGAAAAGAGCCCGCCGACCACCAGTGCGGCGACTGCGGCACCACCCACCTCCACCTCTCCAACCTGCACGGAGGCAACTAAGCCATGAGCACCTGCACCCTGCGCACACTCGCACTGGCCGCCCTTTCACTGCTTGCGTACGCGACCAGTGCGCAAGACCTCGGCGTCAGCGCGCCGCCCGCCGACCGGCCCGTCGTCATCGCCGGCGCCACCATCCACACCGTTTCGGGAGAGACCATCAAGAACGGCACCGTCGTCTTTGAAGACGGCGTCATCACCGCGGTTCTCCCCGAGAACCAGCAGATCGCGCTCCAGATCGAGCCCCGCACCATCGAGGCCCAAGGCCTGCACATCTACCCGGGGCTCATCAGCCCGGACACCCGCATCGGCCTCACCGAAATCGGTGCCGTCCGCGCCACGCACGACTACGCCGAGACCGTCGCCGTAAGCCCCGAGGTCATCGCAGCGACCGCCGTCAACCCGGATTCCACCCTCATCCCCGTCACCCGTTCCAACGGCGTGCTCACCGCAGCGGTTCTGCCGGGCGGCTCGGTGTCCATCTTCGGCTCCGTACAGCGCGGCCTCATCCCGGGCACCGCCTCGGTCATCCGGCTCGATGGCTGGACCACCGACGACCTCGCGCTCCTCCCCAGAGCGGGCCTGGTCGTCAACGTCCCCTCGCTCCGCACACGCAAAGCCTCGTGGATGAACCGCACCAAGGACGATCAGCAGGACGCGATCGACCTCGCCTTGCGCACCATCGACGACTACTTCACCGGCGCAGCGGTGTACGCCGCGTCAAACCCCGCCGAGATCGACATCCGCTTTGAAGCCGCTCGCATCGTCCTGCCATCAGCCGCAGATTCCGAAACCGGCCAGCGCCCGGTCTTCTTCAGAGCCGCCGACCACGACCAGATCACCTGGGCGCTCCAGTTCGCCGCCCGCCACGGCCTCAAGCCAGTCCTCGTCGGCGCACGCGATGCGCACCTCTCGGCCGACCTTATCAAAGAGCTCAACGCGGGCGTCATCCTCGATACCGCGCTGACCATGCCCAAACGCGACGACTCGCCGATCGATGACAACTTCGGCGCGCCCGCCAAGCTTGCCAGAGCGGGCATCAAGTTCGCGCTCGCCACGGGCGACCGTGACGCCAACGAACGCAACCTGCCCTACTCCGCTTCGCTCGCCGTCGCCTACGGCCTGCGCTCCGACCGAGCGCTGCGTGCCGTCACACTCGATGCCGCGCAGATCCTCGGCATCGAAGACCTCGGCGCCATCGAAATCGGCTACCGCGCCACCCTGCTCATCACCGATGGCAACCCGCTCCAAGCCACCACCACCATCCATCACGCGTTTATCGATGGACGCGAGATCGACCTCGCCAACAAGCAGACCGTCCTCCGCGACAAGTACCGCGAGAAGTACCGCCAGCTCGGCTTGCTCGAGAGCGAACCCAACCATGAGGCCGATGAGCAAGCCGGCGAAAACGAACAAGACGACGACTAAACCGCCCGATCACGACTCCAAACGGAACGTGTCCCATAGCTCAAGCTCGTCCCCGCTCTGGCCATGCGTGCGGAACATCGCACGGAACACCATCGCGCTCTTGGTACCTTCCCCGCCAACCCCGGCCCGGCGCTGCTCCGAACGCTGCGCCATCGGCACCGCACGCGAGGGCAGCCCGCCGAGCTGCACCCGGTACGTCCGCGTCACCGGATCAAACAACGCCGAGTTCACGCTCGCATCGCTCAGGTCGATATCCCACCGCCCCTCATGATCCGCGACGCGACCCGGCTGGCCCTCGGGCTCTAGGTACACCGTCAGCCAGCCGACCGCCTTCACCGGGTCGCCCCACCGGTCCTGCAACTCCACAAACAGCAGCAGCCAGGGCTCGCCCTCATCATCAAGCTGCAACTGCGTGAGTGGGAAAATCGACACCGAC
>CAYGSG010000015.1:0-46726 GCA_964352615.1 uncultured Phycisphaeraceae bacterium
GGCGGAAGGACTCGAACCCTCAACCTCCTGATCCGTAGTCAGGTGCTCTATCCAATTGAGCTACGCCCGCAGCCGAGATGTCCGCTCCGAGCCCTCGCGGACCCGAATCGGCCACGATAGTAACCCGCCGCCCGCCCCTCGGCGAGTCCCGCAGGCTGGGCGCGACGCTTTTTCGCTCGCTCGGGTCTCTGTAAAGGACGATTGCCCGCGGCCTGCCGCTTGATATCCAGGCCCCGCCCGCCAACCATCCGTGTTCCCGCCCAGCCACTCGGGCTATGGCGGCGTGTTCTTCGGAGGCTCTTTCGGCATGGCCCACTCGGTTTCAGCAAGCAAGCGGATTCGTCAGAACGCAACCCGTCGCGCCCGCAACAGGTGGCGCGTCAAGTCCATGCGTGACGCGGTCAAGGCCTTCCAGGACCGCCTCGCCAAGGGCACCGTTGACGAAGCCCGCGATGCCCTACGCACCGCAGGCTCGCTGATCGACAAGACCGCGCAGTACGGCGTGATCCACAAGAACGCCGCGGCTCGCTCCAAGAGCCGCCTCAACGCCGCGCTCGTCAAGCGCGAGGCCGCTGGCGCCTAAGCCAGCCCGAGACTCGCAACCAGCGTGCCAAGAACTCGCGCGCCATCCGCGTGCGTGGTATCGTGCCAACCAGTGAGCCAGCACCCCGACGATCGCGGCAGCGTTGATCTCCCGCCGCTCGACCCGAGCGAGCGGATCACCGTCGCGCACCGGCTCGTGTACTTCAACGATTCCCGCAAGCCGTTCACGGTGCTCGTGTTCCTCCTGCCGCTCGTGATCGTGTACGAGCTTGGCGCCTGGTTCTTTCTGACCGGCGGCGATGCAGCCAGCTCGTGGGAAGTCTCGGCGCAGCGGGTGCTGTCATCCGTGTTCGAGGTGTTCGGCGTCGCGGGCCTGCACCTGCCCGCGGTGCTGTTGGTCGTCGTGCTGCTCATCTGGCACGCGCTCAGCCGCGATGCCTGGCGGGTCCGGCCTGCTGTGCTGCTGGGCATGACCCTTGAATCCGCAGCACTGGCAATCCCGCTGATCGTGCTCGCCGCGCTCATCGCTCCAACAGCCGCTGCACTGGTTGGGCCAGCAAGCCAAGCCGTCGGCGAACTTGGCTGGCCCGCGCGGACCACCATCTCCATCGGCGCCGGGCTCTACGAAGAGATGCTCTTTCGCCTCATCGGCATCACCGCGCTGCACTTCCTCCTCGCCGACTTGGTGCGCTTGCCATCGCGCTGGGCGACCGCACTGGCGGTGCTCATCAGCGCCGGTGTGTTCGCGATGTACCACGACATTCCCTCGGTCGAAGTGGGGGTGTTCTACTTCTTAGCCGGCGCGTACTTCGGACTGCTCTACGTCCTTCGCGGCTTTGGCATCGTCGTCGCGTGCCATGCCGCCTACGACCTCGTCGCGCTGGTCATCGGCCCCGCGGCCGTCACCGCTGCTGCGTAATCGTCCGGACTAGCCATCGAGCGCAAACGTGAACTCGATCTCGACCGGCGCGTTCATCGGCAGCGACGCAACACCCACCGCGGCCCGCGCGTGTCGGCCAGTTTCACCAAAGACCTCGAACAGCAAGTCGCTCGCGCCGTTGGCAATCGCCGGCTGGCCGCCAAACCCAGGCTCGCACGCGACGAAGCAGCCAAGCCGAACCACACCGTGAACGCCATCCAGCGAGCCGAGCTTGCCGCGAAGCGCCGCCAGTGCATTCAACGCGCACTGGCGAGCGCACGCCTTCGCCTGCTCCTCGCTCACGTCCCCGGGCACAAGGCCCACCGCCATCAGCTCGCCGCCCACGAACGGCAACTGCCCACTCACGTGCGCCACCCCGCCGTGTACCCGTACCGGCACGTACGACGCCAAGGGCGGCGTGGGCGCCGGGAGTTCGATTCCGAGCGATCGCAGGCGGTCTTCAATCATGGCTGTCCTCGTGTGTTCGTATAAAGATAGGTATCTACTGCCGCAATTCGGACCAGATCATTGCAACCCCGGCCCTTGAGCCGACGGATAGAGTGGCGTAGCGTACAGCGCTACAAGGCGGGCGCGGGCTCGGATGAATATCCGTAATCCGCTCTGATGGGTGGCTTCTCAGCCACCAGGTTGTGCCCAACGGGCCCACGCTTGCCAGACATTTCGGGCCTTCGAGCACTCGGCCACCGACCGAACTGCTCGAGTGAGCCGAGGCATCACGGCGCGTGTTGCGTCACGATGTCGGCAAGACAACCGGCAGTTGTTGCAACTGTCGGACACCGTTGGAAGCGTTCGGATCGGTGCCGAATCGCGCACACCTCTTTCAGAAAGATACAGACCATGAAGATTCGCAAGGGTTTCACCCTCATCGAGCTGCTGGTGGTTATTGCCATCATCGCGCTGCTCATCGGCATCCTCCTCCCGGCTCTCGGTAAGGCCCGCGCCGCCGCTCGCCAGTTGAAGGACTCCACCCAGGTTCGCGGCGTGCTCCAGGCCGTCGTCATCCACGCCCAGAACAACAAGGACAACTACCCGTTGCCCAGCCGTCTGGACCGTAACGACGACACCATCAACACCGCTTCGGCCTTCTTTAAGGACATCACCGGCCAGATCTTCTCGTCCATCATCTCTGATGGCTCGATCTCCGCTGAGATCCTCATCAGCCCCGCCGAGGCCAACGGCGCCATCGCCCAGTTCGAGGGCTACCAGTTCGATGAGCCCGATGCCGCCGCCATGCCCGACAACGCCCTCTGGGACCCCGGATTCACCGGCATCCCGAACCAGACCAGCTCCAACAACCTCGGCATCAACTACAACGGCGTGACCACGGGCTCCGTCTCGTACGCCCACGTAGCGCCCGTCGGTGCCCGCAAGGCCCAGTGGACCAACTCCTTCAAGGCCACCGAGGCCTCGATGGCCAACCGCGGCCCCGTCTACATCGGCGGCGGCGCTGGCGGCAACGCCTGGACCCTGCCCACCAACAACGAGTTCGGTGACGGCTCCAACACCCTGCTCATCCACGGCGGCCGCAACACTTGGGAAGGCAACGTAGGCTTCAACGACAACCATGTGTCGTTCGCCAACGAGCCCGATCCCGATAGCATCCCCTACTCGTTCACCGGTATCACGAACGCCGAGTTCAAGACCCAGAACGACAACATCTTCGTCAACGAGAACACCATGCGTGTCGGCGAGACCTCCAACCCCAACGGCAACGGCGTGATCAACTCGACCATGTACAAGGACTTCAACAACATCTACCTGCGCCTCGGTGCTCAGAACACCGGCAACGCGGTCAACCCCACGGTTGGCCTCTGGGTTGACTAATGGTTGACTAAGTCCAACCGCTCTTGGCTCCAAGCCATCGGCTCTGAGCCAAGAGCATCCAAACACAAAGGCCCGCTGGGGAAACCCGGCGGGCCTTGTTCGTTGAAAAGAGCCGAGGACAGCTTCTTACGAGCCGCGACTGTCAGGGAGCGAGCCTCTTTTAGTGGGACGGGCATCCTGCCCGTCGAGCGTGGCCCGACACACCGCCTACTCCACGTTCAGGTTCGCCAGGTACTCGGCGAGTTCCCGGTTCCGCCGCTCAAGCAGTTCCTGGCTCGACTGCATCTGGCTGCGAATCGCCTCGATGCGGTTCTCCTGCGTGCTCAGTTGCTGAAGGTAGCGCGTCGAGAGGTCGCTGTTGCGGTCGACGACCGACAGGTTCTCCCTGAGCCGCTGCTGGTCGCTAAAGATCTCGCCGCGTTCCTGTTCGAGCGTGCGGATGCGTTCGCGGACCTCGTTGATCGCGGCCTGCTTGGCCGAGGCCTCGCGAAAGGCATCGCGCACCGCCGCCGAGGCCTGCCCGCCGCGCACCCATACCGCAAGGCTGGCTTCGTCGGCCTGCGTGAGCTGCAAGCGCTGCGCATCCGTCCGACGCTGTTCGATGCGCAAAGCGCCCGCCTCGCCCGCTTTGATCGCCAGCTCGAACCGATCGATGTTGGCCGCGGTGCTCTCTGCGGGCTTGGCCGTGGCGTAGTCCCAGCCGTGCATCTTCGGGTGCTCGATCACGATGAGCCTGTCGCGGTCCTCGTCGTCGTTGTCAAAGGTGTAGGTGGTCTCCTGCACCTGCTCGATGGTCTGTTCGAGCAGCCCGCGAACGATGCGGACTTTCTGGATGGTCCGCCGCTGCTTGCTGTCGGTCGTGCCGTCAACTTCAAGGTCGACCGCGTAGGCGAGCAGCCGGTCGTCACCCGCGGCGACGTGGCCGATCTGCGCATCGCCCGCGTAGGCCGCGCCGTCGTACACCGCGATCGGCCCGGGCATGAATTGCAGGTCGCTGTCGTTGGTAATGCGCACGCCCCGCATCGGATGAGCGCTCCCGCCTTGCCCCCCCTGGGGCGAGTAGATGCTGACGCGCTGGGCCCCGAGCGTCGAGTTGATGATCGGCAGCATCGCCGACTGCTGGCGTTCCACGCTCACCGGCAGGTCCAGCGTGTACTGGAACACCTCCCCAGCCTCGCTCGCGCTGGCCATCGAACCGAGGGCTGCGAAGTTCGCCACCGCCGATTCCGCGTCCGCGTACGCCAGCTCGTTGGCATCAGCGAATGGTGACTGGCCGCCACCTCCTCTTGAAAGGGAAGGAGCTGCGGCAGGCGCATTGGTGAGAGTCCTGAAATCGCGGCCGAGTTCCCGGCGAGCGTCGGCCATCTTCGCCTGCTGGTCCCTGTCCATGCTGCCGTCGTACGTCCTGGGCCTGGCCGCGACACCCGTGGGCACCGGCACCTCGGGCCGGGGGCTAAACAGCGGCTCGTACAGGTCCATCACAAAGCTCACCGGCTGGCCCGCCACCAGCGACAGCCGGACATCGCTCCAGTCCTCGTCCGTCGTGTTCTCCACGATCGCCCAGCCCTGCATCCGGCCTTCGCCCGATGATTCCTCGGGCAGCGCGAGCCTGTAGCTCGTCTTCCAGACCGGCGTCTCATGTACGTACGTCACCACCACAGGGCGTCGGCCCTGCCCGCTAAAGCTGACCTCGACCACCTTGGTCGTATCCGCCCGGTGCTCAGCCACCGCGAGCAGCGCCTTGTTCAGTTCCTCGGCAAGCTGCGGGTCGCTGATCTCGAACGACCGCACATCGCCCAGATCGAACGATTTCACGCCGCTCGTTCCCACCAGCATCAGGCTCCTCACCTGTTCGGTCGAGCCATCGTGGAAGACGCTGCGGGTCTCGACGCCCAGCACCGTGCCCGTGGATTGACCGTCCGAGGTCGTGACCGTGACCAGCGCCCCGCGAAGCTGGGCGAGCAGGGCCGCCCGGTCCGGGTTGTCCGAGAGGTCCAGCGCGAACGATGAGAGCCGCCGTGCCAGCGGCTCACGCGAGCCGTACGTCACGCCCTCGACCTGTCCGCCGCCCGCGTCGACGACCATCATCGATTTGAGGATGTCGTTGATCTGGTCCGTCCTGAACCGCAGGTTGATGATCTGGTCGCCCGTCACATCCCCCTGACGCAGGAACGAGCCCACGCCCGAGCGGTACAGCGTGATCGCCGAGATCGGCAGGTCGTCGGCTTCGTCCGCCGGGGCCTGGGCCAGAGCGGGCGTGGCGAACAGCGCCGCTGCCAGAACAAGCCTGTGGGCCAAGCGAGGTGAGGTACGACGGCGAGCATGGTGCGTGTGGGGGCGCATGGTGTGTGTCCTCCGTGAGCCCCGTAGGGCTGCTTGCGAATCGGGCGCGGCTCGTGTGAGACCAAGTGGAGCCGTTCCCACTATGTACCTCGGCATTCCGCCTCTGGGTTCACCAAAGGCAGCCGGTTGCCACGCCCTGTTGCGCCGCCGTGACCCGCCCGCACTAGCATCGCCCGCAAACAGCCCTAAGCACCCCTTTCCCGACGCTCGGCACACCACGCGGAACCCTCATGGACCCCTCGGCTCTTCAAGCAGCGACCCGCGAGCTGGCCAACGCCATCGAGGGCGAGCTGCGCCTCGATCCCCGCGACCGCTTGCTCTACGCGACCGACGCCTCGATCTACCAGCACGAGCCGCTGGCGGTCGTCATCCCGAGGTCGCTGCAGGACGTGGTTGCCGCGGTCCGCATCTGCCACGAGCACGGCCTGCCCATCCTCCCGCGTGGCGGGGGCACCAGCCTGGCTGGTCAGTGCGTGAACCGGGCGGTGGTCTTTGATCTCTCGCCCAACTGCCGGGGTCTGGAGTCGTTCGACGCGAGCGCCCGCCGATGCCGAGTGCAAGTCGGCACCACCATCGACGACTTGAACGACGAGATCGCAAGCGCTGGCCTGTTCTTTGCGCCCGACCCGAGCACCGCCCGCCAGGCCACCATCGGCGGGTGCATCGGGAACAACGCCGCGGGCGCTCACTCCATCATGTACGGCCGCACCACCGAGAACCTGCTGGGCGTGCAGGCCTGCCTGGCCGATGGCCGAGTCGTCGAACTCGGCGCCGGCGCAGCCGATCCTGTCGCCATCGAACTCGGTGAACAGGTTGCAACCGTCGTGCGCGCGCACGCCCGGCTCATCCGCGAGCGCTTCCCAAAGACCCTCCGCCGAAACGCTGGCTACGCACTCGACACGATGCTCGATCAGCTCGAAGCATCATCCCCCGGCACCATCGACAGGCTCAACCTCGCCCACCTCCTCTGTGGCAGCGAAGGAACGCTCGCCCTCACGCTCCGCGCCGATCTGTTGCTGCATCCCATCCCCAAGGCCACGCGCCTTGCGGTGCTCGCGTTCGAGACCCTCGACGAAGCGATGGACGCGCTTCTGCCGATCCTTGAATTCAAACCCTCAGCGGTCGAGTTGCTCGACGAACTCGTCATGTCGCTCGCACGCGACAACGCCGAGTACCGCAGGTACGTCGAACTGTTGCCCTCGACGCCCACCGGCGGCCAGCCCGCAGCGGTGCTCTACGTCGAGATGATCGCAGCAAACGAACACGAAGTCTCGGCCAAGCTCGCCGATCTCATCGAGCGTTTCCCGTCCGCAGCGGTCTTCGCCGACCAGAAGCACATGGCCCAAGCCTGGAAGCTCCGCAAAGCCGGCGAGCCCCTGCTGCACGCGATCCCCGGCAGCCGAAAGCCGCTGGGCTTTGTCGAGGACAACGTGGTCCCGCCCGAGCGCCTCGCCGAGTTTGTCACCCGAGGCCGGGCCATCATCAAGCGAGAGGGCACCCGCGCGAGCTTCTATGCGCACGCCTCCGTCGGCGTGCTGCATGTGCGCCCGCTGCTCGACCTCCGCTCGGGGCCCGATCGCCAGTCGATGGAACGCATCGCGATCGAACTGGCCGATCTCGCCCGTGAACTGGGCGGCGTGATGAGCGGTGAGCACGGCGACGGCAAGGCCCGTGGCCCGCTGCTTGAACGCCACTTCGGCCCCGAACTGATGGGCGCGTTCCGCGAGATCAAACGCATCTTCGATCCCAAGGGCCTGCTCAATCCGGGCAACATCGTCGCGCCGGGCGCGATCGAATCCATCCACGCTCGCACACGCATCAAGCCCGAGGTAGCGCAGGCGGACATCCCGCCGGTCGAGACCTACTTCGATTTCAGCGACCAAGGCGACTTTGCGCACGCGGTCGAGATGTGCAACGGCGCGGGCGTCTGCCGAAAGAAACAGGGCGGCACCATGTGCCCCAGCTACATGGCCACGCTCGACGAACGCCACTCGACCCGAGGCCGGGGCAACGCGCTGCGCATGGCCATCAGCGGCCAGCTCGATGCAGGCGACGAAAGCGCACCCGCATGGGACGACCCGCACACCATCGAGACCCTCGACCTGTGCCTCAGTTGCAAGGCGTGCAAGACCGAGTGCCCGTCCAACGTCGACATCGCCCGGCTCAAGGCCGAGTACACCGCCCAGCGGTACAAGGACTCCGGCACGCCGATCAGGGCGTGGATCATGGGCCACGCCAGTGAACTGCTTCGCGCTGCCAGTCTCGCGCCGAGGCTCGCCAATCGGCTCAACGCTGCGGGTCCATCGCGCCGGGTCATCGATGCCCTGCTCGGAACGTCGCCCATGCGGTCGCTCCCGACGGTTGCTCGCTCCGCTGAATCATGCTGGCAGCCAAACGCAACCAGTGCTGGCGCACCCACCGTGCTGCTCTACGCCGACGCCTTCGCGAGCTTCACCGAGCCCGCGATCGTCGATGACGCAGCCCGCCTGCTCCGCGCCTTTGGCTACCGCGTCGAGCCCGTTTGGGGGACCGACGCGGGCCGTGCGCTCATCTCGATGGGCCTGCTGCCTCAGGCGATCAAGCGTGCCGACCGCGAGTGCCGCCATCTTCAGCGCAGGCTTGCCGACACCGGCGCACAAGCCGTGCTGTTTCTTGAGCCGTCGGTGCTCAGTGCGGTGCAGGACGACTGGCTCGAACTCCGCTGCAAGACGCCTCGTTCCGACCGACTATCGCTGGCCAACACGTGCGCACTCGTCGAGCAGTTCCTTGCTGACCGCTGGGATGAAAATCCCGAGCATCCGTCCTTTGATACAGCGGCCATCGACCGCGTGCTCTTCCACGGCCACTGCCACCAGAAAGCGCTGTGGGGCAACGCCACCGGCTCGGCCCTGCTCGAACGCGTCTTCCCGTCCAAGATCGAAGTGCTCGACACCACCTGCTGCGGCATGGCCGGCAGCTTCGGCTACAGCAAGTCGCGGTACGACCTGTCCATGAAGATCGGTGAACTGGGCGTGCTGCCCGCAGCCAGGCGAGCCGGTGGCGATGCAACCAATCGCACCATCATGTGCGCGCCGGGCACCAGTTGTCGGCATCAGATCCACGACGGCGCAGCGGCCAGAGCGCTCCACCCGATCACCCTCGTGCGAAGGGCGCTCACACCCACCAGCCCGATCCGCTAAGCGGTCGCTCTGCTTTGGGCATCCTCGGTCTGCTTTTTGAGTATTTCGAGCTCGGGGGTGTCCTTGCCCAGCAGCTTGTTGCCTGCGACCACCCGAGCCATCGTCTCGGGCATGTGCAACCCGTTGGGTGTTGGGCGGTGCTGGTGCATGCAGCCCTTCTCGATCTGGATCGTTCGGCTGCAAAGCGTGTTGATGTCCCGCCGGATGTGGCTCACCAGCAGCACGGTCCGCCCAGAACTGATGAGTTCGTTCATCCGCTCCTGGCTCCGCTGGCGAAACTCATCGTCCCCAACGCCCAGCACCTCGTCGATCAGCAGAATCTCCGGCTCGATCGTGCTCATCACGCTGAACCCCAGCCGAACCCGCATGCCCGTCGAGTAACGCTTGACGGGCACGTCGATGTACTCGCGCACGCCCGCGAACTCGATGATTTCTTCGAGCCGGCTCTTGGCCTCACGCCTGGGCATGCCGAGCGTTACCGCGGACATCACCGCGTTCTCCCGGCCCGTCAGTTCACCATTAAACCCCACGCCCAGCGCGAGCAACGAGCCCACCCGGCCCTGGATCATCACCCGTCCGGTCGTGGGCAGCGTCAGGTTCGAAATGATCTTCAGCAGCGTGCTCTTGCCCGAGCCGTTTCGACCGATCAGCCCGACACACTCGCCGTGTTCGATGCGGAACGAGATGTCCCGAAGCGCCCAGTGCACCTGGTCCTCGGGCGGGTCCATGAGGTTGCGTAGCCGCTTGAGCGGACCACGCGCAGAGCCCATGAGCGTTCCCGACAGCGTTGCATCGTGCGGGCTTCGGCGGTCCAGCCGGTACCGCTTCGAGACGCCCTCTACCACGATCGCCGCTGTCATCCAAGCATCCCCTTTGCTACCACAATCTCAGAGTACGTCTGCGATGCGCTTCTCAAGCCGATTGAACACGAACAACCCGCTAATGAGCGCCGTGACCGACACGCTCAGCGATACCGCCCACATGCCCGCAGTCGGCGCCACGATCGCTTCGTAGCTGCCGCACAGCGCGTAGCGTGTGGCCGAGATCACGGTCACCATCGGGTTTAACGCATACGCCAAGTGGTACTCGCTCGGCACCAGATCGAGCGAGTACAGAATCGGCGACGCGTAGAACCCAAGCCGGAGCAGCACTTGCAAGATCTGCGAAACATCGCGGTAGTGCGCGTTCAGGCCCGCCAGCCACAGCCCAAACCCAAGGGCGGTCAGCACCGTCACCACGATGTACGCCGGGATCATCAGCGCCTCGGTCAGCGGCATGATGTTGTAATACACCAGCACCCCGACCAGCACCAGCAGCGAGATCGCAAAGTCCACCAGCGGGCTCAGCACGCTCGCCATCGGCAGCACAAACCGAGGGAACGAGACCTTGTCGATGAGCGCCACGTTCGAGAGCAGCGAATCGCTCGTTCGGCCCAGCGCTGATTCGAACAGCCGCCACATCACCAGCCCGCAGAACAAGAACGGGGGGTACGGCACCCCAGCCGGACCGATTCGTCCCAGCACGCCAAAGAACACACTCAGCACCAGCATCAGAAGCAGCGGGTTGAGCACCGCCCAGCCAATGCCCACGATGGTCTGTCGGTACCGCACCGTCAGGTCGCGCACCGCCAGCAAGTACAACAGCTCCCAAGCCCCGAACGCCGCCTTGAGCGACGACCACATGCTGCCAGAACGCTGGTCTATCACCTGCACCGGGGCGTCCGGATCCACCAGCCTCGACACCTTCGCGACCGTCTCCATCAGTTCCGCATCACCGTCAGACGGTGCCTGGGAGGGGACAGAGGCGGGCAGCGCGGAATCTGGCATGGGGTGGTCGTCTGTCACAGGCGGCCTCGGGCGGCCAGCGGGCAGTGGAGGGGGCTCATGATTCCACCGGCGTTGGCTCGGGCAGCGCCCAACCACCGCCGACCTCAGATGATAGTCCCTAGCATCGACCAGCAAGGAGGTTCTGGTGGCCCCAACCATCACCGCACTCGTGCCAATGAGGCACGATTCTGAACGAATCCCGGGCAAGAACTACCGGCCCATCGCGGGCAGGCTGTTGTTCGAGCACGTTGTCGTGGCGCTGCTCGACTCGGGCGCTGTCGACTGCGTTGTCATCGATACCGACAGCCCGGTGGTGGCGGGCCGCGTCAAGGACTGGGGCGACCCCCGGCTTAGGGTTATCCCACGCCCCGAGCACCTCCGCGACGGGCGAATCCCGATGAACGAGGTGCTGCTCCACGACATCGACCAGTGCCCGTCCGACTACTACCTCCAGACCCACTCGACCAACCCGCTGCTGAGGGCCGAGACCATCGCGCGAGCCGTCGAGCAGTTTCTTGCCGGGGTGACCGCTGGAACCCACGACTCGCTATTCGGCGTAACCCGCTGGCAGACCCGCCTCTACGATGCCGCCGGCCAGCCCATCAACCACAACCCAACCAAGCTCGAACGCACGCAGGACCTCCCGCCGGTCTACGAAGAGAATTCCAACCTCTACCTGTTCGCGCCCGAGACCCTGCGAACGCGCGGCAACCGAATCGGTGCCAAGCCCATCATGTTCGAGATCGACCGGCTCGAAGCCACGGATATCGACGACCACGAGGGCTGGATGCTCGCCGAGGCCCTCATGACCACACCCCGCTTCAAGCCCCAACAGCACACCGCCACGGAGACCGCCCAGTGACCACCCGCAAGCTTCTTGTCACCGGCCCGCGTCTGCTCCGTGATATGCAGACCTCCGCCGATCTCGCCAAACAGATGGACCGGCTCGCCGCCGATCTCGATGCAGCCCTCGTGCTCCGCCCGCCCGCTCAGCAGTGGTCCGAGGACGAACTCATCGAGATGGTCAGCGATATCGACCTCGCCCTTTGCGGCGGGGACCAGTGGACCGCCCGCGTGATGGATGCAGCGCCCAAGCTGCTGGCCATCTGCAAGTGGGGAACCGGGGTCAACGCGATCGATCTCAAAGCCGCTGCCGAGCGCGGCATCGAGGTCCGCAACGTGCCCGATGCCTTCAGCGCCCCGGTCTCCGACACCGTGCTCAGTTTCATGCTCTGCTTTGCGCGCAAGACACCGTGGCTCGATCGCGCGATCAAGTCGCCCGCGGTGGGCGGCCAGGGCGGCTGGGAACCCATCGAAGGCGTCAGCCTGTCGGAGTGCACGCTGGGCGTCATCGGCGTCGGCGCCATCGGCTCCACCGTGTTGCACAAGGCACGGGCCTTCGGCATGCGCACCCTTGGGTTCGACCCGTGCACGCCCGCCGAGCGCGTCATCGACCAGACCGGGGTCGCCATGACCGATCTTGATACGTTGCTCGCAGAGTCCGACTTCGTCTCCATCAACTGCGACCTGAACAAATCGAGCCACCACCTGATCGATGCGCGCGCGCTGAGCCGGTGCAAGCCGACCGCGGTGCTCATCAACACCGCGCGCGGCCCGATCGTCAAGCAGGCCGACCTGACCGCGGCGCTCAAGGCCGGCACCATCGCCGGAGCCGGGCTCGATGTCTTCGAGACCGAACCGCTCGCCGCCAACGACCCGCTCCGCTCGATGGACAACGTGCTGCTCAGCCCGCACCTCTCGCAGTCGTCACCCCGGTCGTGCTGGCGCACCCACGAGCGGGTGATGGATAACGTCCGCGAGGCGTTCGCTGCCTCTAGTCGCAACCGAGCGCTCCAGGGAGCGTCATCGTGAGCGAAACGAGAGTCGTGCTTATCACGGGTGCCGCCGGAGGCATCGGCTCGGCCGCCGCCCGCGCGTTCCATGCCGAGGGCTGGCGCGTCGTCGGCGTCGACCGCTCGTCCGATGCGGTGCCGGGCGTCGACCACATGATCCGCGCTGATATCTCGGACCCGCAGGCACCCGAGCGGATTTTCACCGAGCTTTCTAAGCGGTTTGATCGGCTGGATTCCCTCGTCAACAACGCTGCGATGCAGATCTGTAAACCCGTCATCGAGACCACCGTTGAAGAGTGGGACGCGGTGATGGCCTCCAACGTGCGCTCGGTGTTCCTCTCCATGCGGCACGCCTACCCGCTGCTCAAAGCCACGGGCGGTTCGATCGTCAACGTCTCCAGCGTCCACGCGGTCGCCACCAGCGCCAACATCGCCGCCTACGCCGCCAGCAAGGGCGCGTTGCTCGCCTTCACCCGAGCCACCGCCATCGAGTTCGGCTCCGACAACATCCGCGTCAATGCGATCCTGCCAGGCGCCGTCGATACGCCCATGCTTCATGAGGGCCTGGCCCGAGGCCACATCGCGGGCGCCTCGCTCGATGAACTCGTCCGTGGCCTCGGCGGCCGGCACGTACTCAACCGCGTGGGCTCGCCCGACGAGATCGGCCGGGCCATCGTCTTTCTCGCCGACAACAACCAGTCGGGCTTCATGACCGGCCAGGACCTCATCGTCGATGGCGGCGCTCTGTGCCGACTCAGCACCGAGTAACCACCCACCAGCACCCATGCCCACCACCGATCGCCCCAAGGTGTCTGTGATCCTCCCGGTGTACAACGCCGGCGGGTATCTCGACGCCGCGGTGCGGTCCATTCTTGAGCAGTCCTTCGCCGATCTCGAACTGGTTGTGATCGATGACGGCTCCACCGATGGCTCGGGCGACCTGCTCGCGGCGCACGCCCAGCGCGATTCCAGAATCAGGCTCATCCGCCGAGAGAACCGAGGCCTCGTCGCAACACTCGGCGAACTGATCGAACATGCCAGCGGTGAACTGCTCGCGCGCATGGATGCCGACGACATCGCGCTTCCCGATCGCCTGCGTGCCCAGGTCCGCTTCCTTGAAGAGAGCACCAAGGTGGTCTGCATCGGGGGCGGCATCATCCTCATAGATGAGGACGACAAAGAACTTCATCACCCGCCGCCCGTGCTCGGCAACGCCCACGTGCAGCGCAGCGCCCTCGAGGGCCGAATGCCCATCTGCCATCCCGCCGCCATGTACCGCGCCAGCGCCATCGAGGCTGTCGGCGGCTACCGGCCCGAGGCCTACCCATCCGAAGATCTCGACCTGTGGCTCCGCTTGGGCGAAGTCGGCCACCTCGACAACGTCCCCGAGGCCGTGCTGCGGTACCGCGTGCATGCATCCAGCATCAGCGTTCAGCAGAGCGACGCTCAGATCGCCAAGATGCGCGAGGCGTGCCAGGCGGCCTGGGCCCGCCGGGGCATCACCAACGGCATCTTCAGAGGCGCCGGTCAGCAGGCAGCCTCCCACCCCGCCGCTTCGGCCGTCGAGCCCAAGCCGTCGGCCAACTCGGCCTTAGGCACTCACAACCCCACGGCTCAATCGCTCATTCTCGCCTCCAATGGCCGGCGGACCGACTGACCCAGCGCCCCGGTGCCCGTACGCTTGCGGTGCATGCAACAACTCGTCCTCGATACCGTTCTCACCACCGCCGATGTGCTCGCCGTGGCCCGCGATGGCGCGAAGATCACCGTCGCGCCGAACGTCAAGCCGCGCATGGATGCATCGCGCGCGCACGTCGAGGCCGCTCTCGGCGGGGGCGAAGCCGTCTACGGCATCAACACCGGGTTCGGGTCGCTGAGCCGAAAGCGCATCGCGTCCGATCAGCTCTCCGCGCTCCAGGTCAATCTTGTGCGGTCGCACGCCTCGGGTATCACCGGCCCGCTGCCGACCGAGGTCGTCCGCGCGATGCTGCTTGTGCTCGCAGCCTCGCTGGCGAGAGGACGTTCGGGCGCGCGCCCGGTGCTGGTCGATGCCATCGCCGCCATGCTTAACGCGGGCGTGACGCCGGTGGTCCCCGCGATCGGCTCGGTCGGCGCATCTGGCGATCTTGCGCCACTCGCCCACGCAGCCGAGGTGCTCATCGGTGAGGGCCTTGCCGAGTACAAAGGCAAGACCATGGCTGGCGGTGAAGCGCTCCGCGCCGCGGGCTTGCAACCCGTTGAGCTTCAACCCAAAGAAGGCCTCGCGCTGCTCAACGGCACGCACCTGATGGCCGGCGAACTCGCCCTGCTCACCGAGGCCGCTGCCACACTCTTTGATGCCGCTCTCGTCGCGGCCGCCGGCACCATCGATGCCTGTCGGGGTTCCTACAGCTTTCTCGACCCAAGGCTCTACAAGGCGCGCGGCCAGCGCGGGCCAGCCGCGTGCGCGCACGCGCTGTCGAGCCTGCTTCGTGGCAGTCAGATCGTCGAATCGCACAAGCACGACGACCCCCGCGTGCAGGACCCGTACTCGCTCCGCTGCGCAGCGATCGTGCTTGGCTCAACTGCCGACCTATTCGCCTACGTCCGTGCGCGCGCCGATGCCGAGCTGCTCGCGGTCACCGACAACCCGCTCGTGTTTGACGACGGCTCGATCGTCAGCGGCGGCAACTTTCACGGCATGCCCGTGGCTTTGCCGCTCGATTCGATGGCCATGGGCCTCTCGCACGTCGCGGGCATCGCCGAGCGCCGGACGTACCACATGGTCTCGGGGTTCGATGAGCAAGCGCACCTCACGCCGTTCTTGAGCCCGAGCCCGGGACTCAGTTCGGGCTACATGGTCGTGCAATACGCAGCGGCCGCTGCGTGCAACGAACTCGCCCAGCTCGCATCGCCCGCCAGCGTGTACAACCTGAGCACCTGCGCGGGGATGGAGGACTACAACTCCTTCGGTCCTCGCTCGGCGGCCAAGGCCCGGCGCGCCGTTGAACTTACCACGCAGGTTGTCGCGATCGAGCTGTTGTGCGCATCGCAAGGGATGGAAGCCCACCGCCCGCTCCGCAGCGGTCAGGGCGTTGAGCGGGCCATAAGCACCATCCGCGAGCGCGTCAGCGTGCTGGAGACCGACCGCTCGCCCGCGCCGGACATCGCAGCGGTGGCCGAGCTGATCTCGCGGGGAGCCTTCCAGCCATCCAACACCAGCGAAGGGAGAATCTGGTGACCAACGCCGTCAAGCCATCGCACGCCAAGTGCGACGACCGAACCATTCGCGCGCCGCGTGGCAAGAGCATGAGCTGCAAGTCGTGGCAGGCCGAGGCCGCCATGCGCATGCTCATGAACAACCTCGACCCCGAGGTCGCTGAGGCCCCGCAGAAACTCGTGGTCTACGGCGGCCGGGGTCAGGCCGCCCGCGATTGGCCGAGTTTCGATGCGATCGTGTCGTCGCTCCAGCGCCTCGAACCCGACCAGACGCTGCTCGTGCAGTCGGGCAAGCCGGTCGGCGTTGTGCGCACGCACACGGATGCGCCGCGCGTGCTGATCGCCAATTCGAACCTCGTTCCCCATTGGGGCACGCAGCAGCACTTCGACGAACTGGCCGCCAAGGGCCTGATGATGTACGGCCAGATGACCGCAGGCTCGTGGATTTACATCGGAACGCAGGGGATCTTGCAGGGCACGTTCGAGACCTTCGCCGAGTGCGGACGAATGACATTCGGGGGCGATCTTGCGGGGCGGCTGTGTGTCACCGCAGGCTGCGGGGGCATGGGCGGCGCCCAGCCTCTGGCGGTCACGCTCGCCAAGGGCACCTGCCTCATAGCCGATACCGACCGCGCGCGCCTCGACCGCCGATGCGACGACCGCTACCTCGATGAAATTGTTGACGATCTCGATGAGGCCATCGACCGCGCCTGCACGCTGCGCGACGAAGCAAAGGCCGTGAGCGTCGGCTGGCACGGCAACGCTGTGGAGCTCCTGAAGAGGCTGATCGAGCGCAACATCACGCCCGAGGTGCTCACCGACCAGACCAGCGCGCACGACCCGCTCGAGGGCTACGTGCCCATCGAGTACACCAACGAGCAGGCCATCGACGCGCGCCGAGCTGACCCGCAGGCCTACCAAAAACTGGCGCTCGCCAGTATGCGAAAGCATGTCGAGGCGATGGTCGAGCTTCAGAAACGCGGCGCGGTCACGTTCGACTACGGCAACAACATCCGCCAGCGCGCGCTCGACGAGGGTTACAAGGACGCGTTCAGCTTCCCGGGTTTCGTGCCGGCGTACATACGCCCGCAGTTCTGCCTAGGGCGGGGGCCCTTCCGCTGGGTCGCGCTCTCGGGCGATCCAGTCGATATCTACAAGACAGACAAGTCCCTGCTCGACCTGTTCCCAGTCAGTGGGGGAGGCTTCAACCAGCGGCTGCGCGACTGGATACTCGGCTGCCATGCCAACCCCGAGGCGCTACTCCGCGGCGACTGGGAAGCGTGCGTTCCCTCGTTCGCGTTCCAGGGCCTACCCGCGCGCATCTGCTGGTTTGGGCTTGGCGAGCGCGACAAGGCCGGGGTGCTCTTCAATGACATGGTCACCGACGGCAGGCTGAGCGCGCCGATCGTCATCGGGCGCGACCACCTCGATTGTGGCTCTGTCGCCAGCCCCAACCGCGAGACCGAAGCCATGCGCGACGGCACCGACGCGGTCAGCGACTGGCCGCTGCTGAATTTCGGTGTCAACATCGCCAGCGGCGCGAGCTGGGTGAGCTTCCATCATGGCGGGGGCGTCGGCATCGGGTTCAGCCAGCACGCCGGGCAGGTGGTGGTCGCCGACGGCACGCCCGAGGCGCGGGCCCGCGTCGAGCGTGTGCTGACCAACGACCCGATGATGGGCATCTTCCGCCACGCCGATGCCGGCTACGAGGATGCCATCGCGTGCGCACGCGAGCAGCACGTCGATGTGCCGATGCAGCGTGATTGATCGCTCACGAAGCCGAAACCGAACGCATCAGGGAAAGGGCCTGATTGTCAGGGGCAAATAGGCCAAATGGGAATAGCCCGTTGCGATCGAGGCGTAAGGGCAGTACCCATTTTCGCACCATTCTCTCCCATTGTGAAGGAAGCCCATGCTTACCCGAACGCTCACCGTCGCTGCCCTTACAGCATTCACGGGCCTCGCCCACGCTCAGGCAGACCGCCCGAAGGACGCCACCGAGAAAGAAGCCACCGAGATGACCTCAACCGATCTTGAGCCGCGCACGGGCCTGCCCGCTGGCGCTAAGGCTCCAAACGCAGTGCTCACCGATGACGAGGGCAACGAGCACAAGCTGGCGGACCTCATGGCCAAGGCCGACGGCCCGGTGGTGCTGATCTTTTATCGTGGCGGCTGGTGCCCGTACTGCACCAAGCACCTTGCGGAACTCGGCGCGCGCTTCGATGAACTCAAAGCAACGGGGGCCACGGTCTACGCGGTCTCGCCCGAGTCGTGGGACAAACTCGCGGTGACTGAAGAGAAGGGCAAGCTGGGCGAGATCGAAGCCGGCTACACGCTGCTGAGTGACGCGAGCCAAGTGGCCGCCCGCGACTACAACCTGATCTTTGATGTCGATTCGGACACCCAGAAGAAGTACAAGGGCTACGGCATCGATCTGGCCAAGTGGAACGCCGACGAGCAGTGGACGCTTCCGGTGCCCGCGGCGTTCGTGATCGACAAGGCCGGAGTGATCCGCTTTGCGCACGTGGACGAGGACTACCGCAAGCGGATCGATGTGGACAAGCTGATCGAGGCAGCGGCCAAGACCGCGGGCTGAGACCGGCGGGGTGGGTTGACAAGCTCGCTAGACTCGCGGCATGAACGTGCCGAACACCAAACCTTCAGCGTGGCCCGGGCCGATTGGTTCGGGCCGCTTTGCTGCGCGCATCGAGCGGGGCCTCATGCCCGGGCCGGGCATCGCGCTGCTCGGCATGCCCGACGATACGGGCGTAGGTCTCAACGGGGGCAGGCTGGGCGCACGCGACGGGCCGACGGCTCTTCGGGCGGCACTGGCTCGGTACGGCTCGTCGGAGCTGGCGGGCTTTACCTGGCCGAGCGTGTGCGATGCGGGCGATATCGAGCCAGCCGGTGACGATCTGCAGGAGACGCACCGGCGCGTGACGGAGGCGGCTCGGGCCATCATGGAAGCCGGGAGGCTGCCGCTAGGGATCGGCGGCGGGCACGACCTGACGTTCGCCTTCGTGCGGGGCGTGCAGCAAGCCATCGCCAAGCCCATGGCGGGGGTGTACTTTGATGCGCACCTTGATGTCCGCGAGGAGGTCGGCAGCGGCATGCCGTTCCGAAGGCTCATCGAGGGCGGGCACTGCGAGAGGCTCGATGTGTATGGGCTTGATGCGATGGCCAACAGCCGCGAGCATGTCGACTGGTTTTGCGCGCACGGCGGCCGGGTTGATCCACACGAGCCCGGTGGTCAGGGCCTGTCCTGGCCCGAGGGCGAGGTGTTCGTGAGCTTTGATCTGGATGTAATCGACCAGTCGTGCGCGCCGGGGGTGAGCGCGATGAACCCCGCGGGCTGGCCGCCGGCGCTGGCGTGCGAGTGGGTGCGGGCAGCGGGCCAATGCGACCGTGTGCGGTGCTTTGATGTGATGGAGTTGAGCCCGCCGAATGATGAGCAGGGCCGAACCGCGAGGCTGGCTGCCAGGCTCGTGCTGGAATTTATCCGCGGCTTTGCTGAACGGGGGAATCACGCATGACCACGCAAGTTCTCAGCAACGCGCGGATCGTGACAATGGCGGATGCCAGTGGATCAGCCAGTGGAACAGGCAGTGGTCTTGGTGTGATCGAGCGCGGCTGGATATCGCTGCGAGATGGCGTGATCGATTCGATCGGCTCGGGCGACTGGACCGGGGCTGGTAACGCCACCGACCTCGGCGGGCGCGTGCTCCTGCCGGGCTTCGTGGATGCGCACACGCACGCGTGCTGGGCCGGCGATCGGCGGGCGGAATGGGAGCAGCGGCTGGCCGGGACGGGGTATTTGGAGCTGCTCGCAGCGGGCGGCGGGATCATGAGCACGGTTCGGGCTGTGCGCGCCGCGACGCAGGATGAACTCGCTGAGGGCTTGCTCGGCAGGCTCAACCAGATGCTTACGCATGGAACGACCACGGCAGAAGTTAAGAGCGGCTACGGGCTGGATACGCAGACCGAGCTCAAGATGCTGCATGCGATCCGCCAGGCGGGCGATGCGTGGGCCGGCACGGTCGTGCCCACGGCGTGCATCGGCCACGCGAAAGACCCGCAAGCGACCGATGCTGTGCGCACGACGATCGATGAGACGCTGGCCAGTGTGCACGCGGAGTTCCCTGGCATTGCGCTGGATGCGTATTGCGAGACGGGCGCGTGGAGTGTTGAAGAGTGCGTCGAGCTGTTCGAGAAGGGGCGCGAGCTTGGCCACCCGATCCGGGTTCATACCGACCAGTTCAACGCGCTGGGCATGGTGGAGGAGGCGATTCGGCTGGGCGCGCGCAGCGTGGATCACCTGGAGGCAACCGGATCCGAGTCGATGGCTCGGATCGGTGTCGCGGGCGACGAGGGACTGTTCGCGGTGGTGCTTCCTTGCAGCGGGTTCCACTTGGACAATCGCTACGCCGACGGGCGGGCGCTACTCGACGCGGGCGCGAGGGTGGTGGTGGCGACGAACTTCAATCCGGGCAGTTCGCCATGTCCCTCACTCCCGATGGCAGCGGCGCTATCGGTGCGTCGGTGCGGCCTGTCGCCGAGCGAGGCGCTGCGAGCCATCACGCGTGAGCCGGTGGAACTGCTGGGCTTTGGCGATCGTGGCAGCATCGAGGCGGGCAAGCGAGCGGATTTGGTGGTGCTGGGCTCGGACGATGAGCGGGCGGTTTCACATGACTTTGGCGGCTGCGTGGTCGATCGCGTGATGGTGGAGGGGCAGTGGGCCCGAGGCTGAAGCCCCGCTTGCGTAGGTGACCTCGGGGGTGCTAGGCTGCGTGCGCTCAAGGTGCTGGCGGGGATGGCCGCGCTGGTGAAGAGGGAAGTGCGGTGAGAAGCCGCCGCGGACGCGCCGCCGTAACGGGTGTGTACCGCCAGCCGATTGAATGCCACTGGCTCGCCGATCTATGGCGGCCGGGAAGGTAAGGCTGGCGGGGCCCGGAGCCGGAAGACCTGCCTGGAGCACTTGTCGTCGGCCCTCGCGATTCTGGGGCCAGGTGGCGATGCGTGCGTGCTCCCTCCTGCGCCGCGTTGTTCCTGGCACAACCCATTGCGAAGGCTCTGCATGGTCCGGAGGGTCGCCCTGCGCGAGCATCGGGGCGGTGCGTGCCGGTGGTAAAGCCGGCGGGAGCGAGCGGATGCAGAGAGCAATGAAGTTGGGTGTGGCTGTTTTGTGCGCGCTTGTGGGGACGGAGGCCGTGATGGCATCGGCAGACCCGTGGGCCGATACGGTCGTGGACTTTGCAGGCGGCGTCGCGCCCTTCGGCGATGCATCCGCTGTGCTGGGTGAGCCCACGCGGTTCACTGCTCCGGCGAGCGGGTTTGGTGGGCCGACCACGCCGTTTCAGTCGGCGTTCGGAGCGGACGAACTGTTTAGCATCGGCGAGGGTGGGTTTGTAACGGTTCGCTTCAATGAGCCCGTGACCGACGACCCGGCCAACCCGTTCGGGATCGACCTGCTGGTGTTCGGCAACTCGTTCTACTTTGATCAGGCGTTCCCGGATGGTATCGCTGGAGCGTTATCGAGCGAGGGCGGCCTGATCGAGGTGAGCGCCGACGGCGCGGCCTGGCATGTTGTTCCAGGTGTCGGTGCGGACGGGTTGTTCCCGACGCTGGGCTACAGCGATGTGACGCAGGCCTTCCCAACTGATGCGGGTTCGGTGCTGACAGACTTCACACGGCCGGTGAACCCGGGCTTTGATCCATCGGGTAAGAGCCTGAGCGAGATCATCGCGGGGTACGACGGCAGCGGCGGTGGGGCGGGGATCGACCTGGCGACTGTGGGCTTAGCGAGCATCAGCTATGTGCGCGTGAGCAACCCGGTGGGCAGCGGGGTTACGCCGGAAATCGATGGGTTCGCGGATGTGGTGCCCTCGCCGGGTGCGGGCGTGGTGCTCATGATGGCGGCTTGTGCGAGTGTGCGAAGGCGCGGCCAAGCGTTCCAAGGGCATGCGTCTTCGGCGGGGATGACAGGACTCGCACGTGGGCGGGCTCATCGTGCGTGAACTCGCGGTCATGTTTAGTTTGATAGCGATGGCGCCTTTGGCGTGCGCGCAGCTCGGTGAGATCGGGCCTGATGCCGGCCGCATGCGTCCGACGTACGGGCCGACGCCAGCTTTGTCGGCGGGTTCGGCGTGGGTGTTCCCAGCGTCGGATGCGAGCGTGCCGCAGGTCTTAGGCTGGGAACCGGCGAGCAGGGTTGCGATTGATGCTCAGCGCGTGTACGCGTTGAGCACGCAACTCGGCAGCGAGCCGTCGCGTTTGGTGGCGATAAGCCGGGTGAACGGGACGCTCGCGTGGTGGGCGGAGTTGCCGGATGCGGTGTTCGATTCGTGGAGCAGCCCGACGCTGGATCGATCCAACGGCACGGTGCTGATCGGCGCGGGATCGCCGGGCTCGGCGGGGGGAACGCTGTTCGCGTTTGATGCAGTGAACGGCTCGGTGGTTTGGCAGGTGGGATTGAGCCGGGATGTGGTCAACGCGAGCCCGGTGGTGACGGACGATCTTGGCCCAGCGGACCGGGCGATCATCGTGGACTACGAGGGTTTCTATCAGGGTGGCAGCGGCGCTGCGGCAGTGTGCATCAACGTGGACCCATTCGATGCGACGCTGAACCCCTTTGAGCCGGGGGATGTGGTCTGGAGCGTGGACCTGCACGACGGGGCCTCGGGCGCGACGCCCGCGTACGCCGACGGCCTGTTGTATGTGGGAACGACGGGCGATGCGCTGTTCGGCACGGGCGGCCGCGTGGTGTGCATGGATGCGCGCGCATCGGATGCCTCGAACGCCGTGGTGTGGGACACAAACATCGGCGGGGATGAGGGGTTCTTTGGCGGGCTGGCAATGGCGGGTGGCAGCGTGTTCGGCGTGACGTACGATTTCTTTGGGAGTGATCGCTCGTCAAGGCTTGTGAAGCTTCGTGCGAGCGATGGCGCGGTGCGGTGGAGCGCGCCGAGCGACCGCAGCAGCGCGGTGCCTGTTGTGCTAAGCGACGGCCGGGTGCTGGTATCGGCGGGGATCGAGGGCTTTGGGAGTGTTCCAAGGCTGACGCTGTACCGCGATATGGGGATCGGCGCGGTCGAGCTTTGGGACAGCGCACGCGATACGTGGCAAGACGACGGTGACGGCATCATGGAGCCGGGCGAGTATCTGCGTGTGGGGGGTTGGTCGTACCAGCCGAGCGTGCGGCTGGAGCGAGGCCGATCGCTTGCGGTCGTTGGGAGGCTCGGCGCAGGCGGTATGGCGGCGGTCGATCTTGGACTTGTGCCAACGGATGCTGGGTTCGTGGCCGATGCGGTCGGCCTAGACGGTGGGTCGGTGACGTACGGGTTTGAGGCGTGCTACGCGGTGACCGGCGATGGGGTGGCAGCGTTCGGTGTGCCGATCTGGCCGGACGTGGATGGCGATCTTCGCGCCGATGGGAACGATCTGCGCGCATGGGACCGGGGCATCGGGCGACTCGATGTGGATCTCGATGCGGGTGTGGACGCGCAGGACGCGGCGGTTCTTGAGTCTTATGTTCGCCGAAACGAGCTGTGGGACATGGTTGCTGGGAGGCGGCCATGAGCGCAAAGCGACGCGGGTTCACGTTGATCGAGCTGCTCGTGGTGATCGCGATCATCACGCTTTTGATTGGTCTGATGGTGCCGGCGCTGGGATCGGCGCGCGGGCTCGCGAGGCAGACGGTGTGCCTGTCGCAGGTGCGCCAGCTCGGGACAGGCTGGGCGTTGTACGCGGGTGACTTTGGCGAGCGAGCGATGCCGTTGGCGTACTTCGAGACGGCGCACATCGGGAGCGGCGACGGGCGGTACTGGTTCGGGAGTGACGGGCGAGCGACAGGCAGGATTGAGTACGACACGGGTCTGTTGACGCCGTACCTTGAGGCATCGCACGGCGAGCGATCGGTGTACGAGTGCCCCGAGCAGGCGTGGGGGACGTACGCATCGCAGACGCGGATCGCGGCGCCGACCACGACGTATGGCTACAACGGGTACTACCTGTCGCCGAGGCACACCCCGGGGTGGGGCGGTGCGCATGGACCCATTGGCAGCCAGCGTTGGCAGCGGCTGAGCACGATCGCTCGGCCTTCGGATGTACTGGTCTTTAGCGACACGATGCTGGTGCTTGGCCAGAGGCTGCGGAGCACGGCGCTGCTTGATCCGCCGAGACTGTTTGATGGCCGAGGCGGTTGGAGTGCGAACGCGTCACCTACAACGAGCTTTCGGCACGACGGCTCGACGGCGTCGGCACTGGCCGACGGCTCGGCTCGTGCCATCGCGGCGCAACGCGAATGGCTCACGGATGCTGGGGCACGCGTGGGTTCGGTAGGGCTTGATGAACGTGCGCACTACGTTCCGGATGCGGCGGACTGGAAGTAGCGGGTCTCACGCAGGCCCGCTATTGAGGAGTTGGAGCACCTCGCGATGCAGCGGTCCTGCTGTGGCGAGGCAATTTCCGTTGTGCGCGGTGGTCTGGCCTTGCCAGTCGGTGCAGAGGCCACCCGCCTCGGCGTGGATGACGGTCATCGGGGCGATGTCCCAGACATTGACGACGGGCTCTATGACCACGTCGGTCCGGCCTGTTGCAGCGAGCAGGTGGGCGTAGCAGTCGCTCCAGCCGCGGATGGCGCCGAATGAATTGACAAGCCGATCCAGGAGGCGAGCGTGGCCTGACGAACGGAAGTAATCGGTAGACGTGGCGCACGCGAGGGCGCGGTCGAGCGAGGCGCACGCTCGGTACCGCGCGGGCTTGGGCACGCTGGACCCTTGGGGCAAGTGCCAGGCGCCGAGTCCTTGGGCGGCGAAGACGGTCTCGGCGAGTGCGGGCATGTGGATGACGCCGACGCGTGACGTGCCATCGATTTCGAGGGCGAGCAGCGTGCCGTAGAGGGGTACGCCGTGGGCGAAGGAGAACGTTCCGTCGATAGGGTCTGCGATCCAGCGTCGGCCCGAAGTGCCTTGGTGTTCGCCGAATTCTTCGCCGAGAAAGCCGTCGGTTGGGAACGCGCGCAGGCATCGATCGCGCAAGAGCTGCTCGGTGGCGAGGTCCGTCTTGGTTACCAGCGAGCCGTCGGGCTTGGTGTCGGCGTCTACGCCATGGCGGAACGTCGGGAGGGTTGCATCACCGGCGGCGCGCGCCGCTGCGAGAGCGAATTCGAGTTCACCGGTAAAGGGCTTTGGGTGCATGGACCAAGCGTACCGGTTGTGTGGGTTCTCGGACGAGGTAGCTTCGCGGTGCGAGCAAACCTCTTGAGCAGCGGTCAATGCGTCAGATGGCCGCAACACGGAGCGTTCAGCGGCCGATAGCCCCGAGCGGGACCCGATCGAAGGACCGCAAGGGGATCGCTGCGATGACGATAAAAACTGCAAAGACAAGCTCGCGAGGGCTCGAACTCGCGGTGGTGGCGGTCGGCGTGCTGATGGCGGGCGGCTGCGGCGTTGCGGCCTCGGTGCTGGTCTCCGGAGACGGTGCAACGGGTCGCTGGGCGTTGCTTGCGGCGGTGTGCGTCATTGGGATGGTGATGGCGCTGGGGGGTTTGTCGCGGCTGCGTTGGGTGGCTGGTCTCGCAAGAGCGCTGCACGCGTTCACCGCTGGCGAGCGAAGCCCCGAGGCGCTGATCGTTGGTGGGCCAGCTGCGAGAGGATTGGGCGAGGCGTGGAACGAAGTGGTCGAGTGGGCCGGCACGATGCAGCAGGCGGATCGCACCGAGCGGGCGGCTGAGGCGATGACGCTCCGGTCGGATAGGCCGGGCGATGACTCGCTCACTTCGGCGGTCGATGCGCTGTGGGTGGGGCTGCTGCTGCTAGATGAATCGCTCGTGGTGCGCCAGTGCAACGGGGCGGCGGGCTCGCTGCTTCGGCGGGAAAAGGACACGCTGGCCAACACGCCGCTGGCGGAGATCATCGATGACGAACGCGTGCTCAAGGCTGCCAGATCGGTGGCGTCGGGACTGGTGCGTCGCAAGTGCTCAGCGGAAGTCGAGCTGGTTTCGGATGACGGCGGCCGGAGTGTGCTGCGGTGCTCGGTCAGGCCGGTTCGGAAGACCGATTCGACTTCGATCCTGATGGTGATCGAGGACATGACCCAGCAGCACGAGGCTGACCGGGCTCGCAGCGAGCTGGTCGCGCAGGCTGCACACGAGTTGCGGACACCGCTGACCAACATCCGGTTGTACACCGAGGAGCTGATCGAAGGGCTCGGCGAGATGACCGAGTCTGAGCGTGGCGAGGCCCTCAGCACGGTGAACCAGGAGACGCGCCGGCTTGAACGCATTGTCTCGGACATGCTCTCGATGAGCGAGATCGAGGCGGGCAAGCTGTCGATCGTGCAGGACGATGTGCGGATGGAAGACGTGCTCAAGGTTCTCAAGCAGGACTACGGGGCGCAGGCCCGCGAGGGGGGCCTGACGCTTGAGTTCGATCTTGGTCCCAAACTACCGGTGCTGAGAGGCGACCGCGACAAGATCACGCTTGCGATGCACAACCTCGTCTCCAACGCGCTGAAGTACACGCCGCCCGGCGGTGTGGTGAGGGTCTCGGCGGACTGCGAGGGCGACCGCTTCGTATTCGAGGTGAGCGACACGGGCATCGGTGTTGAACCGGAGCAACTGGAGCGGGTGTTCGAACGGTTCTATCGGTGCCGGGATCAGCGGACGAGCCATGTGGCGGGTACCGGACTCGGGCTGTCCTTGGCGCGCGATGTGGCTCGGTTGCACGGGGGTGACGTGATCGCACAATCGGTGCCCGACAAGGGGAGCCGATTCGTGCTGGAACTGCCGGTCGCGGCGTAGGAGGCTTGCCATGCGGATCGAAGAATCGCGGCACGGAGCGGTGGCGGTGCTAAGACCAACCGGCCCGCTGATTCGCGCTGATGCTGAGCAGGTCTTGGAGCGCGCTCGCCTGACGGCTGAGCGGTCGCTTGGGCGGCTGGTGCTGGACATGAGCGGCGTGACGTACGCCGACAGCAAGGGGCTTGAATCGCTGGCGGATCTTGCTGAAGAGATGGCGGGCGCAGGACGCGAGCTGAAGCTGACGGGCGTGAACGAGACGTTGCGCGAGGTGTTTGACGTAACCGACCTTTCGGTGTTGTTCGAGCACTACGAAGATGTGGCATCGGCCGCGAGGAGCTTCCTGTGAGCGGTACGGGCGGACCACCACGCAAGCGGCTCGGCGAATTGCTGGTCAGCACGGGCGCGCTGTCCGCTGCGCAGTTGGACGCCGCGTTGGCCGAGCAGAAGGCCTCTGGCCGAGTGCTCGGCGAGTTGCTGGTCGAGGACGGGACGATCTCGTCGCAGGTATTGGTGCGGAGCCTGGCCGAGTGTCTGGGCGTTCGCGGGTGCCATCTTCGCCACGGGCTGATCGATCCTTCGCTGCTGCCGTTGATCGGTGAAGAAGAGGCCGAACGGCTCAAGGTCATCCCGATGTTCCGGGTGCGCGACCAGCTTACCGTGGCGATGGCCGAGCCGCAGTCGATCCCGACCATTGATCGGCTCGCGCACCTAACAAGCTGCCGAATCAGACCGGTGCTGGCACTCGAAACGAATATCCTCGAATACATCCGCAAGTACGCGGGCGGGAACGTGGATGTCAACGAGTTTCTAACATCGCTCTCGGACACCGATGTCGAGGTGATTCAGCGCGAGCAGGACGAAGGCCCGAAAACCAATCTGGACAAGATGGTTCAGGGCAGCCCGATCGTCAACCTGGTCAACGTGGCGCTGCTGACCTCGGTGCGGGAGGGCGCGAGCGACATCCATATTGAACCTCATGCGGGCGGCACGCGGGTCCGGTGCCGAATCGACGGGAAGCTTCGAGACCTGATGAGCCCACCGGCGGGCATGCACAGCGCGATCGTGTCGCGGGTGAAGGTGATCGGGCTGATGGACATCGCCGAGCGGCGGCTGCCGCAGGAAGGCCGAGTCAAGATTGTCGCCGAGGGGCGAGAGATCGATCTCCGCGTGAGCAGCATGCCGACGCTGATGGGTGAGAAGCTGGTCGTTCGCATCCTCGACAAGGAAAACCTCAAAGTACGCCTTGAGGACCTGGGGTTCCGTGAGTCGGCGCTCAAAACGTTCACACGCGTGTTGTACCAGCCGCACGGGTTGGTGTTGGTGACCGGTCCCACCGGCTCGGGCAAAACGACGACGTTGTATTCGGCGCTTGATCTCTTGCGGAGCCCTGAATCAAACATTGTGACGGTCGAGGACCCGGTCGAGTACCAGCTTGATCTCGTCAACCAGACGAACGTAAACGAGGGCATCGGGCTGACGTTTGCAAGGGTGCTGCGGAGTACGCTTCGGCAGGACCCGGACATTATCATGATCGGTGAGATTCGCGACCACGAGACAGCCCGCGTCGCGGTGCAGGCGGCGCTCACCGGCCACTTGGTGCTGGCCACGCTGCACACGAACGATGCGCCGGGCGCTGTGGCCCGGCTGCTCGATATGACGATCGAGTCGTACCTGCTATCGAGCGCGTTGAGCGGCTCGGTGGGTCAGCGGCTCGCCCGGCGGGTGTGCGAGGCGTGCTCGATGCGGTACCACCCGGCTGAGAGCGTGCTGGCGGATGCCGGGCTGCGTGAGGTTGGCAGCGCGACGTTCCGCAAGGGAACGGGCTGCCAGGCGTGCCACAACAGCGGGTTCAAGGGGCGCGTGGGAATCTATGAGGTGATGGAGGTCACACCGCCTGTTCGGCGCATCATCCATACGGGCGCGCCGACGCATGAAATCCGCCGCGTGCTCGGCAGCGAGGGCTACGTGCCGATGCGCGAGGAAGGGGTTCGGCTTGCGCAGGACGGCCACACCAGTCTTGAAGAAGTGCTGCGCGTGACCAAGAGCGACGATGTTGAAGACGTGCCCGATGCCCCCGCCGGGAGGATCGCGGCATGAAATGGCGCTGCACAGCCTGGGACCGCGATGGCCGGCGTATCGATGAGACCATCGATGCGCCGACAGAGCACGATGCGCGCGAGGCGATCTTGCAGCGAGGGCTGTTCCTGAGCGAGATCGAGAGCATTGGGAACGCCGCCCGATCCAAGTCCAAGAGCGGGAGCAAGGCACCTGCTGGCTCGGCTGCGAGCGGCTCGAAGAAACGTTCGTGGAAAGCAGGCAAAGTGCGTCTGGTCGCGATGTTCTCGCGGCAGCTTGCCGTGCTGGTATCGGCGGGAACGCCGCTGGTCGATGCGCTCGAATCGGTCGAGAGCCAGGTGAGCGAGGGTGGGTTCAAGGACGCGGTCAGCGACATCAGGCTAAGGGTCGAGGAGGGCAGCACGCTCTCGGACGCGATGGCGTTGCACGCTGATTGGTTCGATTCAGTCTCCCTGAGCCTGGTCTCAGCGGGTGAGTCGGGCGGCCAACTCGATGTGATGCTCCAGCGGCTCGGTGTGCTCACGCAGCAGCAGGCAGCGCTGCGGAGCCAGATCGTCGGCGCGATGGTGTACCCGGCGCTGCTGTCAGTTGTAGCGGTCTGCGTGTTCTTCCTTATGACCGCGTTCGTTGTGCCGAGGTTCAGCGGGCTGTTCGAAACACTTGATGTCCCGCTGCCAGCGACCACGGCGGTGCTGATGTCGTTCAGCGGGTTCCTTCGCGGGTACTGGTGGGCGGTCATTCCCGCAGCGCTGGGCTGCATCGTTGGCGGCATCATATGGATTCGATCGGAGCACGGCCGGGAGACGCTGGATACCGCCCTTATCCGTGTGCCCAAGCTCTCCAAGATGACGCGTTCTTTGGAGGTTGCTCGCATGGCCCGGCTCATGGGGCTCCTGCTCTTAAGCAAGGTGCCGATGGTCGAAGCGGTGGACTTGACGCGGGCATCGCTGAACAACCGGCATTACCGCGACTTCATGGACACCCTCCGCGAGCGGCTTATTGGGGGTGACACGCTCAGTGCGGTGATGCTCCAGAGCGAGCTGATCCCGCGAGGCGTGTCGCAGGCGGTGCGCAACGCAGAGAAAGCGGGCAAGGTTGGTGAGGTGCTATCGAGTCTGGCGGACTCGATGGAAGACGACAACAAGGTGGTGGTGAAATCGATGACAAGCCTGCTCGAGCCGTTGATCTTGGTTGTGCTGGGGCTGATGGTTGGCTTTGTCACGGTAAGCATGTTCATGCCGTTGTTCGACGTGACCGCGGCGGCGGGAGGGGCGAGGCCATGAGCAAGCGCATGAGCGTCGGGATTGACCTGGGGCAGCGCCGGCTCAAGGCGGCATGGCTGCGCGGGCCGGACGACGAGACGGGCCAGCTTGGCATGGATCGTGGCGAGAGCACGGATGCTGAGGCATTCGGCCGGCTCCGGTCGGCGCTTGAACTGCGGGGCGTGCGAAGGCCGTTCGTTGGCCTCGTGGCGCCGAGCCTGCTTGTGAAATCGACCGTGGTGGATGTGCCGGCCAAGGGCGGTCAAGCGCCTCGGGAAGTGATTGCAGAAGGCGAGTTCTACCGGCAGTTCGGGCTCAAAACCGAGAGTTGCAGCGTGCGCATTGGCGAGGTTCCTGCAACAGCGCGCCGGAGCACGGGCGACCGGATGCTGGTGAGCGGGCTGGATCGAGAGCGTGGCGAGAGGCTGTGCGAGGCTGCGGTTCAGGCGGGGCTCGACGTCGTGCACTTGGGCGTCGCGAGCGATGCGCTGCTCGCCAGCGGCGTTGTGCCGAGCGACGCGGTGGTCACGCCGGTTGTTGATGCGGGGTGGGAGAGCACGCGTGTGCTGCTGAGTATGAACGGTATCGCGTTTCTTCACCGAGTCGGCAGTGGGCTCGGGCTGAAGGACGTGCTGGTTCCGCTGGCGGAGCAGCACGACATGCCAACGGAGTGCCTTGAGGCTGCCATGCTCGATGAAGGCGTGCGCACGAGTCTCGCCGAGGCGTGGTCGGGTGCGTTTGCGCGGTGGTCGATGCTTGTTGCAGACGACGTTCGTGGGGCGCTCTCGTACGCGCACCACCGGTACCCATCCGTGGAATTCGGGCCTTGTCAGTGCATCGGCGGGGCGTTCGCGATCCCGGCGTTGCGCGATGCGCTTGCGTCGTCGGCGGCCTTCAAGTGCACGCTGGAGGAGCCGATCGCATCAAGCTGGGAGGCCATCGGAGAAGCACGGTGCGTGGCGTTTGCTGTGCGTGCGGGGGAGGTGGCAGCATGAGCACATGGCAAGAGACTAATCTGTTGCCGGGGTCGATAGCTGGGGCGCGAGTCTGGCGGCGCCGGCTTCGCATGTGGGTTGCCATCGGAGCGGTGACCGCGGGTGTGCTGATCAGCGTTGATGTCGGGTTGCGAGCGGCTGTGCACGGGCCAGAGTCGAGCCATCAAGCGGCTTACGCCAGGCTGGTGAACCGCGATGAAGTGCTCAAGGCCCAGCTTGTTGACCACGCTCGCGCGATCGAGGACGTGCGTCGGCGAACGGAACTGACGGCACGCGTTACAACCCGCCCCGACTGGAGTCTTCTGCTGGCAGCACTTGCGGCGGAGCGCGGCGATGGAGTGTCTTTAACCTCGTGTGCCGTGGATGAGATCGATAAGGGCGATGGTGTGTGGGTAACGATTGGCGGCCTGAGCCTTGCGCAAGCGGACGTGCAGGCGTTCGTGATCGCGCTCGAACAGACGGGCTTGTTTGATGAGGTCGTGCTGTTGGACACACGGCGGGCGATGTCAGGTGGCAGCGAACGGCTGTCGTTTAACGTCGCGGCGGCCATTACGGGCGAGCGGGCGAGTCGTGCCGACGCAGCGGATGACGGGAGTGTGGGACCATGAAGCGAACGACGACTTCACTCCACGTGAGCGGGGTGGTTGTGCTGCTGGCTATGGTCGGTGCTGCGTGGGTCGTGAGCGTCGGTCCGGCGCTGGCGCGCGCGCAGGAGGCCGATTCCGTGAAGCGGGCGGTGAGCGAGGCCTCGCAAGCGGTGCTCGAACTCGAGCAGCAGGAGCAAAAAACGCGGCAGGAAGTCGAGCAGGCGTCGGCGCAGCTGGAAAGTGTGAGCGTGAAGCTCGTCTCGATCGATGAACGCAACGTGCGGCTGGCAAACCTGACAGCGCTGGCGACGGAGTCGGGTCTGATCGTTGATGAAGTTTCGCCGAGCGAGCCCGAGAAGGGCGATCTTTTCGAGATGGTGACCATTCGGCTGCGCGGCCGGGGCGCCTACTCGGACCTCGCGGGCTTCATGCACGACCTAGCCAGCGAGCATCCGGATACCGAGATTCGGACGTTCCGCACGGCTCGCACCGGTGACGAGGGTTCGTTCGAGATGCGGTTGGTGTGGCGGGCGCTGCCGAGCACCACAAAGCGCCGCGCATCTCCTTGACATTGAACGCTTTACTTGTGCTCATGGGGGCATGAGCCTCAACCCCCAACGCCTGGCGTCCATCGGTCTGGTCTGTGTCGCGGTCGGAGGGTTCGCGTGGAGCGAGTTCTCGGGCAAGCCGGTGGGGCCTGCTTCGGCCTCGGCCAGTCCGGGCGTGGCGGGTGACGCAGGCTCGCCCGCCGAGGCAGCCTCGATTGCGGAGGCCGCGGGCACCGACTGCCGAGTGATGCTTGCGGGCATGCTGCGCGACTACGCCGGCGCGAACGGCTTGAATGCCGATCGCATCGACGATCCTTTCATCGAGCCCGCCTCGTGGACGCCCGAGCCGGCGGAGGCCATTAGCGCGGTGGTCGACACGCAGTCGGCGAACGGCCAGCCCGCATCGGGCGCTGAGGTCAGCTTGGTTCTGACAGCCGTGCTGGACAGCCAGAGTGGCACCGTAGCTCTGGTCAACGGAGTAGCGCTCAAGCTAGGAAGCCCCGTTGAACTGCCGGGCATGGGATCTGTTGAACTCGTCGAGGTGGGCGCGGACGGTCGGTCGGCGTTGGTCCAGACGCCGCGCGGCGTGGTTCGTGTGAAGCTCAACGAAGTTATCGGCTCGTCGGATGCCTGAAACATCGGCTGAGGCTCGCAATCGGCTGAAGGCTGCTCTCGCGTGGTCCGATGAGCAGTGTGCAGTCGCAGAGTCAACCACGAAATTCCTTGGAGCCGATTCCGATGCGCAACCTCACTTCATCTCGTCGCGGGTTCAGCCTGATCGAACTGGTCATCGTCGTGGTAATCCTCGGGATTATCGGCGCTATCGCTATTCCGCGCATGAGCCGTGGCGCTGTGGGCGCAGCGGATTCGGGCGCTATCTCCGACCTGGCGGTCCTTCGCAGCGCGATCGATCTCTACCAGGCCGAGCACGACGGCGCCTACCCGGCGCTGCTGACTTTCTCCGACCAACTCACGCTGTACAGCGATGCGGCCGGAAACACCTCGGCCACGATGGACTCGACGCACATCTACGGCCCGTACCTCCGCAAGGTTCCCGCTCAGAAGGTCGGCCCCAACAAGGGCAGCACCACGCTGACCGCGACCAAGGGCACCGCGACGTTCGGGTGGTGGTACATCGAGGCCAGCGGCGACATCCGTATCAATGCTGCCGATACGGTTTTGGATACGTCCGGCACCATGTACAACAGCTATTGAGCCCAGCCGGGCCGCCCGTCACCGATTCTGCGACGGGGGCGTCCTAACGGGCGTCCCCTTGTCTTTATGAAGGCAGCCCTTATGCGAAAAGCACGCGGGTTCAGTCTCATCGAACTGCTCGTGGTTGTGGTCGTGGTTTCGACCGCGGTGGCGGTGGCTGTTCCAGCCATGTCCGAACGTGACGCCGCGTATCGGCTTGACCTGTCGACACGCCGGGTGCATGAGGACCTCACGCACGCCCGCACCACGGCGAGGTTCGAGAGCCGGCCGGTATCGATCACGTTCGATGCGGTGCTCGGCTCGTACTACACCTGGCCCGGCCAGCCCGCAGGGGTCCTGGAAACGGTGGATCCGATAGCCGTGCCCGACCTCGACACGGTGCTTGTGGTTGACAACGTCATCGATCGAGTCGTCAGCGTATCGTCGAACACACGCCTCGCGTACTCGGCATCGGGCGATGTGCTCGCCCGGCAGGTCAACCTTGCGGGCTCGCCCTTCAAGGCCATGCTGCTGGCTTCTGACTTTGGTGGTGAGACCACGCTTACATTCGATGGCTTCGGCGTGCCGGTAAGCGCGGGAACGGTATTGATCGGGGTGCGCACGCGCGCCACAGAACTGGCTATCGATGCGAACAGCGGTTCCATCGTGCTGCGGGACCTGGGCGCGGGCGAGGTCACGCCGCTTGTGAACGACCTGAACACAGCCCAAGACGCAGCGGGCGATACCGATTGGACCGCGCTGCTGGAAGACGGGATCGGGAATCCCATCGGAGATGTTGGGCAGCTCGTAAGTGAAGCAACTGGCTTGGAACTTGTTGGCGGTGGTGGCTGATGAAGCCTCCGACTGAATCTCGGGCGTTCACGCTCATCGAGATGGTGCTGAGCCTGGCTATCGCCAGCGTCTTGGCACTGGCGGTTAACGCCGCGATCTACATCGCGACGCGGTCCATCCCGACGCGCGGCGACGCGATGAGCACCTCGTCCGATCTGCTGTTTCTCGATGATGCGCTGCGGACCGATCTTGAACTGGCGACCGCGGTGATCTCGTCATCGGCGACCTCCGTCGAATTCGAGGTGCCCGACCGCACCGGGGACGACGTGCCCGAACGCATCGAGCTGGACTGGGTGGGCAACGCGGGCGACCCCTTGCAGCAGCGGGTGAACAGCGGGAGCTGGTCGCCGGTGGTGGGGCAGGTCCAAGACATGAAGTTCAGTGTGACGAACGTAACCAAGTCCGGCTTCGCCGGCACGCAGTCGCCGGTTCCGACTCCGGTCACGATCGACGCGCGATTCACCAATGGCGGGTGGTCACCTGTTAGGTCGGGCAAGCAGATCGCTATTCAGGTCGATCCTTCAGTAGAGGCTGATAGTGTCTGGCGGATGACCGGCGTGGACCTTTATCTTCAGTGGGACGGCTCACGCGACGGGGACTTGCTCGAGGTCAGCGCGGGTAAAGATGTGCATTCCGTGAGTGACACCTGGCGGCACACGTTGTTGGAACTCGGAGGCGGAGAAATCAAAGACGGGGGCGAGTGGATGACGTTCCCGCTGCGCACGCCGTGGCTCGCACACGATGAGAACGTAAAGGTCCGCCTGCTCAACAAGGCGGGCGATACCTCATTCAACTACCAGATCAAGAATCTGACTCCGATGCCAGCGGGGCTGTTGCTCTACTACGACATCTTCAACAACTGGTCGCCGGTCGGGCTGACCGCTATAGCGATGGAGGTCCGCTACGAGACCATGCCGGTGGTTGCGACCGAGGCCGACGCGCTAGCGATCAAGTCGCTCAAGCTTGAGATGGGCTTTGGTACCGGGGTTTCAGACGCGGTGCTCAACGCTCGGCCCATTGCCAAGGCGGAGGACCAGCGATGAACCGCCGGGCGTTTAGCATGGTGGAAGTCGCGATCTCTTCGCTGGTGCTCGGGCTCATGATGGCCTCGGCGCTCAACGCGACGGGCCTGTCGGCGCGTATTCGCGGCGGGCAGACCGCCAAGAGCCGGGCGCTGCTTATCTGCACCGAGCTTATGAGCGAGATGCGTGCAGCCCCCATTCCCGATAACCCGTCTCTATTGGCCGGTTCCTCGACTCCCGGCGGAAGGAATGGCTTCGAAGACCTGTTGGACTACGCCGGTTACACGGCATCTCCGCCGGTGGATTCGTCCGGTGCGGTCGTCCCCGGTGCCGAGGGCTGGCGAGTGAACGTTGCGATGTCTTGGGTCAATCCTGAGAATCTCGATGAGGCATCTGTGGCCAACTCGGGTGTGCTGCGCATCCAGACCACCGTTCGACGCGGAGACCTTGTGCTGGCGCAGCTGAAGACGGTTCGAACACTGGCTGGCGAAGCGGCGCGTGTGGGGAGTGCACCATGAGCCCCCGCATCCGAACAAGCAGACGTGGCGGTATCTACCTGCTCGTGATGGTCGGCTCAGCGACCGTGACGACGATTGCGCTGGTGGGTCTGTCCCTTTCTGCTGAACGCAGACAAGCAGCTCAGCGAGCCGTCAACGCGCAGGGGGCCACGCAGCTCGCGCACGCCTCGATCGAGCTTGGACTCCACACCATCGCCACCGACCCGAGCTGGCGATGGACCTACGGCGACGGCTGGTGGTTCACCAACCGTTCGCTCGATGGCGGCAGGCTCGCGCTGGCGGTGGTGGACCGCGACGGCGGGAGCATCACCGATGCGCCGTGCAGGCCGGTGGTGCTCCGCGGCGTGGGCATCCAGGGCACATCTCGCACGATGCTTGAAGTTGAGCTTGAGCCCGAGTCCATCTGGCCGGACGATGGGCTGACCGTGGCCAAGGCGCTGGGGGCGGTCCACTACTGGAGGTTCGGCGCCGAGGAAGAGGTCGACAAACTTCTCGACCCCATCAACGACAGAGATGCCGAATGGCTCCCCGTGCTCCCGACCGCTGGCGCCGAGTCTTTGTCTTGCGACACGACGCGGAAGCTCAACGGAATCGACCAGTTCGTAGGGATCAAGCATAATACAGACTTTGATCTCGAAGCCGGCACCGTGGCGTTCTGGTACATCCAGACCGGCGATGTCGAGCGTGCCGGGCTTTTCGGGAAGGACGAGCTTGGGTTCGACAAGGGGGGCCACACCACCGTGCTCCTCGATGGACCCCTGGTGTTCACGATGGAGTCGCTCACCAAGACGTACACGGCAACAGGCAGGACGACCCCTGCGCCGGGCGAGTGGCACCATGTGGCGATCACCTTTGGCCCCGATGGCATGTGGCTGTACCTGGATGGCTCGCTCGAAGCGACGAACTCCTACACAGCGGGCTGGAAGTCTGCTAAGTCAGATACCGACAATAGTGCCCCGATTGCGCTTGGCGCGAACGCGATGAACGCGAGCGAGAGCGGCGGATTCGCCTCGAATCCGACAGATTTCTTAGAGGGTGCTGTGGCGCACCTGAGCATTTTCGACCGCCAGCTCAGCGAGGGCGAGGTGGTGACGCTGATGGATGCCCAGCGGCGGCCCTCGACGATGCGGATCGTGCCGGGCAGTTGGCGCCGCGTGACCGAGTGAAGCTTCTTGCTCTTCTGGAAGCGTGGCGCTGCTCAGGCGGCTTTGACGTTCGCCGACCGGCTGGCGTTCACCGCGAGCAGCTCGTCGAACGCGTGGAAGTCCATTGAGGCAAAGATCGGCGCGAGGTTCGGGTCGAACTGCTTGCCGGCGCAGGCTCTGATCTCCTCGATCACCTTCTCGCGCGGCAACGCTGAGCGATAGGCGCGGTTGGAGCTCATCGCGTCGAAGGAATCCGCCAGGCACAGGATGCGGCCGAACAACGGGATGTCCTCGCCGGAGGTCTTGTCGGGGTATCCCCTGCCGTCCCAGCGTTCGTGGTGGGTGAGCACGCCGCCGAGGATGTCCTCGAATGCCGGGATGCCCTTGAGCATGTCGTAGCCCTGGCGTGGGTGGCGTTTGATGATCTCGAACTCTTCGTCGGTGAGGCGAGACGTCTTGGTGAGCACCGCCTCGGGCACGCCGACCTTGCCCACATCGTGCAGCAGGCCTGAGAGATGGATGCGTTCGGTGGTCTCGATGGGCAGGCCCATGCACGTGCCGAGCTGGCTTGCGAGCAGCGCGACGCGCTCGGAGTGGCCCAGCGTGTAGTGGTCCTTGGCATCGACCATGGCTGTGAGCGCGCCGATGGAGCCGACGAACATGGCGTTTCGGCGGTGCTCAAGGCGCGCGTTATCGAGGAAGGTTCCGACGTAGCCCGAGACGGAGGCGATGAGCTTGGTGTCGTAGCTGCTGACCTGCGGGTCGTCGCCGCGCTTGCCCCCCGCGACGAGGATGGCCGAGGTGACGCCGTCACGCACGATGGGCTGGGCGACGATCTGCCCGCCGCCTGCGATACCCAGCGAGCTGAGCGACATGACATCGGGTGAGCCATCGACGGGCCTGGCCTTGCACCGCGCCCAGAGCGGCCCGGCGAGGTCATCGGCGCTGACGCGGCCCATGGCGAAGCTGAACGCACCGCCCGAGACTTCGGCGGGCAGGTCGGAATCATCGGCCACGAGCACGCAGAACCAGCGGAAGTGGAGCGTGTCGGCGAGGCGCTCGAGCACCGTCTCGAAGAACGCGAGCGGACGGGTGAACCGGGTCATCGAGTGGCCCAGTTCGTGCAGCAGGGCCATCTGCTCGTAGGCATCGCCCAGGTGGTTCGTGAAGCCGTCGATGGTTCGCTCATCGAGCGATGAACGTTCGAGGTCTTCACGCATGAGGCCGAGCATCGATGCGAGCCGGTCGTGCTCGCGCTCGGGCGAGGCGGAGTACTCGGTCATCGCGTCGCGTGTTGCGTCTGTATCGATCAGTGCCGAATTGCAAAGCGCTGCGAACGCTGGGTCGGCGAGCGAGTCGGGATCGACGTGCACGACCAGCACATAACCCGAGACCCTGCCTCGCGTGCGCATGGCAGTTCCGAGCAGGGTGCACCCGGGCCAGAGCTGCACGCAGCGTTCTGGCTCACCGCCCTCCCAGCCTTTGACGGTTTCTTCGAGCAAGCTGGTGAACGCGCCGCTCTTGAGGAACAGGCCGGCGGTATCGCTGACTTTGGGTTCGCGCAGCAGCCGGCCGGTTTTGTCGGTGGTCCAGACTAAATAGCCTGCAGCGGCGCAGCGCTCGCGGAGCACCTCGCCCGGCAGTCGGCATGATTGGCTGGACGAGGAACTCACGCGGCGTCTCGCTTCTCGATGGGATCGCCCAGCAGCTCGCGGGCGCAGTCGACAAGCTCGCGGGCACTGAACGGCTTGGCGAGCAGCCGCTGAATGTTGGTGGCGCCGAGCTGGGGCTGATCGACCATGTAGCCGCGCGCGGTGAGCATGACCACGGGTATCGCGGCGGTCTGTTCGTTGTTGCGGAGCTTGGTGGCCATCTCGATGCCGTTCATGTACGGCATCTGGAGATCGACAAAGATCATCGCGGGCATGTGCTCGACGGCCGCGTCGTAGCCCGTGGCCCCGTCGTGCTGCTCGATGGTGGCAAAGCCGGCCTTCTCGAGGCGTGAGGCGACCACCCGTGTGATGTGCGGCTCGTCGTCGACCAGCAAGATCAGCGGCTTGTCCATGGCAACTCCTACCGCGCCGTCCGGTGCGGGCAGCGCCAGCAGTGGGTATCGGTCCGCTGGTCGGGGTTCTTTCGCGCGAGCCTACAGATCGGACCCGACGGGGCCTTGCGGCTGGTCGCGGTCATGGTCGTGGCCTGGGGGCGGCAGACGCAAGTACCTGGCCAGCCAGTGGGAAGCGAGGTAGAAAGGTCCGGTATCCACGAACGCTGCGATCAGCTTGAACGTGTAACCCGCTGCGATGAACATGCCGAGTTGCGGCCAGAGGCCCTGATCGGCGTCGATGGGCAACGCCCGGGCATAGAAGTGCGTGATGAGAATAACCGCGACCGTATCGACGAGCTGGGAGACGACCGTTGAGCCGTTGTTGCGCAGCCAGAGGTGCTTGCCCTTGGTGAGCTGTTTCCAGAAGTGGAAGGTGTAGACATCGACGAACTGGGCCGCGAGGTAGGCGATCATCGAGGCCGCCACCGCCCCGAAGGCCAGTGCCCGGATTTCGTGGAACACGGGCTCGCGGCCCGCCGCATCGAGGGCGATAGCGCCCGTCGCCGGGTCGATGGTCTCGAACCCGGGCAGCCACCCGCCCAGCCAGAGAATCGCGACGATCCAGATATTGAGGATCAGCCCGACCCAAACGACCTGGCTCGCACGCCGCCTGCCAAACAGCTCGCTGATGAGGTCCGTGCAGAGGAAGGTCAGCGGGTATGGCAGCACGCCGACCGCGACGGCGAACACCGTCACGCCCGGGGTCGAGGGGTCGAAGTCGTACTCGAAGAGCTTGATGAACCGCGAGATGCCCAGGATGTTGAGCATCGCCAGCGTGCCCAGAAACAGCCCGCTGAGCAGCAGGAACACGCGCTCCCGGCGATCGTGCAGCACCGCGATCGAGAGGGCTGGCAGGCCGGGTCGGTGGTGCTGCTGGGTGGGGTTGGGGCCTGAGCCGGCGTTCGCGTCGGTCATGGGTCCAGCCTATTCCGGCCGAGCGGCGGGGGGTGTGGTAGCATGAGGGTGATGACCGAGCCAGCCACCATGACTGAAGCACCGCAGACCGATTCCGGCGCGCCGATCCCGGCCGGGGGGCCAGACCCATCGTCCATCGCAGCGAGCATCGAGGCGGTGCTCATCAGTCGGTCTCGGCCGATCTCGGCAGAGGGTTTGGCCAAGGGCCTCGGGCTGGTTACCGAGCAGATGGAACCCCCCGAGCGGAAGGCCGTCGGCGAAGCGGTGTTGGCAGCGGTCGATGCACTCAACGAGCAGTACGAGGCAACCGGTCGAGCGTTCCGCATCGAGCGGGTCGCAGGTGGGCTGAGGGTGGTGACGCTCACCGCGTTTGCCGCCGCACTTGAAGCGTTCAACACGACCGAGTCGAGCTCTCGTTTGAGTCGGCCCGCGATCGAGACGCTGGCGATTATCGCGTACCGCCAGCCGGTGGCGCGCGCGCAGATCGAGTCGATCCGCGGCGTGGCGTGCGGCGAGGTGCTGAGGAGCTTGCTCGAACGCCGGCTCATCGCGGTGGTGGGGCGGGCCGAGGAACTCGGCAGGCCCATGCTCTACGGCACAACCAAGCAGTTTCTCCAGGCATTCGGCCTCGGATCGATCCAGGACCTCCCCGAGCGGGAAGAAAGAAGCCCGGCATGATGACCAAGGTGAGGCTCTCGCGCGGGCTCGGAGCGTGCGCGCTGGCGGCGGTTATGGCGGTGGTCTCTGGATGTGGTAACACGTCCACGGTGCGCGGCCGGGTGGTGCCGGGCGATATCGGGATCGTGACCATCGTGCCCGAACAGGATGCGCGTTTGGCATCGACCGCCGCCACGCGAGGCATCGGCGATGTGAAGGTGTCGCTCAAGAAATCGCAGGCCGTGGTGGCCACGGCGCAGACCGGGCCTGACGGCTGGTTCACCATGAAGCTCGATCTGCGCGCCTCGGGCGTGCGGTACGACATCGAGGCGCTCGGGGCGGGCATCTACCCTGTGCGCTCGACGAGTTACCCGCCGGCTGCGGGGCAGGTGATGCTGATCGTCGCCGACGAGCGGGGCACCGCGGCGGGACGCTGATGGCGCGAAGCAAGCGGATCCGATTGCGCCGGCGCTACCACCTGTACACACCGGGGCTGCTGTTTGTGGGTGCCACCGTGCTTGTGCTGCTCGGTGCGCTTAACAGCGAGAACAACCTGCTGTACTGGATATTCGGTGTGGCGATCGGCATCGTGATTGTCTCGGGCGTGCTGTCGGGCTCGTCGCTGATGGGCCTGCGGATCGAGGGCTACGCGCCCGAATCCGTCACAGCGGGCGGCACCGCCATGCTGCGGTACCGGCTTCGCAACACCAACCGCTGGATGCCCGCGGTGGCGTTGGCGCTCGAGGATCGCACCGCGGGCCGAAGGTCCGAATACAAGCTCCGCGCCACAGGCTGGGTGGCATCGCTGCCCGCTGGGGCGACGCTCGATGTGACCCTGCCTTGCCAAACGCACGAACGAGGCCGGTGGAAGTTCACCGGGCTGCGCGCCTCGACCACGTTCCCGTTTGGACTGACGCGAAAGAGCGTGCTGGCGATGCAGTCGCGCGAGCTGGTGGTTCGGCCGAGGCCCGCGCCCGTGCGGTCGAGCGAGTTGCTGGGCCCGCTCGGCGGCGGCTACAAAAACCGGCGGACCAACGCGCATCTCGGCGTTCGCGGCGAGCCCTACGGCTTGCGGGAGTACGTGCCGGGAGACTCGGTCAGATCCATCGCATGGCGTGCGACGGCGCGCACCGGTGACCTTCGAGTGATCGAGGAGAGCCTGCCGACCAAGGCCCAGTTCAAGGTGGCGTTCAGGCTGGACCCGCAGGCACCGGATGCCTGGGCGGACGCAGCGGTCGAGCTTGCAGCGGGTGTGTGCGTGGTGGCAGCAAGGGCGGGCGTGACCGTGCAGATACAGGGCATCGATTCGACCGCAGCCAACTATGAGAGGACGCTCGACGCTTTGGCGGACCTGGATCCGCGGCTCGCACCGAGCGAACCGGTAGCAGAGGGCACGGTCGTGATCTCCGATGCCATCGGGACAGGGCGTGCAGACGTGGTGCTGGATGTCGAGAGCTGGGCGCAGCGGCGGGGGCGTGGGCAGTGAGCGAAACACCCGCAGACAGGGTGCAACGGGCGAGGCGCGCGGTGACGGCTACGGTCGTTCTCGCGCAGGCCATGTTCGCGGTGGCCGATGACCGGGCGGCGCTGGGCATCATGGTCAGCGCTTTGCTGATCGGCCTGCACCGACTGATGCGCGCGAAGTGGTACACGACAACGCCGAGGTGGGTGCTCAACGGCGTGCTCCTGCTCGTCGCGGGAGCGGGAGCCCTGAGCTGGTCGGCAGCGGTGGTCAGCGTATCGGTATTCGCGTGGTGCCTGATCGCGGTGCTGGTGGTCAAGATGCTTGACCGCAGGCTCGCGCGGGACGAGGGCCAGCTCATCACGCTCGCAGTGTTTCTTGCGCTGGCCACGGCGTTGACAGATGTGGGGCTGCTCGTCGGACTGATGCTGCTCATTTTGGTGCCGGTGTTGATCGATGCAGCGGTGCGTGTGCAACTGCTGGTGGCTCGCGAGGCTGCGGGCGGTTCGACGATCGGAGTGACCACCAGTGGCCTCGGGAGCCGGCCGCCTCACAAACGCATCAGCGGGCTTGCGACGCTCGGCGTCGTGGCCATCAGCATTCTCGTGTTTTTGCTTGTACCAAGACAACTGTTCCAAGGCGGGCTCGGCAACCTTCGCGCGCCGGTCTCGCAGGGCAGTGTCTCACGGTTTACCGACCAGATCAGCCTTGGCGCACGCGGCATCATCTCGCAGTCAACCGAGCCGGTGCTCGACCTTCGGCTGGAGGATTCCAATGGCAACTTACTGGGTGGGGCAGGCCAGGTTTTCTACCTGCGAGGAGCGGTGCTTGATAAGTATGTGCGAGGCCGGTGGGTGCTGGGCGATGTGACCGAGCAGCGCAGTCGGCTCGATCTGTCGCCCGGTCTGGAAGCGCCCTTTGCGGCGCCGCCGCCGAGGGAAGTTTCGACGATCGTTCAGCACGTTGTGCTCAAGCGTTCAGACCCAGTCGACCAAGTGCTCTTTGCGGTGTGGAGACCCTACAGCGTGCAGATCGGGATGCCCGTGACGATCCGGCGGATGAGCGCTGAGGTGATGCGGGCGATCTCCAACTCGGGTCAGCTCTCGTACACCGTGTGGTCAAGCCAGTACGACCGGCGGAGCGCTTCGCGACTGAGGCGACCGGTGGAGGCACTTCCGCTGGATCGGCTCAACGAATGGGCTCGGAACGTGCTGATCGCCGAGGGCCTCGAGCCGAACCCGTCGCTGCGAGCGGTCGATGCCGACGGCCCCGCGGCCCGTGCACTCGCGGACGCTGCGAGGCTATGTGCAACGTACACGCTCGATCAGCCACCCATCCCGGCGGGTGCCGACCCGACCGAGTGGTTCTTGTTCGAGGCCAAGCGCGGGCACTGCGAATACTTTGCTTCGACGCTCGCGGCCGCGTGCCGAGCGGTCGGGATTGATTCGCGCGTGGTCGCGGGGTATGTCGCGGTCGAATACAACGCGGCGGGCGGGTACTACCTTGTGCGACAGAGCCACGCGCACGCGTGGGTCGAGGCTTCGATCGGAGGGGGTGTCTGGATCACGCTCGATCCGACGCCGCAAGCCGAACTCATGGAGATTCACGTTCCTGAGCCGACGCTGCTGAGCCGAATCGGCGGGGTAATGAAGGCGATCGAGTACGCGTGGGTGACGCAGGTCGTGGACTTCGGCGGCGAGCAGCCATGGTCGAGGTCACAGCAGGGGCCGATGGGGCCGCGCGCCAGCGATGCCGAGGAACTTGGAAGGACTCGACTACCAATCGGGCCTGTGCTCGGCGCAGCGGTGGGCGTGGGGCTCATGGTGCTGATGGTGTGGATCGTCCGTCGGCATCGGGCACGCACCCGGCCGATGGCCTCGCCCGAGCTTGCGGGCCTGTGGCGGTCTGCGGAGCGTGCTCTTCGGAACGCCGGAGTGGCGTGCCCGCGTTGGCGTGGCGGGCTTGAGCACGCAGCCAGCGTGCGCGCGATCTCGGACGATGCGGGCCATGCGTTTGAACGATTCGTTCACGCGATGTACGAGGCCCGGTACGCGGGTGAAGGTGCTTCCCCCTCAGCGCAGGCCGAGTGCAGGCGGCTGCTTGAGGCGTTCATGAGAGCGATGCGCGATTCTCGGACGCGGGGCGGGCGGCCGAACGCTCCAGACGCTGCGTAGCGATCTGCGAAGCGAGCCAGCCTGACTCGCGGCTCAAGATCGGACCCCGATCGATCGATGCGGACCCTTGGACGCTGGCCCCAACCAAACAGCGCCGAAGGGATGACCACGTGCCTGCAAACCGATCCCGTACCCAGCGTTGGCGTGACATGCTCGATCAGATCGCTCAGCGAGGCGGCGCGATCGAACTTTCGGTCGCTCCCACCGATGCCCAGAGCGAAGACGCTCTAAGCCCCGCCGATCTCGTTTGGCGCGTTCGGCTTCGGCATGTCGCCGACGACGGGCTCATCGTTGAAGCGCCCTCGGCGGCGGGTCTGAGCCTGAGCATCGAGCAGGGTGTGCGTTTGATCGGGGCGATGACCGTTGGCCAGAACCGCTGGATGTTCCACGCAGCGGTTACCGGCACCGAGGTCATCGATGGCCGCCAGCACCTGCACCTGAGCGCTCCCGAGCAGGTCGAGCGATGCCAGCGCCGGACGTTCAACCGAATCTCGACGGCGACGCTGCAAGTGCCCGAGGTTACCGCATGGCCCATGCTCGACCCGGCTTCGGGTGTGGCTGCGGAAGTCGCGTGCAAGGCATGCCTCGAACAGGGCATCGCCAGCGGCGTCTCGGACGACATGCTGCCCGACGTCGGGCCGTCGTTCAAGGCCAAACTCGTCAACGTCTCAGGCGGCGGGCTGGGCTTGCTCGCACCTCGCGAAGAAGCTGGCGGGTTTGATTCGGCTCGGTACTTCTTCTTGCGCGTCGATTTGCAGCCGGTGCTCAAGGCCCCGCTGTGCATGACCACCAAGCTTGTGCACCGTCATCTCGACAGCGCGCAGTTGATCCACGCGGGCATGGCGTTCGACTTCACGTTCCACCCGGAGCACCAGGCGTTCGTCGCTGAGCAGATCGGCCGCTGCATGCAGGCGATGCAGGACCGCAGTCTTCGTGCCGCCGGCTGAGCCGATTTCAAGCACCATGCGCGCGCTGCATGTCAATGCTTGGGCCAACTGCCGCTCTCAAAGGGTGCGTGGATCAGGTCCAGGTTCACGTCGCCGTGGCCCGTGAGCATCGTGAAGGCGGGCCCGCCCGTGTTGAGCGTGCCGGTATGGAAGCCCGGGCCGACCTGAGCCGCGGTCAACTCGCCTCGATCGCTGCGAACAAACACGTTGCCGTCATTTGAACGAAGCTCGACTTCGCCAGCCGACAGCGCCGGGGCGATGGCCTTGATCCAGCCATGGCTGGTGACGAGACGGAGGCCGTCGCGCAGCGGGGTCAGCGTTCGAAGCTCGATGGGGCCGCCCGACTCGGCTCCAGAACCGACCTCGACATCGATGGGACCGCCGACTCTGACGAGCCTGGCCGAGCCATGGCTGTTGCGGATGGTCACGCCGTCCGAATGCGGGACCCAGACGGTGATATCGACCAGTGCTTGGCGGTCGGGTCCGACTCGTTCGATGCTGAGGGCCGAGCTGGTAATCGACGCTGAGACGAGGGTTGACGCGGGCAGGTTGCCTCGGGTTCGGGCCTGCACGCGCGGGGCTTGGAGCGTGTCGTCCGCGATGACGACCACCCCGCCTGCGGGATTGGTGACGCTGACGCTCAGCGGCCTGTGCTGGTATGCAGCAATGTTTGTTGTTTGATCGGCCGAGGCAATCTGCACCTGATGCGGCTGTGAAGAGTGGCAGCCGGAAAGGGTCAGGAGCCCCAGGGTGAGGGCAGCGGCCAGCGTGATGCGTGTGTTGGTCATGGTCGGGTCTCGGGCGTTGTGTGCGGGGTGAACGGAAAGCGTACCATAGGAAATCCTGACGCCGCGGGCGTGAGGACTTCTAGAGCACCCGGCGTAGGCCGCGCGTGCGGAACCGATCTTGCCGTCCGGAGAGCCGGGCGTACAGCCGAAGCCGACCGCAGCCTCTTGAGAGGCGGATTGATGGGCGGTGCCTTGGCGATCCAGCGTGCCCCGAGCCCGTCCTCCAGTACTTTCATGGGCGCAGGGAGCAGCGCAGCGAGACTCCGCCGGCAGGTCCGCGCTTAGACATTTAGGCGGGCACGGGCATGGACGCAATTTCTGAACACATCGGGCTTGTCCCGACGCTGGCGGCCACGGACTTCGCCAGCACAGCGGTCATTCTGGCGGCGGTCGCCATCATCGGCGGGGCGCTGGGTGCGGGCTTCCACTGGTGGACCACACGCAAATCTGTTTCCAATGCTGTAGCCGGGGCCGAGCAGAAGGCCGAGGCAGAAGTCGCCAAGCGCCAGCTTGAGGCCGAGAAAGAAGCCCGCGAACGTGCTTCCCAGGCTGAGGCCGAGTTCGACCGCCAGCGCGAGGAGCACCGCGAGACGGAGCGACGGCTCGCCAAACGAGAGACATCGATCGAGAAGAAAGAAGAATCGCTCGAACAGCGGGACCAGCGGAACCTCAAGCGGGGTGAGCAACTCGATGGCCGAGAGAGAGACATCGACCAACTGCGCGCGCAGACCGAGGAGTTGCTCGCATCGCAGAAGGACGAACTCCACAAGATCAGCGGGCTCAGCGAGCAGCAGGCGCTTGACCAGGTGCTCAAGCGGGTCGAGGAGGATTCTCGCCAGGAGGTCGCCAAGCTTTCGCGTTCGGTGATCGAGCGGGCCGAGCAGGACGCCCGTGAGAAGGCCACCGAGATCACGCTGCAAGCGATTCAGCGGTACGCAGCCGAGACCACCAGCGAATCGACCGTGCGCACGGT
>CAYGSG010000016.1:0-46074 GCA_964352615.1 uncultured Phycisphaeraceae bacterium
GAGTTGTAGGCGGACGCGGCTGGTTGGCTGATCGCGAGCGGGTTAGCCGGGGCGAGCGGGCGAAAGCGGGTGGGAATCCCGGCAACCTTGTGGTCCCGGCGAGCGGATAGGCTGGGTCCAGCCGATACGGACCGTGTCGGCCCTGCGGCAGTTTTGTCGCCGCGACTTCTCGGACCTTCGAGACGATCAGCTTTTTTGGCCGATTCCCGGCCGGACTAATGGAGAGCACCCGTGACGCAGCCCCGCCCCACTCGTCCTTTCAGCCGTCTACCCCTCGTGCTCGCGGCGGGCTTAAGTGTCTCGCTCGGCTCGCTGGCTTTGGGTCAGATCGACGGCCCGAAGGACTACGCGGGCTACGCGGTGGTGCAGGTCACGGCGGAGAACGCGGCGGAAGTCGAATCGGCGATGGCGCTGAGCGAGACGATCTGGTCGGAACGCTCGGGCATCGGGCCGTTCGAGGTGGTGGCGTCCGCTGAACAGCTCGCAGCGCTCACACAGGCGGGGCTCGAACCGGTCGTCGTGATTAACGATCTCGGGCCGATGATCGCGGCCGAGAGCGCGCAGCTCGCGGTGCTGGCACAGGCTAAGAACCCGTGGTTCGACAGCTACCACCGCACCGTGGACATCCACTCGTACCTTGACGGCTTGGTCGCGGCGCACCCGCAGCTCGCAACGCTGGACGATCTTGGTGATTCGTTGCAGGGGCGCGAGCTCAAGGCCATCCGCATCACCGGTCCGGGCGATAGCTCGAACCGGCCGATCATTTTCTACAACGGCGGCCAGCACGCGCGGGAGTGGATCAGCCCCGCGACCGTGACGTATATCGCCGACCAGCTTCTCACGCAGTACGGCACGGACCCGCTGGTGACGGCGCTGGTCGATCAGGTGGAGTGGGTGCTGCTGCCCGTGACCAACCCTGACGGGTACGAGTACTCATGGGACAGCGTTCGGTTGTGGCGCAAGAACCGTCGCGACAACGGCGATGGCACGTTCGGCGTAGACCTGAACCGCAACTGGGACATTGACTTCGGTGGTGAGGGCGCCAGCGCCAACACCAACAGCGAGACGTACCACGGGCCGTTCGCGTTCAGCGAGCCCGAGACCGCGGCGCTGCGTGATTTCATCGCGAGCGAGCCGAGAATGGCGGGGCACATCGACTGGCACTGCTTCAGCCAGCTCATCCTGTACCCGTGGGGCTACTCGGGCGCTCCGCCGCTTCCGGCGGATTTGCTCGCGTTCTATGAAAATCTGAGCGGCGAGATGTCGAGCGTCATTCAGTCGCAGTTCGGGACGTTCTACACGCCCCAGCCGTCAATTGATCTGTACCCCGCAGCGGGCGTGATGGGGGACTACACAGCCGACCAAGGATTGCTCGCGTGGACGATCGAGCTGCGGCCGGCGACCAGCGGGCAGGGCGGCTTTGTGCTGCCGCCTGAACAGATTCTGGAGACGGGCATCGAGAACTTTGAGGCGGTCAAGGTGATGGCTTCTGCCATCGCGTTCCCGTTCAGGATCACGCCCGACGCTGGCAACCCGGCGTACGTCGATCCGAACACAGCGACCGATGTGTCGTTCAGCATCGTGCCCCAGTCGGGCGTCACGCTCGATGGCTCGCCCACGCTGCTCGTGCGAACGGGCACAGGCGCATTCACGCCGTTGGTCATGACCAACGCTGGCGGTGACACCTGGACCGCAGCACTGCCCGCGACCGCAGCGTGCGAGACGATCGAATACTCGGTCGCAGCATCGGCTGACGACGGCCGCTCGCAGGCGTTCCCGTTCAACGCTTCTGCGGCGCCGCTCTCGGCCGAGGTGCTCACGCTGGGCTCGCTGCTGACGGATGACATGGAGACCGACACCGGTTGGACGGTCGGCTCGCCCGACGACGACGCGACCACGGGGATCTGGTCACGCAGCGACCCGGAGGGCACCGCGGCTCAGCCCGAGGACGACGCGAGCCCCGCGGGCACGATGGCGTGGATCACCGACGGGCGTGCAGGCACGGGCGTGGGTTCGTTCGACATCGACGGCGGGCAGACCACGCTTACGTCGCCGTTGTTCGACGCGACCGACACGGGCAGCGCCACCGCCCAAGGCCCCGTCACCGCGATCTTGAGCTACCAGCGGTGGTACTCGAACGACCAGGGCAACACGCCCAACGCCGATTCGATGTTGGTTGAGATCAGCAACGACGATGGCCAGAACTGGTCGCTGCTCGAAGAAGTCAGCGAGAACCTGAACCGCTGGGAACTCAAGACGTTCAACGTGGCGGACGTGCTCGAACCCACGGCCGAGATGCGGGTGCGGTTTATCGCCTCCGACTTTGGCGGCGGCTCGATCGTCGAGGCCGGGGTGGACGACCTGCGTGTCGAGGTAAGGGCTTGCACGAGCCGCCTAGGCGACATCGCCGACGACTTCGGCACGCTTGGCGGCGACGGCATGGTGAGCTTCGGGGACTTCCTCGCGCTGCTCGGCCTGATCGGGCCTTGCCCCGGCGGCGTGCCGGGCTGCACAGGCGACATCGCCGACGACTTTGGAACCCTCAACGGCGGCGACGGCATGGTGAGCTTCGGGGACTTCCTGGCGCTGCTCGGACTGATTGGTTGAGGTCCGCGCGCAAATGGCAGTACAGGTGCCCGAGGGCCCATGCTCTCGGCTGGCACGAGCGTCGCGGGCAAGCGGGCGCGGAGTGCAGCGGCTACCGTTGAACCATGACCACCGCAACGACCAAGCTGACCGATCGGCTCAAGGCCGAGAACTGGGACATGCACCAGATCGCCGAGCGCGGTCACGGCCAAGGCAGCGTGCTGCGTGGCGAGCTGTCGCTGCCGGCGTACCTGGAGCTGATCGATCAGGGCTACCTGGTTCACGCATCGCTCGATGACGCCGCCAAAGCTGCGGCGGATTCAAGACCAGACCTCTTGCCCCTGATGGCTGATGAGCACTTTCTATCGCAGCACTTCGCAGCGGACCTTGCGCACTTTGGCGTGTCGACCGGCAACGTCGATCCGATCCCCGGAACCTCGCGGTTCATCCATCACATCCAAGCAGTTGCGGGTGATCCTCTTTGCGTACTCGGGCTGCACTACGTCCGCACCGGTGCTTCCAACGGCAACAGCTTCGTCGCCAAGCACGCGATCAAGGCGTTCAACCTTTCCGAAACCGGCGAGGGCACCGCCCACCTCACGCCCTACGGCAGCGAGCAGCGTGCCAAGTGGGGCCGGTTCAAGACCCAGCTTGATGCGCTGGTGTTGACAAGGGCGGAACAGGACACGGTCGTTGCATCGGCGCGGCGGATGTACGAGCACTACATCTGCTGGCACCGCGAGGCGCACCTGAGCGCCGACGAGCTACTCGCGATGCACAAGGGCGAACTCGACCAGAGCGAGTTTGATCGCGCGCACGCGGTCCCCCAAGCCTAATGCACTGCGTGCGCACACGGCTTAGCTACCGATCTTGTTACGCAAGCACGATGTTGTCGAGGCGGAGCGCCTCGGCGACGCTCCATGCCTGCCACGGGCAGCCGCGGGAGTGGTGCGGGGCCTGTGCATCGGCGATCTCGGCGATGTGTCCGAGCCCGCCGCGATTGGGATGCTTGAGCAGCGGGTCGAGGAACTTCTTTCGCGCCTCGGCTTTGGCAGCGGGCGTTGAGCCGCGCACGCGCACCCACGCCTCGACAAACGAGCCGAGCAGCCAGGGCCAGACCGTGCCCTGGTGGTAGGACTCGTCGCGGTTGGCCGGCGAGCCGCCGTAGTGAGGGGTGTACGCGGGCTCGCCCGGCGCGAGCGTGCGCATGCCCATCGGGGTCCAGAGTTCCTTCTCGGCACGATCCACGACCCGGCGTGCGATGTCGTCGGGCAGCAGCACGGTTCGCAGGCCGCCTATGGCGAACAGCGCGTTAGGCCGCACGCTCCAGTCGGTCTTGCCGGGCGAGTGGTTGACATCGACGACGTCGGCGAGGTAGCCGCGCTTCTCGTTCCAAAACCGCTCAACGAAGGACGATGCGGCCTGCTTGTGCAGCTTGAGCAGCTTCTTGTTCTTGCCCGCGACAAGCGCCAGCGCGTTGATCCACAGCGCCTGAATCTCGACGGGCTTACCGATGCGGGGCGTGACAGCCCGGCCGTCGTAGCGGGCATCCATCCAGGTGAGCGCTGACCCTTCTTCGCCCGCGGCGAGCAGCGCGTCGGCGGGGTCCATGCGGATGCCGTGACGCGTGCCCTCGATGCAGCCCTCGACCAAGCCCAGGCATGCAGCGGTGATGGAACGCTGATCGCCCTTGAGCGCACGGTCGCCCTTGGCCTTGGCGGCATCGAGAAAGTCGTACGCAGCGGTGATGTACCAGAGGCCCGCATCGACGCTGTGGAACTCGGGCTGTGTGCCGTGATCCGGGAAGCGGTTGGGCAGCATGCCCTCGACGCGGTAGCGAGACCAGTCAGCGAGAATCTGCTGGGCTTCGTCGAGTCGGCCCGTTGCGAGGCACAACCCGCGCAGCGAGATGAACGTGTCGCGTCCCCAGTCGGTGAACCACGGGTAGCCCGCGATGATGGTCGTCGAGAGACCACGGGTAACGAGGTAGTCGTCGGCGGCGCGCGCTAAACCAGCGCCCAGTACCCCCCCTAAGGCCTTGCGCCGCGAGCGTTCGCTATCGGCCAACTCGGCGGCACGCTCGGCGGGCGAGCCCTCAGGCTCGATATCGGCGGTCGGCGCCGGAGTCGAGGCGCGGAGGATGAGATGCGCCTTGTCGTGCGTGCCGCTGGCGAGGTTCCACCGGAACACGCCGGGCGAGGCCAGATCCTCCCGGCAGTCGAGGCCCCGATAGGCCTCGAGGTCGTATCGGAACGCGCGGTACCAGTCGGCGGCGTTCTCGTAGGTTCCGTCGGTGAGGCACTCGGTCTCGGGCACGCCGGGGTACGGGCGGAAGATGACGCGCCGGCCGCCTTGGGCCGGGGCATCGAAGCCCCACATGTCCATCGAGCTGTTCTCGTGGTGCGTGGAGTGGTAGTCCCGGCCGCTGATGAGCGGGCGCACGCAGAGGGCAGCTTCAAGTTTGGGGCTGGCCTTGATGAGCGACCAAGTCAGCACGCACATGGGCCTGTGGCGCGGCACGAAAAGTTCGTGCTGAAGCTCGATCGTGCCCGAGGGCGTGGGGATCGACCACCGCCAGGTGGGCCAGGGATCGTTGGTGAAGCTCTTGATGAGCTTGTAGCCGTCTGGATGAACGACGCCGGGCTCGTAGATCTGCGTGGAGAGGGCGGTGCGCTGGCCGCCTACTTCGAGCCATGCTTCGAGGCCGTTGACGAGCACCATGCGCCCGGTTGGCGGGGTCTTGGCGCAGCAGAGCAGGGCGTGGTACCGGCGGGTGCGCGCGCCGGTGGCGGTGCCGGAGGCGAAGCCGCCGAGTCCGTCTGTTTCAAGCCACTCTGCGCCTGCGTCAAAGCCCATGACCACCTCCGCTGGTTGGATCGGTCATCGAGCGTAAGCCGGGCAGTATTTTCTTGCGGTCGCCAGTCTCAAGCCGGGGCGGCCTTGGCGCGGACCAGCGCCAGATCGTGCGCCCGGTGGTACGGCAGGCCCATGCGGGCCCAGTCGAAGTTCCAGCTTCGGCGCTCGACCTCGTTGCGCAGCGCGATTCGGCCCCGGCGGTCGAGAGCGCAGAACTCGAGCATCCGCCGAGCGAGCGCGTCGGCGACCTCGGCGTTGGACCGGCCCCGGCGGTGGAGCATCCAGAGGCCCCAGCGGTTGTGGTCGGGGTACATCTCGGCGACATGGCGGCCGAAGCCGGCCAGGTCGCTCGTGACCGCGGGCACGCCCAGGGCCACGCTCTCCATCGGGGTGTAACCCCAGGGCTCGTAGGCGGATGGGAACAGGCCAAGGTGGCAGCCCCGCACGAACTGCTCGTACTCGAGACCCCAGAGCGGGCTGGTGGGGCTGATGAAGTCGGGGTGGTAGACGACCTTGACGCGGTCCTCGGCGTGGTTGAGCAGGCCGAGCTGCTTGATCTTGGCGACCAGAACATCCTCAGGCTCGTTCTCAGGTAGCTGGTGGGTGATGTAGGGTGGCAGGCGGTCGGTCTTGAGGGCGGCCTGAAGCCGGCGCAGCCGAAGCGACCAGTACTCCTCGACCAGTGCATCAAGGCTCACCCGCTCGCCCGCTGCGGCCTTGCGGAAGAGGGCATCGGAGATGTCGTGGGTGATGCGGTCGCAGACATCGCGCAGCTCGCGGAGCATGCTGCGGGTCTGCAGGGCCTCGGGCAAGAGCGAGACGGTGGGCCTGCGGGTGACGATGAACAGCACCACGGTGGTATCGAGTCGGCTCTTGCGGAGCGAGTCGTTGAGGCGCGCGCACGCATCGAGGCAGAGATCAAAGCCCTTGTTCTTGGGCTCGTACCGGCCGCTGGTAAAGAAGTAGACAGTCTTGTCGAGATTGAAGGAGTAGCTCGGGAAGAAGTGGCCTGTGACGAACTCATCGATGCGCTGCTTGAACTGACCGTGGAGGGTCTGGAACTCGTGGCCTACGGAGTACCAGTCGATGTTGAGCCCGTTGGGAAGGATGAGGTCGGGCTCTCGGCCCAGCAGCACGCCGCACTCTTCAGCGGTGATGGGGCTGATGGTGGTGAAGACGTGGCTGTGCTGGGCGCTGGCGCGTTCGTAGCCGTGCTGGGCGGTGATGGCGTACTTTTTGGCCTCGACGTCTGGGTCGATCTTCGGGAGGCGGCTGTAGAAATCGCCCTCGCTGGATGCGATGTAGCGGCCCAGCAGCGTGGCGTGGGTCTGGAAGACGGTGGCGACGGGGACTTTGTCTTTGCGGAGCATGGGGATGGCCATGCCGCTCATCCACTCGTGGAAGTGGGCGAGGACTTGCCGAGAGCCGCTGGACTGGGCGGCCCCGGTCCAGACCTTGGCGACGGCGGCGAGCAGCTTGCTCGCAGCGTCGGCAAAGCCGAGCACGCCATCGATCAGGTCGTCCTCGCCGGGGCTTTCGACGCCGAAGTTTTCCCACAGCGAGTGCTTGAGTTCGTTGAGCTGGGCCGTGGTCTGCTGGTGTTCGAGCAGCAACACCCGCGGCCTGCCCGGAACGAGCCATCGGCCGTGATGGACGACGAGCCCCTGGCTGCGGGCCTCATCGACCACGCGGGCGATCCAGCCGGTGGGCCTGCGTGGCTCGAACTCGAGCGAGCTTTTGGTGCCCATGAAGGGCCCGACGAGCATGTAGCGGTTCTGCCACCGGCGGACCATCGAGGGCGACTTGCTGCGGAGCACCTGGTAGATGCCCCCGATGGGGTTGCAGACCTCCCAGCCGAGTTCCAGCAGGACCACGCCCGAGGGGGCCCGATCGGGATCGACCGGGGGTGCGAAGCTCTGGGGCTCATCGAGCGGATTGAGGGCGAGATCGGCAGCCGAGAGCGTGGTCATGGTCTTGAAGCATAACCGCCCGGCGCAGCAGGCACGGCTGGCTCATGCGCGATTAGGCTTGCTTTCTCGAGAGCGGCGCAGCACGATTGCCTCGGGTGCGATATACCCGGTTGGTTCATTCGCCCACGACTCTTGCCGCCTTGGCTCTGCCGGGCCGCCTACACCCATGGATATGCCCCACACCGCTGTACCCAACGACGACCTGTTCCTCTTCAACGAGGGCACGCACTGCCGGCTGTATCGGCACCTGGGCGCTCACGTGCGCGAGGAGCAGGGCCAGCGGGGCATCCGGTTCACCTTGTGGGCCCCTAATGCGCGGGCCGTCTCGGTGGTCGGCGGGTTCAACGGGTGGAACGCCAGCGAGCACCCGATGGGCGCGGTCGAGTCGTCCGGCCTGTGGAGCGTGTTCGTGCCGGGGTTGGCTGAGGGCGAGTCGTACAAGTACCACATCTGTTCGCACCACGACGGCTACGAGGTGCAGAAGGCCGACCCGTTCGCGTTTCATGCCGAGACCCCGCCGCACACGGCGTCGAAGGTATGGGGCTTGGACTACGAGTGGAATGACAGCGAGTGGATGCACCGCCGGGCGGAGCAAGACCCGTATGCCAAGCCGATGTCGATCTATGAGATGCACGCGGGCTCGTGGCGTGGTGTGCCCGAGGACCGGGGCCGATCGCTGAGCTACCGAGAGATGGCGCGGGACCTGCCGGGGTACCTGAACCACATGGGCTTCACGCACGTTGAGTTCATGCCGATCATGGAGCACCCGCTGTTGCAGAGCTGGGGGTACCAGACAACGGGGTACTTTGCGCCGACCAGCCGGTACGGCACGCCGCAGGACTTCATGTTCCTGATCGACACGCTGCACCAGCACGGCATCGGCGTGCTTCTTGATTGGGTGCCGAGCCACTTCCCGCTCGATCAGCACGGGCTCGCGTTCTTTGACGGCACGCACCTGTACGAGCATTCGGACCCTCGGCAGGGGTTCCACCCCGACTGGACGACGGGCATCTTCAACTACCGCCGGCACGAGGTGCGGAGCTTTTTGCTGTCCAACGCGTGCTTCTGGCTCGACAAGTACCACATCGACGGGCTGCGGGTGGACGCGGTGGCCTCGATGCTGTACCTGGACTACTCGCGCAAGGAAGGCCAGTGGATCCCCAACGAGCACGGCGGCAACGAGAACCTTGAAGCGATCGATTTTCTCCGTCAGTTCAACGCTGCGGTCTACCGCGAGCATCCGGGCATTGTGACAATCGCGGAAGAATCGACCGCGTGGAGCGGGGTTTCGCGCGCGGCGCACACGGGTGGTCTTGGCTTCGGGTTCAAGTGGGACATGGGCTGGATGAACGACACGCTGCGGTACTTCGCCAAAGAAGCAGTACACCGGCGGTACCACCACAACGACCTAACCTTCCGCGCGATCTACGCGTTCACCGAGAACTACGTCTTGCCCCTGAGCCATGATGAAGTGGTGCACGGCAAGGGCTCCCTGCTTAACAAGATGCCGGGTGACGACTGGCAGCGGTTCGCCAACCTTCGGTTGTTGCTGGCCAACCAGTGGTTGTCGCCGGCGAAGAAGCTGCTGTTCATGGGCTGCGAGTTCGCTCAGCGCGACGAGTGGGACTGCGACAGCTCGCTCGATTGGCACCTGACCGAGTTCGCGCCCCACCGCGGCGTGCAAGACTTTGTGAAGGCGCTCAACGCGGTGTATGCGGCCGAGCCGGCGCTGCACGGGCTGGACTGCGACTCGGCGGGCTTCGAATGGGTCCACCACCACGACGCGGATACGTCGGTCGTGGCCTTCCTTCGGCTTGGTCCGGGCGCTGACGGCAAGCTGCGGCGGGTGCTGTGCGCCGCCAACCACACCCCGGTGCCTAGGCCCGGCTACCGGCTTGGGGTGCCGGTAAGCGGGCGGTGGGAGAAGCTGATCGACTCGGACGATCCGATATTCGGCGGCGGCGGGTTCGCGCAGGAACAGCGCGACACCGTGACGGAACCAGTCAGTGAGCACAGCAGGCCGCACAGCATTGTGCTGGACCTGCCCCCGCTGGCAGCGGTCGCGTTCATCCATGTGGGCGAGTAGCCCCGACCCGTTCGTTGGCCCGCACAGTCGGCCCTGGCGGGTTGGAAAATGCCCGTTCAGCGTCCACGAGGCTGCGGCAGGGCTCAAGGGCAACCGATAGACGCTGGGTGCGCTCGCCCCGAACGCGACGCACGTGCTCGCGCTTAAAGTCTAAGAAGCAAGCTCATTGACGAGCGACCCGCTCAGGAGCGACCCAATGGCCTCACATTCCTCGATCCCGACCGCCAGCCACGAACTGCCGCCCGTCGTCAGCGAGGTGCTGTTCAGCCCGTTCAAGCAATTCGCCAGACTCTCGTCGGCGGGCGGCCTGATCTTGCTGGCCTGCACGGTGGTGGCGCTGCTTTGGGCCAACGCGAGCGAGGAGCTGGCGCACAGCTACCACGAGCTGTTCCACGAGTTCAAGATCCGCGTGGCGATCGGTGACACGGTCGGGCTGAGCTGGGGGCTTGGGCACTGGATCAACGACGGGCTGATGGCGTTCTTCTTCCTGCTGGTAGGGTTGGAAATCAAGCGAGAGATTCTCGTAGGCGAACTGGCGAGCCCGAAGAAGGCGGCGCTACCCATCGCAGCGGCGCTGGGCGGCATGATGGTTCCCGCGCTCATCTACGCGGCCATCAACGCGACTTCTTCGCACGGGGCGATGCACGGCTGGGGCATCCCGATGGCGACGGACATCGCGTTTGCACTGGGCATCATGGCGCTGCTGGGCTCAAGGGTGCCGGCGTCACTCAAGATCTTCCTTACGTCGCTGGCCATCGCCGACGACCTGGGCGCGCTGCTGGTGATCGCGATTTTCTACACCGACAACCTGCAGTGGGCATACCTGGGCCTGGGCGGCGCGGTGGTGCTGACGCTGTTCGCGTTCAACATGTTGCAGATCCGCAACCCGATGATGTACCTGCTGCCCGGCGTGGTGCTGTGGTACTTCATCTACATGAGCGGCATCCACGCGACCATCGCGGGCGTGCTGCTGGCGGCGACGATTCCTGCAACGGCGCGCGTGAACACCGACCGGTACCTCAAGGCGAGCCGCAAGGCGCTGGATTCCTTCGAGGAAGCCGCCGAGCCGGGCACGGACGTCAAGACCAACACCAGGCAGCGCTCGGCGGTGATGGCGATGGAGACCAACAACACGCTGGTGCTCCCGCCGCTCATCCGCCTTGAGAACGCGATCCACCCGTGGGCGGCGTTCTTCATCATCCCGATCTTTGCGCTGGCCAACGCGGGTGTGCACATCGGCGACCACGGCATCGGGAGCGCGCTCTCCGGTCCGGTCTCGATGGGCGTGATCCTGGGCCTGCTGCTGGGCAAGCCCATCGGCGTGTTCCTGGCGGCGTTCATCGCGGTCAAGCTCGGCATCGCCGGCCTGCCTAGAGGGGTCAACTGGGTGCACATCGCGGGTGCCGGGTGCCTAGCGGGCATCGGGTTCACGATGGCCATCTTCATCGCCAACCTCGCGTTCCCCAATACAGAGGTAGGCATCATGGAGCGTCAGCACGCGATCATCGGCATCTTGGCTGCGTCGGCCATCGCGTCGGTCGTTGGCCTGACCATCCTCGCGCTGGCGCCCAAGTGCAAGGGCGATGTTTGCGACATCGCGGACATGACACCGGTGGATGAAGACGAAGCGGACGAGAACGCCGCTGGCTAACGATCAGCTCATCGCCTGCTCGCGCTGTTCATCGTCCTTGGTGAACTCATCGAGCGGTGCCTTGGCGCGTTCGTTGACCTGGTCTTCGGTGAGCAGTTCGTTCTCGCTTGAGGCGATAACCGCGGCCACCATGCAGTCGCCGGTGACGTTGCAACTGGTTCGGCACATGTCGAGGATGCGGTCCACGCCGAGGATGACGGCGATGCCATCGAGCGGGATGCCGACCGCGTCGAGCACGATCACGAGCATGACGATGCCGACGCCGGGCACCGCAGCGGTCCCGATGCTGGCGAGCGTTGCGGTCAACACGATGGTGAGCTGCTGGCCGAGGGTGAGGTCCATGCCGTACATCTGCGCGATGAACGCGGCGGCGACTCCCTGGTAGAGCGCCGTCCCGTCCATGTTGATGGTGGCACCCACGGGGATGACGAAGCTGGTGACGTCCTCGCTCACGCCGAGCCGGCGCTCCACGCAGTCCATGGTCACGGGCATGGTGGCGCCGGAGCTGGATGAACTGAGTGCGAGAAGCTGGGCCGGGCTGATGGCGCGGAAGAACCGCGTGTAGCCCACGGGCGAGAGCAGCTTGAGCACCGCTGGATAGACCGCGAACATCATGATGGCCAGACCCGCGATGACGGTCGCGCAGTACTTGAACAGCGAGCCGAGGACCTCAATACCAAGATCAGCCACGACCTCGGCGATCAGCGCGAACACCGCGAACGGCGCGATGATCAGCACGATCTCGACGATCTTGATGACCACCTGCGTCATGCCCTCGAACAGCACCACCAGCGGCTTGGACTGCGAAGCGGGGATGAGCGTGAGCGCGATGCCCACCAGCAGCCCCACCACCACGACCTGCAGCGTGTTGCCCTGGGCCATCGCCGCGAACGGGTTGGTGGGCATCAGGTCCAGCAGGATGGCCCACGTCGACCGCTCGCGGGCCGCGTCAGCGGATGCCAGCTTGGACTCGGCGTTGCCCGCTTCGGCACTGGCGAGCTGCTCGCGGAGTTCCTGTGGGAAGCCATCGCCCGGCCCGACCACGTTGGCGAGCAGCAAGCCCAGCGAGATCGCGACGGCGGTCGTTGTGAGGTACAACGCGATGGTCTTGCCGCCGATGCGGCCGATCTTCGCCGAGTCGTTCAGGCTCGCCACACCCGCAGCGAGGCTGAACAGCACGATGGGCACCGCGATAAACCGCAAGCCGCTCATGAACAGGTCGCCCACGAACATGTTGGCGTTGCGGACGAACCGGGCCGCGTGGGCGAAGAACGAGGCATCGGCGTTGACGGCACCCTCGGCCTCGGACGCGGCGCGGGCCGCCATGTTGGTTGACACGAACGAGCCAGCGTCGTTCACGCCCATCGAGGCCCAGGTGTTGGCTGACCAGAACTGGTTGACCGCCAGCCCGACGACCACGCCCGTCACCAATCCGATCAGAATCCGCCAGTGCAGCGCGAGTTTGCTCATGGGGCGCACCTTAGCAGAAGCGCTGCGTTCGCAATCTTGGGCTCCGAAGCACCAAGTTTCTGCGCCAACTGCGATCGGTTGGCAGCCGAGGTGCGAAGGACGGCCGGGTGGCGCTGTGTGGGCGTCACGAAGAGTGGAATCTACTGCAAAGAGAGAATGAGTATGAACTTTGTTAGCGCCTCAACCCTTGGCTCGATCGCGGCCCTGCTCGCCTTAACCGGCGCGGCACAAGGCCAGGAAACCGTGTACGGCGTGACCGAGAGCGGGTCGCTCGTGAGCTGGAACACCGCGACCCCCGGCACGATCGACTCGGGCGTGGCCATCATGGGCCTCGCCGCCAACGAGGTCGTACGCGGCATCGACTTCCGCCCCGCCAACGGCCAGCTCTACGCCATGGGCAGCTTCAGCAACCTGTACACGATCGATGTCAATACCGGCGTGGCCTCGCTCGTCGGCGGCGGGTTCGGCGGGCCGGGCACCACCCTCAACGGCTCGAGCTTCGGGTTCGACTTCAACCCCGTCATCGACCGCATCCGTGTGGTGAGCGATGCCGACCAGAACCTCGTGCTCAACCCCAACACCGGCGGAGCCACGCTGGTCACGAGCCTGTTCTACGGCCCGGGCGACGCCAACGAAGGCACCAACCCCAACGTCGTCGCTTCGGCCTACACCAACAGCGTGGCCAACGCGAGCTCGACCCAGCTCTACGGCATCGACACCGCGCTCGATATCCTCGTAACGCAGGCCAACAGCGCCGGCACGCTCGGCACCGTCGGCTCGCTCGGGCTTGACATCAACGACACCGCGTCGTTCGACATCTCGGGCGCCACCGGCATCGCGTACCTCACCGTCGAGAACGAGATGCTGTCGCGTTCGACGTTCTGGACCGTCAACTTGTCCACGGGTGCTGCGGTGTCGATTGGCGAAATCGGCGGCGGTGCGGTCATCACTTCGATGGCGGTCATCCCCGCGCCTGCCGGGCTCGGTGTTCTGGCTGCGGGCGGGCTGCTGGCCGTTCGCCGTCGCCGCTGATCGACCATCTCGCCTGATCCTGACGCGCCGCCGGGCTCTCACGCGGGTCCGGCGGTGTCTCTTTGCGCGCACCGCATGGCGCACCCGGCCTGACCCGGGCAGCCGCCTAGCATCGTTCACATGGCGAACAACGCCCCTCCTGGCGCCCCCACTCCTCCAACCGAATCGGGCGACGCTCGGCTCCCCAACCAGAGCCCTTCGAGCCGGGGACGGTTCGACCGTTACCGCGCCAAACGGCGTGAGGCGAGCTTCACCAAGCGAGTGATCGATGCGCCCGAGGCGACCGCCGCCGGGCCGGGCCGACACCGCGGGTTCTTCGAGCTGTTCCGCTCGTTCTGGTTGCTGATCGGGTTCTCGACGGCCACGGTCTACTTCGCTCTGGCGACGCGCACCATCGCGACACTCATCGGGCTCGCTGAGCCGGTGCTGATGAAGGTCGTCATTGATTATGTGCTGCTCGACGAACCGGGGCCGCAGGGCCTGCCCGACTGGGCCAAGCGCGCGTTCGGCACGGACCCGAAAACGCTGCTGTACATCGTCGCCGCGGCAATGATCGTGCTGCCGCTGATCAAGACCGCGGTGGCCCTGACGGGCCGATGGAACCTGACGCGGCTCACGCGGGTGCTCAACGCGCGGATACGCCGGCGGGTCTTTGCCCACGCCATCCGCCTGCCGATGCACCGCATCCACCGCATCAAGGCGGGCGGGGTCAGCTCGATGCTGCGCGAGGATGCGGGCACGGTCGCGGATCTGAACTTCACGCTGATCTACAACCCGTGGAACGCGCTGATTCAGCTCGTGGGCACGCTCGTCGTGCTCTCGTTCGTGCGGTGGGAACTGGTTGTGGGCGGCGTGCTGCTGGTGCCCGTGGTGTGGTTCACGCATCAGGCCTGGATCAAGCGCATCAGGCCGATCCATCGCGACGTGCGTGCCACGCGCGTCTCCATCGATGCACAGGCCACCGAAGCGTTCACCGGCATGAGAGTGGTCCGGGCGTTCAACCGCGAGCGTGCCGAGCGGTCACGCTTCACGGTGCGAGACCACCTGACGGCTCGCATGGAGCTGCTGGCGTGGGTGTGGAGCCGGGCGCTCGAAGCGGTGTGGGACATCATGATCCCGCTGGCGCTGGCGGGCGTGGTGGTGTACGCGGGCTCGCTGGTGCTTGAGGGCACGCTCAAACCGGGCGACGTGGCGATGTTTGTGATGTACCTCGTGATGATGCTCGGCCCGCTGGCCACGCTCGCGCAGAGCGCGACGGGCGTGCAGAGCCAGCTCGCCGGGCTCGACCGCGTGCTCGATTTGCTCGAACAGCCGACCGAGCTTGCGGTGCTGCCGGGCGCGAAGCCGGTGAGCCGGGCGAACGCGCGCGGCGAGATCGAGCTCGAGAACGTCAGCTTCCGGTACCCCTCGCTCGATGGCTCGCAGGAGCACGAGGACGTGCTGCACGATGTATCGCTCAAGGTGCGCGCGGGCCAGACGGTGGCGCTGGTCGGGCCGTCGGGTGCGGGCAAGACCACGCTGTGCAACCTGGTGGCGCGGTTCTATGACCCGACGCATGGCCGGGTGCTGTTTGATGGCGTGGACCTGCGCGAGATCGAGATCCGTAGCTACCGCTCGCTGCTGGGCGTCGTCGAGCAGGACGTGTTCTTGTTTGATGGCTCGATCGCGGACAACATCGCGTACGCCGACCGCAGCGCCAGCCGGCATCGCATCGCCGATGCCGCCCGCCTTGCGCACGCGGCCGAGTTCATCGACAAGCTCGAACAGGGTTACGACACGCTGATCGGTGAGCGCGGCGTTCGGCTCAGCGGCGGCCAGAAGCAGCGCATCGCGATCGCGCGGGCGGTGCTGGCTGACCCCGCGATCCTGATTCTCGACGAAGCGACGAGCAACCTCGACGCCGAGAGCGAGGCGATGATCCAGGCCGGCATGCGCGACCTGCTCAAGGACCGCACGACGTTCGTGATCGCCCACCGGCTGAGCACCATCCGCGACGCCGACCAGATTCTGGTCGTTGAGCACGGCACGATCGTCGAACGCGGCGACCACCGCGAGCTGCTGGATGCCGACGGCCGGTACGCGGAGTTCCTGTACCGCCAGATCGAGCACGAGAACCCGGGCGAGGCGTAGCGCCCGACGCGGCGGAGGCGAGGTGGTAAGCTGCCCGCTACGCCATGGCTGACTCGCCCCACCAGGACGACCGCTCTTCCAAAGACCTGCTCAAGCTGGTGCTTTCCCGGCTTGACGCTGTGGAGCATCGGCTCGACGCGCTCGAAGCCAAACAACCGAGCGAAGGTGCCGTGCTAGCCGAGGCAACTGAGCCGCAGCAACAGAGCCAGGCCCCAGCGAGCGAACCGATCGCAGGGCCCGCCCAGCCGGTGGCACCGATCCACCGTCAACCAGAACCCAGCGAACGCGCGCAGCGGACCAAGGCCGCGATGGATCGGCTGCGCGAATTGAATGCAGCCGAGAAGCCCCCGACACCTCAGGAGCCAACGACCCCAAGCACAAGCGAGCCCGCGCCTGCCGCACCGGCCAAACAGCTACAAGCCAACCACAAGCCACCTACCAAGGCAACTCCTTCTCCCAAGCTCGAACAGTTCGTGGGAGGCCGACTCTTTGCGATCGTCGGCGCGTTGATCGTCATCGCGGGCCTCTCGTTCGCAGCAAGGCTCGCGTGGAAGAACGGCTGGGTGACGCTCAGCGACGCGGGCAAGTGCTGGGCGCTGGCCGCGGCTGGTGCGGCGATGCTTGCTGCGGGCGAGGTCTTGCGGCGCAAGATCGGCCCCCGCGCTTCCGCTGCGGTGTCCGCATCGGGACTCGGCGCTCTGTATGTCTCGGTGTGGGCCGCCCACGGCCTGTACGAACTGCTCAGCGAGCCAGTCACTCTGGGCCTGATGGCGCTTGTCGCTGCGATCGGTATCGGCGTTGCGCTGCATGCACGACTGACCGTTGTCGCGGTGCTCTCGCTGCTTGGCGCGTACCTCGCGCCGATGATTGCGCGCACGAGCGACCCTCAGCCGTGGGCGCTGCCGTTGTACCTGGGCATGGTGACGACGATCGGTCTGGGCCTCAGCATCGCAAACGTTCGCTACCGCGTGCTGCGGACCGTCTGCTGGTGGCCCATGCTGCTGCTCGGAACGTTCTGGATGTTCGGCTTTGTGGGCAGCGCCCCGATCACCGCGATCGTCTTCGCAGCCGGCGTGTGGAGCCTGTTCCACGCTGAACTTGTTATCAGCGCTCGCAGGCACGGCGATGACCGCCACTCGGGCTTTGCATCCGCTCGGCCGATGGTGTCCAGCTTCTCGACGTCCGCATGGTCGGCGTTGTGGGCCGGCGTTGGCTTTGAGGTGCTCAGCGCCGGGCTCGACTGGATAGGGCCGGCCGGGTTTGCCGTGGCGTGCGGGCTCATCGCGATGGTGCTCGCCGGCCACCTGCGTGTGCTGCGCGACCTGCCCCGCACCGCCGAAGAACGGCTCGGCGCCGCGCTGCTCGCCCAGAGCGGCGGGCTGCTGCTCGCTGCGATCGGCTGGGGCGTCAGCGGCTGGCTGCAAGGTCTTGCCGCGCTCGGCGTGGGCGCGGCCGCTGCGGTCGCGGCGCGGTCGATTCGTTCGCCGGGCCTGTTGGTGTACGCCGTGGTCGCGCTCGCGCTTGCCACGGCTCGCGTTTTCTCGGTCGACCTGATCGAAGCGCACCAGCCGACGACCCGGTCGTGGACGCTCGCGGGCCTGCACCTGACGGGTTGGTCGGCGCTGGCGCTGTGTACGGCTGCGTGCTGGATGGCCGCAGCGTGGTCGGCCCAAGCGATTGGTACCGGCTGGCGACGAGGGCTGTATCCGATTCTTGCGGCCATCGCGCTTGCGATCTTCGCAGTTATTACCGCTCACCGCGAGACGCAGCTTGTGTCCTTTACGGTGTGGCTCTGCGCGATCGGTCTCTGCACCGCTGCTGCGGGCGGCGTGCGGCGCAGGCGTCTCTACGAGCACTTGGGCGATGCCCTGCTGCTGGCCGCTGCGCTGTGCACGCTTTCAACACAATGGTTCACCGACGCGGGAACGCCGTGGTTGGGCCTCGTCATCACCAACGATGCGCTCGCTCTGCTAGCGCTCATCTTGGCTGTGGCGATCCGCGCCGTCCTCATGCTCGCCCAACGCTCGGCCCTGCCTCAAGCTACGCTACCCATATACGCAGCTACCGCAGTGCTGCTGCTTGCGACACTCCCGGTGCACCGCCAGGCCGACCCAGCATCGCTCATGTACGCGTGGCTGGCCGTCGGCACGCTCGCGTTCGGGTTGCACCTGTGGCGGCGAACGCTGCGCCTCGATGCCAGCGCGTGCGTGGTGATGGCGCTATCGATCTCGGCGTGGGTCGCAGCCTTCATTACGCCCGGCTGGCTTGAGTCGGACGCTCCGCTCGTGGTCCACCCGGGCCTCATCGGAGCGGGCGCGATCGTGCTTGTTCTGGCTGCCGCCGTCTGGGCCGGCGGGACAAGGCCCGAATCTCTATGGAGCCACCCGTCGATTCCAGCCGTGATCATCGGCGTTGCGGTGCTGGTGACGTTCGTCGCGACGAGCTTCGAAGCCACTCGCGCTGCATCGGTGTTGTTCGAGGACCAGGCCACGCAGCGCGGGGCGCTGTCGATCTGGTGGGGCCTGTTCGCGATCGCGCTGTTGACCGTCGGCGCCTGGCGAACGCTCTCGATCGCCCGTTACGCGGGGCTGGCGCTGCTCGCTACCGCGACGGCCAAAGCCGTGCTCTGGGACTTGGCCTCGGTAAACGACGCGGTGCGGGTCGCCAGCTTTGTCGTGCTCGGCGTGCTTCTGCTGGGCGTGAGCGCGGCGTACCTGCGCGTTACCAAGAAGGCCGCAGCGCCCGATGACCATGAGGATGGTGAATAGTGATCCGGGCGTGCTCTATCGCACACACAACTCGAATAGGGGATACAGGACTTGAACCTATACTAACTGAATCAGAATCAGTCGTGCTGCCATTACACTAATCCCCCTCGCAGCACCCGATGGGCGCTACTCGGTAAGCGCATGGTAGAACCCCCGACCCAGCGGGCCAAGGGGTTGCGAGCGGTTGGATGGTGGCCTTGAGCCCGGCTCAGGCTTGCATGGCTCAGGCCGGCCTGGCGTGGAAGTTCAGCGGGTTGTCGCCGTCGTGGTGCGGCGGCGGTGCGCCGTTGCCAGCCCCGTGACCTGTTCCATGGCCAGTCCCGTTGCTGTTGGCGGGGGCCGGGCCGATGGGCTTGGCTTTGCCGTAGCGGGCCCGCATCTCCGAGACCTCCTCGGCCTTGGCCGGCTCGTCGCGAACGACAGGCTTGGTGGACTCGGAGTGCCCGATCATCAGGTCGTCCTCTTCGTGAACGCCGTTGGTGTTGGGCGCCCCTTCGGGTTCGCCGAGTCGGCGCTTGCGGGCATCGGAGATCGACCGATCCATCTTGCCGAGGATGGAGCGGACCTTGTTCAAGCCTTGTTCAGAACCAGCCATGGGCACCTACCTCCTGTGCTAGCAGAGTGATCGGTCCGCTGGTCTGTCCAATCGCTTCGAGCCATCGGCTGAGGTCAATACCGGGGCGTTTGCCTATGGTCTGTACCGTTTGCGCTGGCCCAGCCGGGGCTGGGCAACGTCCGAATCTGCAAGCACTGGTACACGGACCATGAGTGAACACAAAGCCCACCACCCCGAGAGCCGGCATCCGCCTTCAGAAGTGGATGCCACGCGCAAGCTGTTCTGGGAGAACGTGGTCCGGGACATGCTCACGGGCCTGAGTGTGGAGCTTGGTCGAGCGCGGGCTGAGCAGATCAAGGCCTCGGCCGGGCAGGCCGACCCGCAGGCCGTGCCCATGTACGACGGGCGGGTCGCGGTCATCACACGCCTGGGAACCCGCATCCCCATCGCGGACGTGCAGCCCATGCTCGCTTGCTCGGTGACGACATCTGCTGCCCAGAGGGCTCTATCGGCTGAGGTGCAGTGCTCGATCTTCCAGATCCGCACGCCTGCGGGCGAGATCTTCACCCTCCCGCTCAGCGAGATCGCCACGGTCCATGTGCTGACGCCCGAGATCATGGCCCAGCTTGAGGCCGCCAACGCAGCCCAAACAGGCGAGGGTGACGGCGAGACCCGGCCATTCGGATTCCGGGCCTTCACCGAGCTGTCCAGCGAAGCCAAAGCGACCGCAGAGTAAGGGAAACCACCGGGAAACCGCCGGAAACCAGCCCACGCTGGACCGCCGGTGGAATGCCCGCTGCCGCTGGGCGGTTGGCCCAGCCCTACGCTTACGACTGCTCGCGATGGAGGTACTGGTCTTTGCGCACACTGATCGCGATCCCGGTTTTCAACGAGGTTGGCACGCTCACCGGCGTACTCAAGCGAGTGTTTGAGGAAATCGAGGCTGCAGACGGCCAGTTCGGCGAGATCGAGGTGCTGGTCGTCGATGACGGCTCGACCGATGGCACCTCAGCCATGCTCGCGACACAGACCCGAGCCCATGTGCTCAGCCAACTGGCCAACCGGGGCTACGGCCGGGCCTTGATCGATGCCTTCGCTTGGGCGCAAGAGCGGCTGTTTGACTGGGTCATCACCATGGACTGCGATGAGCAGCACGAGCCCGCCGAGCTGGCCTGCTTCTTTGAGGCGTGCGTGCAGGACACCCACGACATCATCAGCGGCAGCCGGTACCTGATCCCGCCCGAAGCCGGCTCGGCCCCCGCTGACCGCCGAGGCATCAACATGGAGCTGACCGGCGAGATCAACGATCGGCTCGGATCGAGACTCGCCCATGCCGGCGGCGAACTGCTCACGGATTCATTCTGCGGGTTCAAGGCACACCGCGTCAGCGCGATGCCCGCGCTCGATCTCACCGAGGAGGGCTACGCCTTCCCGATGCAGCTGTGGGTGCGAGCCGCGTGCCACGGCATCCGCGTGCGCGAGATCCCGGTAAGCCTGATCTATCTCGATCCGAACCGCAGCTTCGGGGCCGAACTCGATGACCCGGGCCGACGGCGCGCGCACTACCTCGGCGTGCTGCACTGCGAGATCAGCCGACACGCGCACCTGCTGCCCGCTGAAGCGAGCGAGGCGGTCTGCTGCCCGTGACCTCTGCCAGCGCCCCGGCCATCAATCCCGTGGTGCGGTTCGAGCCCGAGCCGAGCGCGTGGCCCCAGCTGACTAACCAGCCGATCAACAACCGGGCGCTGACCGATGAGCGAGCGAGCGCCACCCGCCTCAAACTGGGGCTTGATCCGAACAAACCGGTCATGATGAGCGGCCACCAGCCGACGCTCTGGCACCCCGGCATTCTGGCCAAACGTCAAGCCCTCAAGGCGTACGCACGGGCGCACAACGCGCAGGCTGTGTGGCTCGTGGTGGATCAGGACGCGATGGACCCGTGGGCGATCGAAGTGCCTATTCAGAGCAAAGACGGCTCAATGAGCGTGCGCGCAGCACGCTTGGCTCCGGAACCCAAAGATGGGACTCCGGCGTGCGCGCTGCCCGCGGCGAGCCCATCGCTACAGCTACCCGAGGGCTTGGATGCTTCGATGCGTGGCAGGCTGGAACGCGCAGCCTCAGCGATCGGTGCGCACACGGACGCACCAAACGCTTCGGTGCAGGTCGAACGTGCGACTGCAAGCTTGCTGGGTGGCGATGCCCGTGCGATCTACGCGAGTTCACTGCGTGAACTGCCGGTGTTCGATCGGCTCTTGGACACAATGCTCGAAGATCCCGCGAAGTGCGCCCAGGCGTACAACCTTGCGGTCGATCAGCATGGCGGTGCGCGCCCGCTCTCCCTGCGCACTAAGGACGACTGGGAACTGCCCCTCTGGAAGCTCGACGGCCAGCGCACGCCAGTGTTCGCAGGCGAGCTTGCCAGCATCGATCGTGCAACACTCGCACCCAAGGCACTGCTGATGACAGCGCTGCTCAGGCTGGAAGCGTGCGACGTGTTCATCCACGGCACGGGCGGCGGGGCCACGGACAGCAGCGCGGGCTACGACCGCGCGACCGAGGCATGGATCGCCGATTGGCTGGGCGCGCCACTCGCGCCATCGGTTGTGGTGACGGCTGATCTGCGGCTCGACCTGGAGGACGGCCAGCAACCGAGCGAGCGAGAGCTGCAACGCATCGCCAACCGTGCGCACACAGCAAGGCACAACCCGGGCCAGCTTGGTGAGAACGCTGCGCAGCGCGAGAAGCTCGAACTGGTGCGGGCGATCGAGGCTGTCACCGATCGCCACGAGCGTTCTGCCCTGTACCGCAAGCTGCATGCGTTGCTCGCGGAACATCGGGGCCAGCACGCGAGCGAGATCGACTCATTCGAAGCCGAGGCCCATACTGCGCGCATGCGCGTAGCGAGCGCACAAGTCGCTGCGAAGCGTGACTGGTCGTTCGCGCTGTACCCGCAGGAGTCCATCGACTCGCTGCGGAGCGCGGTGGAGGAGGCGTTCAAGTGAAGCTCGTGGTGCTCGTCCAGCTTGCGTTGATGGTCTTGTTCGTGGCGCTCGCGGGGTGCGACGATCCGGCTGATACGGCTCCCCCACCACCGGCAGATGAGCATCAGGCAATGCGCATCGTCTCGCTCAGCCCGGGCGTGACCGCAACACTCATCGATCGCGGGCACGGCTCGGCCATCGTCGCTCGCCACGGGTGGGACACAGTGGCGGAGGCATCGCTCCCGATCGCGGGCGACCAGACGGGCCTCAACTATGAGACGCTGCTGAGCGCACAGCCCACACACATCTTCTTGCAATGGGGATCGCGCGAGCTGCCCGACCGGCTGGTCGAACTGGGCGCGCAGCGGGGCTGGAAGATCGAGAACTTCGGAAGCCTTTCGTGGGACGATGTAGCCGACATGGAAGAGCGGCTCAGTACGATGCTCGGGCCGCCCGAGGGCGAGCCAGCGGAGCGCCAGCTGCGGATGGAGAGGTTTGAGCCCGACGCCCCGGAGTCCGAAGCCGATCTGATCGAACGTCGGCGGAGCAACGGCAAGCTACTGCTGCTCATGCCCGGCGCGGAGCCCGCAGCGCTCGGGCCGGGTTCGTTCCATTACGAGATGGCTCTTGAGCAGCTCGGCTGCGCGATGGCGGGGCCGCTCGATGGGCCATACGTGAGGCTGCACGCCGAGGACCTCGTTCGGCTTGCGCCCGACGCGATTGTTCTGCTTGCTCCGCGCGGCGAGCGCGAGGCTGCGGGCGATGCGTTCGATGCCTCGCGGTGGCGCTCTGAACTGGGCAGGCTGGCTGAGCTTGGCCTGCCCGCGACCGAATCGGGGCGTGTGGCGGTGCTCGATCACCCGCGGGCGCTGCTCGCGGGAAGCTCGCTGGCGGACGTGCGCACGGAGCTGGCGTCGTTCATCGACCGGTGGGCTTCGAGTGAGCCAAACGCGGGGCCGTGACTACCATCGCGGACCTATGGCCGAATCACATGCCGACGCGAACGCTGCCCCGCTGGACCCCGTCGAGCTGCTCGATGCTTGCTTTATTGATGCGATCCGCAGGCTCGCGCCGGACGCTGTGGATGCTTCGGCGCTGATCACGGCGAGCAAGCGGCCCGAGCTTGGCGACTTTCAGTCCAACGCCGCGATGCCGCTGGCCAAGCAGCTTGGTCGCAAGCCGCGCGAGATCGCCGCAGATTTGGTCGCGGCCTTGGAGCTTGGCGACCTGACCGAACCGATCGCGCCCGAAGACATCGCGGGTCCGGGGTTCATCAACGTTCGGCTCAAGAGCGAGACGATCGCGGCGCTGCTCGGCAGGCTGGACACGCCCGAGCTTGGGTTGCCAGCGCCGGCATCACCGATGGCGATCGCGGTGGACGTGTGCGGCGTAAACCTGGCCAAGCAGATGCACGTCGGGCATCTGCGCGCGACGGTCATCGGCGACACGATCGCGCGGATTCTCGAACGCCTCGGGCACAAGGTCACGCGGCAGAACCACGTCGGTGATTGGGGTCTGCCCATCGCGATGGTGACCGCGAAGCTGCGCGACGAAGCGTCCGCTGGTCGCGTGAGTCTGAATGCGCTCGATCTGAGCACGCTTGATGGGCTGTACAAGCTGGCGCAGGCCGAGTGCCGGGGTGTTCGTCCCGCCATCGCGATCGCCGAGAAGTACGACATGGGTCCGAAGATTCTCGCTGAACTCGGCGCTCAGCAGGAGGAGGCCGACGAGCATCTGGCCGAGGCCAAGCGCACGCTCATCGCGCTGCAATCTGGCGACGCCGAAACCGTCGCGCTATGGCAACGGATCTACGACACCACCATGCGTGCGTGCCTTGATGCTTGCAGCAGGCTCAACACGCGGATTACCGACGAGCACTCCGCGGGCGAGAGCAGCTACCGCGATGAGCTTGCGGGCGTGGTCGAGGACCTGGTTGCGCGGAAGATCGCGTTCGAATCGGACGGCGCGCTCGTGGTGCCTTTGGAAGAGGCTGGCATCAACGAGCCGTGCCTGGTGCGTAAGAGCGACGGTGGCTATCTGTATGCCACGACGGATCTTGCGGGCATCCGCAGACGCGTGCAGAAGCTGGGTTCTCAGCGGGTGGTGTACTGCGTGGATGCTCGGCAGAGCTTGCACTTCAGGCAGGTGTTCGCGGCGGCGACCAAGGCCGGGTACGCGACGCGCGAGCACGCGGGCAAGCCGTCATCGCTCGAACACGCCGCGTTCGGCATGGTGCTGGGCGACAACGGCAAACCGTTTAAGACACGCAGCGGTGAGAACGTTCGGCTCGTCGATCTGCTCGACCAAGCCGTCGATCAGGCCGAAGCGGTCGTGCGGGAGAAGAACCCGGAGCTTGATGACGCGAGCGTGCGCACGATCGCGGAAGCTGTGGGCATCGCGGCGATCAAGTACACGGACTTATCAAACGATCGCATCAAGGACTACGTGTTCAGCTTCGAGCGGATGCTGGCGTTTGAAGGCGACACCGGGCCTTACCTGCTGAACGCGCTGGTGCGGGTGCGTTCGATCTTCCGCAAGGCGGAAGAGCGCGGCGTGGGCGACGGCTACAAGGCTGCGTTGCTGCGGATCGCCGAGCCCGCCGAGAAGAAGCTCTCGCTGACGCTGCTGCGGTACCCGCAGACGGTGCGTGCTGCGGGCGAGCACGGCGAGCCGCACCGGCTGTGCGCGCTGCTTTACGATTTGGCCTCGGCGTACAGCGTGTTCTACGAGCACTGCCCGGTGCTGGGCGCACCCGACGAAGCGACGCGCGGTTCCAGACTCAGGCTGTGCGACCTGACTGGCCGGGTGCTGGCCGACGGGCTCGAAACACTGGGCCTACCGACGCTTGAGCGGATGTAGCCGGTCATTGCACGCATCGAAACGCAGAGCTAGAACAGCACTTGCACTTGCAAGCGCACCGCTACTTGGTTGTCCCGGTCGCCCGGCAGCAGCGCGGTGCCGGCATCGAGCGTGCGGACCACCGACGATGAACCGTCGGGCTCGTCGAGGAACACCTGCACATCGCCGGTGAGCTTGATGGCGTGGCTTTCGAGGATCGGGTAGTAGTTGAAGCCGCCGGTGAGGGTGTGGAAGTCGTTGCCCGTGGCGCCGCGGTCGTCATCGGGGAAGACCGCATCCCACCGGCCGAACAACTCGACATGGTCGGTAACGAACACGCCGCCCTGCACGATCGCTCCCAGGTCGGTCAGGTCGGCGGCGGCATCCGTGCGTCGGCCGATGAACGCGCCGAACAGGTTCCAGCCGTCGGTCTCGAAGCTCGCGTCGAGTGTCCAGATGAAGCGCTCCGAATCGGGCACTGCAACTTGTGCGATGGCGGGCGGGGTGCTGAACGCAGCGGTATCGCCGCGCGTCTCCCAGTGGGCAGCAGCCCCGAGCATCAGGCCGGTGTCGTTGCCTCTCCAAGAGGTGAAGTCTTTGTATTGGCTCCAGCCTGCATCGCCCAGCCGAAACTCGGTTCGTCCCGACAGCGCGAGGTCAGCCTCTCTCGATGAGAAGAACGGCGTGCGCGCCGCGTTGGCACCATCTGTCACGCTCCCGCTCCAGCGGAATCGCTCGTGCGTGCCGTGCAGGTACACGCCCTCGGTGAACCTGGGGCTGAACACCCCGTTGACCACGGTTCGCTCCACCGCGAGTTGGCTTGAGGAACTCATCAACTCCTCGCGCAGCACCGGGGCCTTGTCCAGCCCCCACCGAATGGTGATCGCATCGCTCAGGTTCGCATCCATGTAGGCGTAGGTAAGGTCGAAGTCGCCACCCGACCTGCTGAAGTTGCCGGTGATGCGGAAATCGACCAGCCCGCCGGCCGAGGTGCCCCTGAAATCAAGGCGAGTGCGAGGCATGTCAAAGCCCGCGGTGGTGTCGTCGTGCCCGGATGCTGGGGGGACGGTGTCTTCATCGCGCGAGTTGAAGGTGTAGCGGAACTGGATGCGCCCACCTACGCTGAGCTTGTGCGAGCCGTCGGGCGCGTTGAGCGTGAACTTGTTGCCGTCGTGACCCGAGACGAGGCCCTGCGCGCCAGCGCTGCAGGCAAGCCCAGCGAGAGTAATGAGAGCGAGGGCCCCGAGGCGTGCGTGGTTCATCACGTGGTCCTGGATTGATCTGTTGTGATCGGGCTTGTGCTACGAGCGAGCGCCAAATGTGATGCAGGCAGCTTAGCGCGATCTTAACAAAAAACGGGCTGCCCTGTGAAGGACAGCCCGCCTGGAATCAAGGAGAGTCAGACTGAATCAGAACATCAGCTGCATCTGGAACCGGAGAGCGATCTCGTCGTCCTCGCCCGAGGGGAGGAGGGCGGACTGCTGGTTGGGTGCCAGGGTGCCGATGGCACCTGAGCTGTTGGCCTGCTCGTCGAAGAACCACTGGAGGTCAGCGGTGAACTTGGCGGCGTGGCTCTCGGGAACGAAGTAGTAGTTGAAGCCAGCGGTGAGGGTGTGGAAGTCCTCGTCGGCGTTGGAGCCAGCGGGGCTCAGGTCGTCATCGAAGAAGATGGCATCCCAGCGGGCGAAGAGCTCCCACTGATCGGCGACGAAGTAACCGCCCTGGATAACGCCACCGAAGTTCTCGAGATCGGTGCTGCTGCCGCCGGGCGTGGTGCTGTCGATGTCGACGCTCGAGCCGATGAAGGCACCGAAGAGGTTCCAGCCGTTGCCTTCGATGGAAACATCGATGGTGTAAAGCAGGGTGTCAACGTCAGCGACCATGGCCTGACCGGTGGTGCCGGGCATGCCGAAGGCGGCGGTGTCGCCGGCGGTCTGCCAGTGAATCGCACCACCGAGGCGGGCATCGAGGGTGTCGTTGCCGCGGAAGGAGGTGAAGTCGTTGAACGCGGCCCAGTCGCCACCGGCGAGGAGGAAGTCGACGCGAGCGGTGAGGGCGTAGTCGGCCTCGGAGGCGGAGAAGAACGGGGTGTTGTCGGTGTTGGCACCGTCGTTCATCGAGATCGTGCCGCCCCAGGTGTCGTCGCGGTAGCTCAGGGCAACGCCTTGGGTGTAATCGGCGTTGAAGAAGTCGCTGGTGACCGAGCGGTCAGCGGCGAGCTGGTAGGTGTCATCGACGTAGAACTCTTCGTAGACGACGGGAACGAGGAACTGACCCCAGCGGAGGCTGACGCCGTTCTCGAACTCGTGCTGGCCCCAAGCATCTTGCAGCTCGAAGTCGCCGAAGTCGGAATCGCCGTCTTGGCCGTAGTTCTCACCGAACTCGCCGCGGATCTTGAAGGTGGTCTCGGGGTTGATGACGTTGCCGGTGAAGTCGATGAAGGCGCGCGTCAGGTCGAAACCGTTGGCGAAGTCTTCGTCGTCGTTGCCGGTGTTGTCGTCGTCAAGGAAGTTCATGACGTAACGGAACTGGGTGGCACCCTTGATGTTCAGGCGGTAGTTGCCGTCACCCGAGGCCAGGAAGAAGTTGCCGTCGTGGCCGGCGGTGCCGCTCTGGAGGAGGCTGGACCGTGAACCTGCGTCGGCGAGAAGCTCGGCGGCGTAGGCGCGGTCGTTGTCAAGGTTGGTCTGGGCCGAGGCGTTCATGCCAAGGGCAGCACCGGCGATCAAAGCAACAGTCGTGATCTTGTTCATGTGATTGACTCCCTGAGTCTCTGTACCTGAGTCGAGCGTTCTTCGCCGACCCGTTGGTGCTAGTGGATCTCCATTGATCCACATCTGTTCTCTTGTTCAAGGACTGGCTCGGCCAACCCTTCTACGCCAACCTCGCTCCGCGAAGCTAGCACTTACTTCACTTGATGACCCAGTTTTATACTGCGTCACCCCGTCTGTCCAGTTATCTCGGGCCGACTACCGCAAGTTCGTTAGTGATTACTTGTTTTTTTCTAGGACTTATCCGAATAAAACCCGTATAAACACACGAGAATTGCTCATCCAGCGCCCTGGCGCTTGGTTATCAGCGTATCGCGAGCCATGAATATCCCGCGAGCGTCCTGCGCAAAGACCGCGTGAAGACTGCTGAATCCGGCTCTAAGAGGCAAGCGGTCGCCCGAAACTGGCTTTACGCTTCGGTCCTTTCATGGCCAGCCCCGTCACCATGCCCAGGAGCCGCAGCATGCCCAATTCAGTGGCGCCCCGGGGAGTCGTGCTCGCCGTCGAAGACGAGCCCGAACTGCTTGAGATGCTGGCATTCAATCTGGAGAAGGCCGGCTACGAGGTGCTTACCGCTGCCTCGGGCCATGAAGCGCTGCAACAGGCGCGGTCGCATTCGCCGGACTTGATTCTGCTGGACGTGATGCTGCCCGGCCTGTCGGGAACGGAGGTCGCTGGTCGGCTTCGCGGGAATCCGCAGACTTCGGCGATCCCGATTCTGATGGTGACCGCCAAAGCCGAGGAAGTCGATGAACTGGTGGGCCTGACCGCGGGCGCCGACGACTACATCACCAAGCCTTATTCGATGAAGGTGCTGATTGCACGGATGGAAGCGGTGCTTCGGCGTGCGCAGCCGGCTGGCGCGAGTGAACGCGAATTGCCCCCGCTGCGGTTTGGACCGATCGATATTGATACGCAGGTGCATGAGGCCCGCGCTGGCGGCGAACTGCTGAAGCTCACGCTGACCGAGTTCAAGCTGCTTGAATCGCTCGTCAAGGCCAAGGGCAAGGTGCTGTCCAGAGCCACGCTGATGACCGAAGCCCTCGGCCCGGGCGTCATGGTCACCCAGCGCACGATCGATGTCCACATCACCGCGATCCGCCGAAAGCTTGGAAGCTATGGACCGGTCGTGCAGACGGTGCGCGGCGTTGGGTACCGGCTGAATGCGGAACAGGACCAGTCGGCCGCCCAATGAGACGCCCTGCTCGGCCGTCCGCTAGCCTCCCGCAGATGCCTCGCCCGCAGCATGCAACTCCCATCCTCTCGCCCGACGGTGCCGCGGCCGTGGCGGTGGGGCTCGTGCTCAGCGCCGCAGCGTTGCTGGGTGCCCCGCTGTGGCTCGTGCTGGGCGGGGCGTGGGCTAGCGGGCTGTGGGTCGTAAGGCGGAGCCTCGTGGCCCGCCGGGCGCTGCACGGCCGCGTGGCTCGCGTCACCGATGAAGCGGACCGGCTTGCAGGGTCGGTAGGGGTGGACCGCAACCCGAGCGAACTCTTTGAGCACCCGCTCGAACGCGCCGCCCAGCAAATCGCGGGCACGAAGCCCGCCTTCGAGACGCGGATCAACCAAGTCGAGCGCGAGCAGCGGGACCTGCGTGCGGTCATTGAAGCCGTCGACAGCCCGGTGCTGGCCACCGATGCCGACGGAGTGATCCGGCTGTGCAACGCGGCGGGCCAGTCGCTGTTTGGCTCGGCCAGCAACCCGCGCGGCAGGCTCATCGAGCAGGTCTTTACCCAGCCCGAGGTGCTGGTCATCCACGCCAGGGCGCTGCGCGGCGAGCACGAAACACGGAGACTGCGCATCGCGCTGGCCGACGGCCGTGTCTGCGTGTTTGAGGTTACCGCGGCCCCAGCGGTGCTCTCGGCGGGCGACCTGAACGAGTTTGAAGGGACCACGACCGGGGTGGTGCTCACGCTGGTGGATGTCACCGAGTTGGCCACCGCGATGCAGCTCAAGACCGACTTTGTGGCCAACGCCTCGCACGAGCTGCGCACCCCGCTGGCCTCGATTCGCGCCGCGGCCGAGACGCTCGGCTCGCTCGGACCCGAAGATGAGACGATGCGAATGCGGGTGCTCGGCATGCTCGAACGCAACGCGGCGCGGCTCGAAGAGATGGTCCGCGACCTGCTCGACCTCGCCCGGCTGGAGTCGCCCGAAGCCGAGATCGTGCTGAAAGATGTTCACCTCGGCGAGTTGGCGAGCCAGCTCGCAGCGCTCTACGAAGGCCCCTGCGCAGAGCGGAACCTCGAGCTGCGGTTCGAGCTCGGCCCAGATGTCGGCACCGTGCGCACGGACCCGACGCTGCTCAAGTTGATCTTGCGGAACCTGCTTGAGAATGCGATCAAGTTCGCCCGAACGGAGACGCAAGTGGTCGCGAAGTTGCTAACCGGCGGGGAGCGTTCGACGCTCTCCGCGCTTCGCATCGAAGTCATCGACCAGGGGCCGGGCATCCCGCTGAGCGCTCAGCAGCGGATCTTCGAGCGGTTTTACCAGGTGGACCCATCGCGGACGGGGCACACGAGCCAGCGCGGCACGGGGCTTGGGCTGGCCATCGTCAAGCACGCGGTGCGGGCGCTGGAGGGCAGGGTCTGGGTCGAATCGGTGTACGGGGAAGGAACGACGATGCTCGTCGAACTGCCCGTGCACGCCGGTGGCTGTGCGGTCGTTTAGTCGGCGGCCGGTGGGTCGCGCGACACGGCGAACTCGCGGATCGGGAGCGTGGAGACCGTTTCGCCGACGAGTTCGTCGAGCCGGTACGCCACTGCCGAGAGCAGGGCCGATTCGCCCGCTGGGTCGCCCGATCGACCGAGGCGCGCCGAGAGGGTCATCGCAACGGGTTCCAGTTCGATCTCGGGAGCATCGGTGGTGCGCTCAGCGAGCAGCCAGCCGGGCTGATCGCGGACGCTCAGCAGTTCAAAGCGGATGGTCGTCGGCGTGCGCTCAGCTTCGGTCACCACGACCCAGCCGTAAGGGCTGCCCCCGCCCATGGCCGCGGCCCAGAGATCGTCCCAATCCGCGACGACCCGGATGGCGCCGCTGGGTATTGGAAGCTCGCGAGGCGTGGGCGGGCTGGTCTGAGGGCCTTGGCAGCCAACCAGGGCGAGGGCGAGAACCCCAAACAGGCACCTCCAAGCCGATGCACGCATCTGCGGGTTGGATGCCAAGGCAGGCGTGCGAACGCCGATAGACTTGGTGGGATCGGCCGCGAGCGGTCGGCATGGATCTGGGTCGCGTGCGAGCGAGGTGTGCGTGGAAGTCACGGTGCGGGTTCCATCGGGTGAGGGTTCGGTCGAGGTGCTCGGCGGCCAAGAGCGTAACCTCAAGCTGCTGCGCGAGGCTACGGGTGTGCGTGTGAGCGCTCGCGACGGCACGGTCAAGCTCTCAGGTGACGACGCCCCGGTGGCAGCGGCCCGCCGAGTGCTTGAGCGGCTGTGCGAGCTGGCCGAGTCCGGACGGACGGCATCGACCGCGCACACGCTGGATTTGATTGCTGAGGAACTGGCCCGTCAGGAAGAGCACGCCCGGGCGCTGGCCGGAGCCAAGCAGTGGGACGGCAGGCTCGATGTGTACGCCGCGGGCAGGCCCATTCGCGCCCGCTCGCCCAACCAGCAGGTGTATCTGGAAGCGATCCGCGACCACGACCTGGTCATCGCGGCTGGGCCAGCTGGCACGGGCAAGACGTACCTCGCGGTGGCCGCGGCGATCCACCTGTTCAAGACCGGGCAGATCACCAAGATGATCCTCGCAAGGCCCGCAGTCGAAGCGGGCGAGAAGCTGGGCTTCCTCCCGGGCGGTCTTGAAGAGAAGGTCAACCCGTACCTGAGGCCCTTGTTTGATGCGCTGCACGACATGATGGACTTCGCCACGATCCGGCGGTTCTTGGAGAACGACGTGATCGAGATCGTCCCGCTGGCCTTTATGCGGGGCCGAACGCTCAACAACGCAGCGGTGATCTGCGATGAAGCCCAGAACACGACCAAGGGCCAGATGCAGATGTTCCTCACGCGGATGGGCCACGGCTCAAAGATGATCATCACGGGCGATGTGACGCAGATCGACCTGCCGGACCCGACCAAGAGCGGGCTCATCGATGCGATCCGCAGGCTTCGCCGGGTCAGGGGCGTGGCGACGGTGGCGCTGCAAGGCGAGGACGTGGTGCGCCACCCGCTGGTGCAGCGGATCATCGAGGCGTACGGCGAGGACGAGAGCAAGCTGGATACGACAAGCAGGCTGAGCGAGTTGATCGCCAAAGCCGAACGCCGCGACGAGGCTGCGACATCGAGCGCCGAAGGGGAGGCGTAGATGGCCAGCGAAAGCAACGGCTCGGGTACGAAGGCTGCGGACCGGTCGCCCAAGCGGACGGGCGCTGCACGCGGGATCCGCAAGGCTGCGCCGGTAACGTGGCGTCAGCGGCGCGACGCGCTGCTGGTGAACGCGCCCTTGGGCTGGGGGCTGCTGATCGCGCTGGCGCTGTTGGTCGTGGCATCGGCTCTGGCGATCTGGGCCCGCGAGCAGCCGATGGTCGCGGTGGGCCGGGTCATGAACGCCACCAAGGTGGTACGGATCGGGTTCGATGAAGCCGACCCCAACGCGACCGAGCAGGCCCGACAGCAAGCACGCGAGCGCACGCCGGATATCTATGTCGCGGACATGGCGTGGTTCAACGAGCTTCGTTCGGGTCTTGCGACGCTGCCCCGCACGGTTTCGGCGGCGGCCGGGCCTGAGGACATCGAGGAATCAATCCGCCAGCGGTTCGGAATCAACGCCGAACGGCTGACGGCGCTCAAGACCGAGATGGGCGAGGACGCGCCGCGGAGCGCGTACGTCGAGCGGGTGGGGCGATTCGTCGACCGGCTGTTGCAGCGGCCCATGCTGGATGCCGCGACTTGGCAGCGGACGGATCAGGGGATGAGCCGGCAGATCGAGCTGCGGTACGGGGCGGGTGATGCGCCGGCCATGGTCGAGCGCACGCGCCCTGTGAACGCTGAGGACGCGGCGGCGGTTCGCGCCGCGGTGCTGGAGGCGGCGCAGCGCGCCGGGTTCGATGAGCCGCTGATCGGCGTGCTCTTGATCCGGGTGGCTTCGGCGCCGGTGGCGACGTTCCGCGCCGACCAGGCGGCGACCAGTATCGCCCAGGTGCAGGCCGCCGAGGCGGTGCAGCCGGTCATCGTGCAGTGGGCCGAGCGATCGGTGATCTTTGTGCGGGGCGATGTGCTGACCGCCGCCCAGCTCGCGTTGTATCAAGCCGAACTGCGGGCGTTCAATCGGCAGGCCGCAACATGGAGGCTGACGCTGCGCCGGCTGAGCGTTGCGGGCGCGGTGGGCGCGGTGGTGCTGGGAATCTCGGCGTACGTGTGGATTTTCTGCCCGACGCTCCGGCATCGGCCCAGGCACATGGCGTGGATCGCGGGCCTAATGGCGGTGGCGCTGGCGATCGCGGTTGTGAGCCTGGTGGCCCGGCCGGTTTCGCTTCCGCTGGCGGCCACCACGCCGCTCATGCTGTGCGCTGCGATCATCGCGATTGCGTACAACCGTCGAACGGGGCTCGCGCTGGGCTCGCTGCTGGCGCTGCTGCTGTGCGTGTGCGTGGGGCTGCCTATGGGCTCGCTGGCGATGCTGCTGGCGGGCGTGGGCGTTGTGGTGTGGCGGATCGACGATCTTCACCAGCGCAACGCGCTCGTGCTGCTAGGGCTCTGCACATCGGCGGTGCTGGCGGCTTCGATGATTCTGGTGGCGGTGATCGACCGGCCCGTGGTACCCAAGGTGCTGACCGAGGTGCTCACCGATGCGGGTCTTGCCGCGATCGCGGGCGTGCTGGTGGGCGCGATCACGCTTTTCATCCTGCCGCTGATCGAACGGGTTTTTGATGTGACCACGGGCATGACGCTTGTGGAGCTGCGCGACCCTCGTCACCCGCTGCTCAAGGAGCTTCTTCAGCGCGCTCCTGGGACGTACAACCACTCGCTGAACGTCGCGAGCATCGCGGAGACCGCGGCCAATGCGATCGGCGCGGATTCGCTTCTGACGTACGTCGGCGCGCTGTACCACGACGTGGGCAAGATGAACAAGCCGGAGTACTTCATCGAGAACCAGTCAGGCGGCGCGAACAAGCACGAACGGCTCAACCCGGCGATGAGCGTGCTGGTCATCATCGGGCACGTCAAAGACGGGCTTGAGATCGCGCGAGCCTCGACCATCCCGCGTGTGCTCGACCACTTCATCGAGGCCCACCACGGCACCACGCTGGTCGAGTACTTCTACCGTCGGGCGCTCGATCAGGCCGGCGAGAAGTCGGCCGCCGATGGCGAGTCCAAGGCCGCCCCCACGCCCGCGCCCGAAGAGATCGAGTACCGCTACCCGGGTCCCAAGCCCAGGACCAAGGAGTGCGCGATTTTGATGCTGACCGACGCGGTCGAGAGCGCGACGCGCACGCTCCGCGAGCCCACGCCCGCTCGCATCGACCAGCTCGTGCGTTCGCTGGCCAACAAGCGGCTGCTCGATGGCCAGTTCGACCAGTGCGACCTGACCAACCGCGAGCTGAACCTGGTGATCGAATCGATCAGCCGATCGCTGGCCGCTGTGTACCACGGCCGGGTGCAGTACCCGAGCGACAAGCCCGCCGCCAAACCGGCGGTCAAAGGGGCCTAGGTGTTGATTTTCGTGCATATTTTAAGTATTTGTACAATTTTATTCTGTTTTGCTTGACTCCTAGGCGGGGAAGCCCGATGCTCTCATGAGAGCATCGGGCTTCCCCGCCTGCACAGCTTGCGTGATAGTCTATCTGAACCACCCTCAGGCGTTCCGCCTGAGCCGCAGAGCCACCTTGAAGGTGGCTTTTGCTATTTTACCCGCGTGAAAGTATATGCCTATATCGATGGGTTCAACCTCTACAACCGAATACTGCGGTACAAGTACCCTCAATACAAGTGGCTAGACCCCAAACGGCTGGCTTGCCGGCTCGCCCCAGACAATGCGATTGTCACTACTCGATACTTTACTGCAAGAGTAAAGGGATCAGATGGCAGAGATGCATCTGTACGGAACCAACAAGCCTATCTCCGAGCAGTAAATGGGAGAACAGAAGTGACCGTCCACTACGGTCAATTCACGAGACACAACAAGTGGATGAGACGTTCAAATCGTGGTCATCCAGAGCCAATGGTCAAGGTCGTCCGTACCGAAGAGAAAGGCTCCGATGTCAATCTCGCATGCATGCTTGTTCGAGACGCGTTCTTAGACAATTTTGATCTAGCGATGTTGATCTCAAACGACTCCGATTTTTGCGAGGCAGTGAACATCGTCCAACGAGATACCGGAAAGAGTGTCTACGTCTACTCTCCAGATCCAGATAGAATGTCGCGCGAACTTCGAAGAGTGGCCGACAAAACCCTCCCGATCCGCCCGAACCATCTGCGCGAGAGCCTGTTCCCAAGAATCGTGACGAGGGGCACATCTTCGGTACATATGCCAACGAGTTGGTCAAGCTACCGGCATGAAAGGGCACAGTTCATTCGATGTTGCCGAGCGATAAATAGTTTGCTACGGCAACCGGCTGGCGCTCCTCGTGATCACTGATAGAAACCGTCCAGCACATCGAACCAGCCCTGTGTGCTGGTGACGGCGATCATTTTGAGTCGCACGCTTTCACCCTGCGGGTGATGGGCAGCAAAGCGAATGCCGAATTTGCGCATGGCTTTGGCGGTCGCGTTTTCCGCGTGGCGCATGCCCTGGTTCACACGCAGCAGCAGCTCGAAGTGCTGTTCGAGTACCACCCGCTGCTCGGCGATGGTCGGCGGCGATGGCTCGCGGCCGGCGAGAAGCTCCCGCGCCTGACGGAAGATCCAGGGGTTACCGATGCACCCGCGCGCGACGCTCACGCCCGCAACGCCGCAGTACCCGATCATGCGGAAGATGTCCGCTGCGTTCCACACATCGCCCGATCCGAAGATGAGTTTGTCCGGGTGGCGTGCGCACAGGTCGCGGAGCACGTCCCACCGGCTGGGGCCGATGTACTTCTGCTCGACGGTTCGGCCGTGCACGGTCACCCACGCGCAACCGATGTCGTACGCTGCGGCGAACACGCGCTCGAACGCCTCGACCATCTCGGGCGTGTCGTCGAAGCTCCGCCGGAGTTTGACGGTTACGGGGACGCTCGCGGGCAGTGCCTCTCGCACGGCTTCAAGAATGCGGACCGCGCCGACGGGCTCGGCGAGCCAGTGCCCGCCGCGCGCCTTTCGACTGATCTTCTTAACCGGGCACGCGAAGTTCACGTCGATCGCGGCGAACCCATCTCCGGCAGCCAGCGGCGCTTGGTCGTCGCGATCGCTGAGAGGTTCGCCGCCTTGCAGCCGAATCCCGGAGCCCGCGATGTCGCGCGCGAATTCCTCGTCGCGGCCGGCGTAGGCCAGCTCGCGGTAATCGCGGTCGGTGCGCGCCCGCTGCTCGACGGCTTTGAGGGCCGCGGCCGCCATCTCGCGCGGGTCGCTGCCCATGATCTGGCACACGAGCGGGGCATCGTCGGCCCCGCCGGGCACGTTGTCGTGCAGATCGCCCAGGTCGGCCTTGGCAAAGCCCCGGCCGCCCGCGAGCAGGGTGCGGTCGAGCAGGGCCTCGGTCACGCAGAGCGGGCAGCCGTGGCGGCGGGCGATCAGCCGCATGGCGGCATCGGAGTAGCCAGCCAGGCCCGCCTGGTAGAACGGGGCGTCAAACGCTTGGATGTGGTCGCGGACGCGGGGGTCGATGGCGCTGGCCGAGCCGCCCGGGCCGGTGTTCTGGAACCGCTCGGAGAGCTGCTCAGCGACCTGTCTGGGATCGATGGCATCGCCGCCTGGGGCGTGCGCGGGGCTCGGCGGGGTCGCGTTGTTGCCGTGGCACGCCATCGGGGGGACGATAGGTCGATGCGCCAACTCCCTATGCTCGGGTCCATGCCCACACCGCCGACCCATCGTTGCTCTCGATTCGCCGCCCTTGGCCGCGCTGCCAGCGCCGGGCTCGCCCCGAGCCTGCTCCTGCTGGTGCTGGTCACCGCAGGCTGCGGCTTGCCCACGGCGCTGACCGCAGGGCCGAACTCGACGTACGCCCGCCCGTTCCCGCCTGATTTGCTGCAATACGAGCAGCTCGACATGCAGGCCCGCCGAAAGGGCCACGAGCTGACGATCACCAATTCGACGGCTCAGCGGTTCGAGGCCTCGACCATCTGGATCAACCAGCGGTTCAGCCACCCGCTGCAATCGCTGGACATGGGCCAGCGGATCACCCTCGACCTTCGGCAGTTCGTCGATGAGTTCAGCGAGCAGTTCCGCGGCGGGGGCTTCTTTGCCACCGAGCAGCCGGCCGACGCGATGCTCATCCAGATCGAGACCCAACGCGACGGCCAAACCCAACTGCTCGGCCTTGTCAGCGTGGGCGACACGCCCAACTGACCGTACAACTGACCACCCAGTTGGCCGCACGGGCAACGGTCCATCGCCCAGTTCGCCTGATCGGAGGTGCCTTGTGGCCCAGATTCTTGTGGTAGGCCCCCACCCCGACGACCAGGAGCTGGGCATGGGCGCGACGGTCGCCCGGCTGGCCCAGCAGGGCCACGACGTGCTGCTGCTGGACATCACCAACGGTGAGCCCACGCCTCGTGGTACGCCCGCCAAGCGCGCAGCCGAGGCAGAGACAGCGCGGCGTGCGCTGTGCCCCGACCCAGCCAAATACCCAGAATCCAAACCAGTTCGGCGGATGCTGCTCGGGCTGACCAACCGCGTGGTCGAGCACACGGTCGCCAATCGCCACAAGGTTGCCAGCGTGATCCGTGCGCACGGCGCAGCGATCGTGTTCACGCCGTTCTACGAGGATGCGCACCCGGACCACTTGGCGGTGACGCGGATCGTGGAGGACGCACGGTTTGATGCGAAGCTGACGAACATCGAAATGCCCGAGCCGCCCGCGTTCAGCGACGCGATCGGGGGCCGGCCCATGCTCGGAGAGCCGATCTATCCCCGTTGGCTCTTGTACTACTACGCGACGCACCTGCGGCTGGTGCCAAACCCGACGTTCATCTTTGATGCGGCCCTCGGATGCGAGGCCAAGCGGGCCGCGCTCAACGCCTACGAGAGCCAGTTCAAGGTCAACGAGAAGAACCACGGCCTGCTCGATTGGGTGGACGCAGCGGGCAGGTTCTACGGCTCGCGGATCGGCTCAGCGTTCGGTGAACCGATCCACAGCCGGGAGCCGATTCGGCTCGGGGGCTTGGGCGAGCTGCTCGGCTAGCTCGGCTCGCTTATCTATCTCGTCTCGCGCTTGCGCACGGTGCCGCCTGTGTACACCCTGCCGCTTGCGAGCTCGTCGTAGGTCACAAAGGCGTTGCCCGCTCCGAGGCTGAGCGATTCGATGAGGCTCTCGGCAGCGGCGGTCAGCGCCGCCTCGATGGTGCGCGCATCGCGGCCCACAAAGGCGCTGAGCCTCGCGATCGGGGGGTGTGAATCGCGCGGCTGCGTGACGACGGACGCAGGCTCGCCGCCCTCGACGTAGCAGCCGGCGCTAAGCGTGTGCCACGTTGCCCACACGTGCGCTGCGTCAACGCCCATCGCGCCCGCGACTGCCTGGCACAGCGCACGCAAAGCCCGAGGGATGCTGACGCCCTCGGGCTGGGGCAATGCTTGGACTTGGATCACGGGCATGCGTGGCCCATGGTAGTGAAAGTTGGGATCAAAACGAGCCGGGGGTGTCGAACGTGCCGGCCTCGAACTCGGGGTTGATCTCGATGGCCGACATCTCGATGACCTGATCGAACTGCGGCGTTGAAGCCGTCATCTTGTGCGGCATCAGCACAAGATCACCGACCTTGCGGTAGTCGGACATGACCGTCACAAGGTCAAAATTTTCGGCGTCGGGCGAGCTTTTCTTCATTTCCGCGAGCAGCAGGCCCGTATCGACGCTGTAAAGCGACTGCGAGACGGCTTCGGTCCGCTTCTTCTTGGTTTCGACGCGGTAGACCATCTGGTCCTCGAACAGTTCTTTGCCGATGGTGACCGCTGACTCGTAGGTCTCGCGCGGCGTGTATTCGTCGGTGAAGCGGGCTTGGTCCTTCAGGGCCTCGGCGGGTTCGCCCTCGACAATCTGCGCGGGCGCGCCCGGCATCGTGGATTGCCAGGCAACCTCGCCGTCGGTGCCCTGGTCGATCTGGCCCATGCCGGGCAGTTCGACCACCACAGCCATCTTGCCAGGCGCTTCGAGTTGAATGAGCAGGTCGCCCGTCATGCCCATGGCGGTGATCGTGAACGTGCCGTTCATGCGGAGACGCTCGACCTTCTTGACCGCTTCCTTGCCGCCGACGGCTTCGATGTGCTTCTCGAGCAGGCTGAAGCCATCGGGCAGGTCGGCGGGGGCCACGGTTTGGGTATCGGTCGCGGGCGCTTCGTGCTGGGCGGTCGCTGCGCCGGCAGCGGTCATCAGCACGCAGGCAAGGCCGAGGCGGGCGAGCATGGACGAAGCGGCTTGAGTGGTTGTGGGCATGGATGGTTCCTTCTCTCTGGTTGGCTCTCGGCGTGCCGCGACGGCGGTCGCTTGCGGGAGTAAGTGGTTCGATCATCGGCGTTGGGCCACGGGCGTACGTTCCGTCCGGGCAGCGCGACAGCGTATGAGGTCATTGGGAGTCGGCCAACTCGGGTTGCACCGGGCTGGCCTCAGAGGCTGCCGAGGCGGGCACGAACTCGACAAAGCCCCAGTACTGCGGCTCGTGCATGTCGATCCGGGCTTGCGGCGACCACACCCAGTTGTCCTCGTCAAGCCTGCGGCCCGTCTCGGGGTGGTTGGCTTTGGCGTAGCCGAGCTTGCCTGGATCGGCCAGAGGTTCGATCGTCCACTCGACGCGGGAGAAGTTCACCCGCCACACGTCGCCAGGGATAGGCGGGCAGGCTGCCCCCGCGGTCTCGGCGAGGGCCGACCACGGGATCGCGATCTCGACCGACCAGCCCCGGTCCACATCGCTCGGGTCGTTGGGGGTGCCATCAAGCTTGACGGCGGTTTGCAGGCCCTTGATGGTCCAGCCGTGCCGGGCCGGCCCGCCGTGGCGGTAGCGCTTGACGAGCAACAGATCGAACACGGTGTTGAGCACGTTCACCTGCAGTTCGTGGTACATCGCGCCGTCGCCATCGGGGTCGATGAAGACTTCGAAGTTATTCTGGTGGTGGAGGATGCTGTCGCGCTTGGTGAGCGTGCCCCACAGGTGCGGCTCGGCCATCTCGGCGGCGATGTAGAAGTGCTCGTCGTCCCACGCCATGGCAGCGCGGGTCAGGTAGCGCGGCGCGGGCTTGGCTTCGCCCTCGATATCGATGAACGCCTGGGTCCATCGGCCACCGGCCCACTCGCTCGGATCGCCATCGATCGCGGGCGGCGAATCGAGCCGAGCGCACGCGTACGACCGGTGGGGCCAGGCACCCGTTGAGTCGGTTGGCTGACCGGAGCACGCAGTTGCCAGCAGCAAGATGACCGCAGCGAGGGAACGCATGAGAGAGAGGAGGGTAACCGACTCCTCGCTCCCCCATCACCGATGGGGGAGCTGTCGCGCAGCGACTGAGGGGGTAGAGGCATGGCCCTGGCCCCCACCCCCTGCTCCGCAGGGACCTCCCCCGTCGGCGACGGGGGAGGAGAAAGAGGAACCGATGCCGACAATCCATCGAGCCATCCCACATCGCAAGCCCACTACCATCGCTCATGCCCGATCCCGACCCCACTTCCCCCGCGTCGCCGTACGACACCTATACCAGCCCCCTCGCCAGCCGTAACGCGAGCCCGGAGATGCTGCGGATCTGGTCGGCACGCCACAAGTTCAACACCTGGCGGCGTATCTGGCTGGCGATCGCTCAAGCTCAGCACGAGGTGACCAAGGACTGGGACACGCCGCTGGTGAGTCAAGAGCAAGTCGAGGAACTGCGCGCCGTCGTGGAGCGGGGCATCAGCGATGACGAGCTCGCCCGCGCGAGCGAGCTTGAACGCGACCTCCGGCATGACGTCATGGCCCACGTCCACTGCCTCGGCGAGCAGTGCCCCAAGGCCAAGCCGATCATCCATCTCGGCTGCACGAGCCAGGATGTGGTGTGCAATGCGGATGTCGCCGTTTTTGATGATGCGTTTCAGGTGATTAGGTCCAAACTCGTCCGTGTTGTACTGGCGCTGGCAGATCAAGCGACTACACACTCATTGAAGCCGACGCTCGGATTCACCCACTACCAAGTCGCGCAGCCCGTTACTGTCGGAAGACGATTGTCACAGTGGAGCTATGAGCTGTCGCTTGGCTTAGAGCGTGTTGTTGACCTCTTTCATTACAACAGGGCGAAGGGGCTTCGCGGAGCGACCGGAACGCAGGCATCCTTCAGAGCACTCTTTGGGGATGCGACCGATACCCGCAAGGGCGACGTTGTCGTCATTGACAAAACTGGAAACTCAAGGAGCCGCCCGCGGGCATTCATCGAGTGGTTTGAGGAGTTGGCTGTCGACCATCGTCTTGAGCTCGAGAATGACCATGAATCGCATGTACTCGTCACGCAGACCTATCCCCGCGTGATCGACACCTTCATCCTGGCCGACCTCGCCTCCATTGCCGCCGTCCTCCACAAGATCGCCACCGACATCCGCCTGCTCAGTAACCGCAAGGAAATCGACGAGCCGTTCGGCAAAAACCAGATCGGCTCGTCGGCCATGCCGTACAAGCGCAACCCGATGAAGTGCGAGCGGATCTGCGGGCTCACCCGCTTCGTCATGAACCTCGTCGGCAACGCCTACGACACCGCCGCGACGCAGTGGCTCGAGCGCACGCTCGACGACTCATCCAACCGACGGCTGTCCTTGCCCGAGGCGTTCCTGGCGCTCGACGGCTCGCTCGACCTGATGCACGAGGTCGCCAGCGGCCTGGTGGTGAATGAAGCGATGGTGCGCAAGAACCTGATGGCCGAGCTTCCGTTCCTGGCGACGGAAAACATCCTGATGGAGGCGGTCAAGCTCGGCGGCGACCGGCAGGACCTGCACGAGAAGATCCGCGTGCATGCGCAGGCTGCGGGCCACCGGGTGAAGCAGGAAGGGCTCGACAACGACCTGATCGATCGCTTACGCAACGACCCGGCGTTCGCGAGCGTCCACCACCTGCTGACCGAGGATCAGTTGCTGGACCCGATGAAGTACATCGGCCGAAGCGTGGAGCAGACCGAGCGGTTCATCGCGGAAGTGATCGAGCCCTTGCGCGAGCGGTACGCGGAAGAACTCGACCAGCTTGGCGGCAGCGACCGGGGGGTGTAATCTCAGTGGCAACTCAAGGAGATACGCCATGCCCGAAGGCTTTACGCTCGGCGATCACACGTTCCTCCACCCGGACGAGGAAGACCCGATGGATCCGCTCGCTCGGATGGATCTGCCACCGAAACAAATCCTGGGCGGGAGCCCCCCGGATGTCTTCGTCGGCTTTACTCGCGATGCCGATATCGAAACATCCGTCTGTCAGATCATGCTCGATCCGCCCTTTATGGGTCATGGCGAGCCGACAATCAAGTTTCTTGATGTCGTGATCGACGGCTCACCCGACATCGAAGTCGCCGTGATGCAAAACGATGACGACCCCGACGAGTTGATACCAGAACGTGTCTTTGCGCGCAAACCTGGAAACCCAGGGAGCATGGTCGTGCTGTTCGACAGCACGTGGGCAAAGAACCAAGTGACGCTCGTCGGCGTTGAGCCCTCCGCGATCACGAACGAACAGCGCGAGCTTCTGAGCGATGAGGAGGCCTGGTTCCCCTGCCGTGTGACGTTCGGGCTGGAGTACCCATCGGAGACGGACTCGCACAACTGTGTCTCTTGGATCACCATGTACGCCTGGGAGCCGGGCACGGATCAGACTGGATGCATGGTCGATGCGGAGCTGGCGTGATGTCGGGGCATATGGACTACAAATTGGCGACGAAAGCGTTCAAGGCCGAGATTTTGCAGAACGACACGGGCGGGGCGTACATCGAGCTGCCGTTTGATGTGGAGGCGGTGCTCGGGTCCAAGCGGCCCAAGGTGCTCGCGACGTTCGATGGCGAGTCGTATCGAGGCACCGCTGCCAGGTACGGCACCGAGGCGCACATCGTGATCATCACCAAGGCCATCCGCGAGAAAATCCGTAAAGCCCCCGGCGACACGGTGGAGGTGACCATCGAGGCGGACACCGCCCCGAGGACCGTCGCCACGCCCAAGGACTTCGCCTCGGCCATGAAGGCCCAGCCCGCAGCCGCAGCGTTCTGGAAGGAGCTTTCGTACACGCACCGACGCGAGTACGTGCAGTGGATCGAGGAGGCGAAGAAGGCCGAGACCCGCGATCGGCGGATCGCCAAGGCCGTCGGGATGCTGGCCGAGGGCAAGAAGGCGCGGTAGGTGATTGACCTCAGCCAGAGGCATCTTGCAACGGGGCAGGTTTTTCTACCAAACTCTCCCCCAACACCGGGCCAAGCGGTTGACGCTCGGCCCTGAGGACGGGACACTCCCCAGCCAGCGGCGGCGGGACGAGCCCGCTTACGCTGGCGTGATGGGCTAGAACTGGCTTGATGGGATAGAAGCAGGATACAGAACCAGAGGGCCGAATCGGGCGAACGCCGCCCGGAGGCTGCAACAACCGCCGAGGCGTGCGAGGCTCGATGAGCACCGCCGTCAGGCCACGATCGGGCCGGGCCCGCAATCGGAGACGCGAACCATGGCTGCACGAACCGGCGCGGGCGTCGGGGTGATTACCACCATCACCATCTTCGGCATTCTCTCTCTGGCCCTGTTCATCACAACCGTGGTGTTCTATGGCAACGCGAACCGCGCCCAGGGTGAGCTGGACAACCTCCAGAGCGAGTACAACGACTTCGTCTCGAACGAAGAGCGTCAGGACGCGCAGGTGCAGGCCTTCCTTCAGAGCGCGGGCAAGGAGCGCGAGACGCTCACCGGGCACCTGATGAGCAACCTGAGCAACACCATGCGTGACGTGAGCGGTTCGCCGCGCGACGGGCACGAGGCGATGCAGGGCCGGCTTAACTCCGCGCAGCTCCCGGGCGTCGCACGGGCGAAGAACTGGCAGCCCGGCAGCGGCCAGCCGCCATCGGTCGGCCAGCTCGTGCAGGGCTCGAACCTGATGAGCCTGCTGCGCGATCTTGACCAGTACATCCGCAACCTGCACACCGAGCTCGACAGCGCCAACGGCGCTCGCGAGCGCGCCAGCCAGGACCTCGCCAACGAGGTCTCGCGCATCGGCACCATCGAGCGCACGCACCGGCAGACGGTCGACCGCCTGACCTCGCAGATCGGCCAGCTTGAATCGCAGGTCGAGCAGTACCGCAGGCAGACCAACGACGGATCGGCGAACATGGAGGCCCGCGTCGAGCGGCTCCGCGACGAGGCCAACGCGCGTCAGCAGACGATGGCGGGCCGGATCAACGATCTGGAAGCCGAGAACGCACGCCTGGCCAACCAGGTCGAGGTGCTGCGCAGCGCCCGTTCCGACGAGACCCTTCAGGCCCAAGACGAGGCGGCTCTGGTCGATGCGCAGGTGCTCGCGGTGGACGCGGCGAGCGGCGAAGCGACCATCAGCATCGGCAGCGAGCAGAAGGCCGTGCTCGGGATGAGCTTCGCGGTGTACCCCTCGGCGGGCGCGATCCAGCTCGGACCCAACGGCGAGTACCCCTACGGCAAGGCGACGCTCGAAATCATCAGCGTGGACGAGACCACGAGCGTCTGCCGAATCACGCGCGAGACCCGGGGCAGCCCGATCGTTCGCGGCGATGTCGTCGCCAACGCGGTGTACGACCCCAACAAGGTCTACACGCTGCTGATGATCGGCAACTTCGACCTCAACCGCGACGGGCTGGCGACCGCCCAGGAACGCGAGGAGTGGAAAGCGATCATCGAGGGCTGGGGCGGCCGGGTTGTGGATGAGCCCACGGGCGACATGGACTTTCTGGTGCTGGGCCGCCGGCCCGTGCCCCGGGCCGAGCCCTCGCCCAACGCCCCCATCGAGATCGTTCAGCAGTACCTCGACGAGTTGGTGCTGGTCGAGCGCTACGACCAGCTCTGGGACACCGCGCGAGCGACCCAGCTCCCGGTGCTCAACGAGAACAGGCTGCGGACCCTCGTGGGCGCACGCTGAGTCTCGATTCGATGGCGGCTCGCCGAGCGAGTCAGCCTGAACGCGAGTTCTGATGGGTAAGCCCCTGCCGACATGGACGCACCCGGCGCTGTACCTGGCGCTGCGGTCGGCGATGACGCTGCCCATGCTCGCGGGCTGCGAGGCATCCATGAAAGCCGCAGCCCTCGCGGGCAGGCGCTTTGCCAATGCACGGTTCAACGCCAAGCGTCTCGACAGGGCTGGCGACAACATCCGCCAGGCCATGCCGGAGATGGACGAGGCGGGCGCGCGCGAGCTTGCGGTGCGCGCTTATGAGCATCTGTCGGAGCTGGCGGTCGAGATCTGCTTTGCGCCTCGGCTTCTCAATGAGGACGGCTGGACGCGGCACGTCGAGCTTGTGAACATCGTGCCCTCGCTCGATTCGCTCGTGCACGAACGCCCGACGATCATGCTCACCGGTCACATCGGCAACTGGGAAGTGATGGGCCTGACGGCGACGCTGCTGGGCTTTCCCATCCACGCGCTGTACCGCCCGCTCGATGTCAAACCGCTCGACCGGTGGGTCCGCCAGACGCGCGGCAAGCGGGGCATGACGCTCATCGACAAGTTCGGTGCCGCGATGGATGTGCCCGAACTGCTGAGCCAGGCCAAGCCGGTGGCGATCGTCGCCGACCAGAACGCGGGCGACCGCGGGCTGCACGTGCCGTTTCTTGGCAGGCTGGCCTCGACGTACAAGCTGATAGGGATCATGGCGATCCGTGCGAACGCGACCATTGTCGTGGGCGGCGGGCGAAGGCTGCGGTTGGGCGAGGACCTGCCGGGCGAGACGATTCCAGGCGTGCCCCGTCTCGACCCCGCCAAGGCCCAGGGGCTGTGCTATCGGGCCGAGATGCATGATGTGATACGGCCCGAGGACTGGGCGGACCAGCCGGACCCGCTGTTCTATGTGACCGCCCGGTACCGCCACGCGATCGAAAAAATGGTGCTCAGCTACCCCGAGCAGTACCTGTGGATGCACCGGATTTGGAAGAGCCGGCCCCGCCACGAGGTCAAAGGTCGGCCTTTCCCACCCGCTCTCAAGGAAAAACTCTCGACATTGCCCTGGCTCTCATGCGATGATGTCGAGAGGATCATCGATCGGTCGGACCGCGACGCCCGCTGGCTGAGCGAAAACAACACCGACCGCCTGCCCTAGCGCCACCACCACACCGTCGGCGGGGCACCACGAGGCCTGCCCTCCCCCCCGACCTGTCTCGTATACAC
>CAYGSG010000017.1:0-45203 GCA_964352615.1 uncultured Phycisphaeraceae bacterium
CCCGGAAGATCTCCCCCCAGGCGCGGGCCTTGTCGGTGGACAGGTTCAGCACGCAGTTCGAGATGACCACGTCCACCGAGGCGTTCGCAACCGGCAGGTTCTCGATCTCGCCGAGCCTGAACTCCACGTTGTCGAGCCCTGTGGCCTTGCGGTACTGCTCGGTGTTGGCGCGGGCCTTGGCGACCATCTCTGCGGTCATATCGACCCCGATGGCCCGGCCCGAGGCGCCCACCCTCGGCCCGGCCAGGAACACATCGAACCCGCCGCCCGAGCCGAGATCGAGCACGACCTCGCCCTCGCGCAATTGCGCGATCGCGGTCGGGTTGCCGCAGCTCAGCCCCATGTTCGCCCCGCCGGGCAGGGCCTGAAGCTCGCTCGTGGAGTACCCGATCTGCTCGGCGAGTTCGTCCACACCGATCGTGGTCGGTCCGCAGCAGCTCCCGCCGCCGCAGCAGCCTTCTTGGGCGGTGCCGCCAGCCAGCTTCTCGCGGGTCGCGGCAGAGCCTTCTCCAACGAACACGCCCGCCTCGGCGATCTGGGCGTAGCCATCGCGGATCTGCGCGCGCACCCGGTCATTGGTTTGGTTCGATTCGTTCATCGCAGCCTCCATTCAAGGAATGACACTTAGGAATGATCAGCCTGTTCAGCAACAATCCGGCGGGCAGATCGCCTCGCCGGCTTTGAGTCGTCGCGCGACCTCGCTCGGCTCGAGGCCGCAGATCGCGTCCATTCGCGCTCGGTCTTGGGTGACCGCGTCCGACTGCTCGGCCAGTTGGCGCACCATCGATAGAGCGCCAGCCTCGGGCGAGCCAGACTCCGGCTCGCTCAGGCGGTAGTACACCCAGCGCCCGGCCTTGCGGCTCTCGACCAGTCCCGCGCCGCGCAGCAGGTTCAGGTGCTTCGACACCGTCGCGGGCGACAGGCCCAGCAGCCCGACGAGCTGGCACACGCACCGTTCCCCGTCCAGGCAAGCGGCGACCAGACGCGCCCGGCCCGGATCGCCGAGGGCGGCTGAGACGCGGACGAGCCTGTCGAGGAGGTCGGTGGATTGGCTTGCCGATGGATTCGTCATTTCGCGAATTATCGAATCATTTCGGCGACGAGTCAAGTTGGTTGTGGAAAATTATAAATAGTGTTACTGGATATATCTGAAACCGATATATTGATGGTAGGTATACACAGCGGAGGCCACGCCATGAACAGTTCCGAGACCACCCTCACCCCCTCGCTCGGGCCCGAGCACACCGAACTGGTCGTGCTCTCCATCCTTAACGACCAGCCGAGCTACGGCTACGCGATCTCCAAGCATGTCGCGGCCCGCTCGGGCGAATCGTTCAAGATCGGACCTAGCCAGCTCTACCCGCTGCTGACCCGGCTGGAGAAGCAGGGCCTGGTCGAGACCGACTGGGAGGAGATCAAGGCGGCCAGCTCCGAGCCCAAGGCCAAGGGCCGGCAGCGAAAGTGGTACAGGCTCAGCGCTAAGGGCAAGAAGCGGCTGGCATCACGCATCGAAGCGCACCGGCGGTTCACCACGCTCATCAACTCGTTCATCGCGAACGCGCCCGGAGCGGGGGTGGAAGCATGAGGGCTCCTCGACCGAGCGCGCCTACCGAGAGCGCCCGACAGCAGGCGAAGGTTCAGCCTTCGTCGCGCGATCCGATCGAGCGATGGCTCGATGTGTTCACGGGCCTGCTCGCGGTGAGCGCCCAGCAGCGCGAGCGGATACGCGATGAGTTGGAAGACCATTTGAGGATGCGCGTCGAGGATTTGTTGATTCTCGGCGAGAGCGAGCCCGAGGCGGTGCAGCAAGCGGTCAAGGAACTGGGCGAGACCGCAGAGCTCGCCAAACGATTCAAAGAAGCGACCCATCAACCACGAAGGAGCACGATCATGCACTCGATTCTCTTGGCGGTAGCGGGCATGGGCTTGGCGGTCGGAGCGGTCACGCTGACGGGAACGCCGTTGGTGTTGCCGCACTCCGGGCAGCCTGCGGGTGTTGCTTCAGGGATTGGGCTGCCAGCGCAGGACGAGATCAAAACGCTCGGGGTCGATCTGCCCGCTGGCCCGCTGGAACAAACTCTGAGCACGGTCGCCGAGGTTACCGGAGCGCCGATGTTTGTCCACTGGTCGTCGATGGAACTCGAGCTTGGTGTTGATCGAGAATCAGAGGTGGGGTTCATTCCCGCGAAGAACCTTGCGGGCTCAAAGATACTTGAATTGATCAACGCCTCGCTCGGCCTCGAAGGCGCGGATGTAATCGCGGTGCGCACGGAGGACAACCTTGTCGAGGTTGCGTCGCGGGGGTACTTCGATCGGTTGGAGACGGTAACGATGGACCACGACATCTCGGCCATCGTGCCCTACAGCGGCGTGCTTGAAGTCACGGGCGAAGCCATCAACCTGCGCGAGAGCATTCAAGCAATGATCGAGCCCGATGTCTGGCAAGCAAACGGTGGCTTCTCGACCATCGCTATTCTGGGTTCTCAGTTGAGCGTGCGTGCGCCCGAACGCATCCAGGTGCAGGTGCTATCGTTCATCGAGCGTCTGGTAGTAAGTGTTCGGCAGCACGAAGCCGAACTGGAAATCGCCGAACGCGCCTTCACAGAGCAACAGAGAGCTTCAACGCTCCGCGGCATCGAAAGCCTCTCGCAGCGAAGGGCGGAACTCGAAGTGCAGATGCAAGCCCTCAAGCAGCAGATCGAGGACGAGAGCCGAAACTACTGGAATCTGGAGTTCCAGATTGAAGAACTGGGGCTCGGCTACGCGTCCGTGAACGACCCGGAGTCCCGCAACGAGTTTCGCGAGAAGATTGTCGATGCCAAGGCACGCCACGCGACGAGCGATCTGGAGCGTGACCTCCTGATCGATCAGTTTCAAAGGCTTCAGCAAGCGTTCGATGCCATCCATACCAGCATCGCGAGCATGAAACGCTGACCGAGCCCCGCCGGGACCGCCTGCTGCCCCGGCTACCGTATTGGCTCTTGAGACACTACCCTCCGTGCCTGCCAGTTCAGTAAGCTGGCGGCGCGGAGGTTTCTCGTTCCATGATCTGCCCCTACTGCAACACGGACGACGACAAGGTGATCGACAGCCGGGCGAGCGAGCGCGGCCGGGTGATCCGTCGCCGGCGCGAGTGCCAAGGGTGCAAGAAGCGGTTCACCACCTACGAGCGGGTGGAGAAGGCCAACCGGCTGGTCGTGGTCAAGCGTGATGGTCGGCGCGACCCCTTTAGCCCGGAGAAGGTCCTGGCCTCGATCACCGCTGCCTGCGGCAAGCTGCCCATTCCCGAGGACCTCAAGCAGAGCCTGGTGGATGAACTGGACGACGAGCTTGGCCGGGAGTTTGAGAAGGAAGTGGATTCCACGCTCATCGGCCAGCGGGTGCTGACCAAGCTGCGTGACCTGAACAAGATCGCGTACATCCGGTTTGCGGCTGAGCACCTGCGGATCGCTTCGATCGATGAGCTTCGCAAAGAGCTTGAAGAGTTGGAGCGCCGGCCGGACAACGTGCGTGACCAGCAGGCGCTGTTCACCGAGCCCGGCGGGGACTAGCCGTAAGTGGGCGGCGACTGGGCGGCGACTGGGCGGGCCGTCAGCGATTCGCCGAGTGCGATATCCTGCGGGCTATGGCCAAGAAACTGATGAAGACCGCTGCCGATGCCTTCGCCGATCTCAAGGACCGGGGCGTGATCCACGACCACATGACCGTGATGGTCGGCGGGTTCGGCTTGTGCGGCATACCCGAGCAGCTCATCATCGCGCTGCGCGACTCGGGCGTGCAGCAGATCACCTGCATCTCGAACAACGCGGGCGTGGATGATTGGGGCCTGGGGCTGTTGCTCCAGACGAGGCAGATCAAGAAGATGATCTCGTCGTACGTGGGCGAGAACGACACGTTCGAGAAGCAGTTCATCGATGGCGAACTCGAGGTCGAGTTCAACCCGCAGGGCACGCTCGCCGAACGCATCCGCGCGGGCGGGGCGGGCATCCCGGCGTTCTACACCGCGACGGGTGCGGGCACCGCGGTCGCGGAGGGCAAGCCCACCGCCGAGTACTACCGGCCCTGCGACGACACCAAGGGCTTTAACCGTGATGCCTCGCACGCCGCCACGGCCAAGGGTCAGAAGAAGGAGTACGTGCTGGAGACGGGGCTCTTTGCCGACCTTGCGTTGGTGAAGGCGTACCAGGCCGATCCATTCGGCAACCTGACGTACCGCAAGACCGCACGCAACTTCAACCCGATGATGGCCACCGCGGCCCGATACGTGATCGCTGAGGTCGATGAGACGGTCGGGCTTGGCGAGCTGGACCCGGACTCGGTGCACACGCCGGGCTCGTTCGTGGACCGGGTGGCGCAGACCGTCAGCGAGAAGCGGATCGAGCGTCGAACGTTGACGGAAGCCTGAGGCGATCGCTTTGCACAACCGATAAAGCTTTTGCTCAACGCCCGGTTCTCGGGCGTTTTGCGGTTTGTGGTGCATGGTGGTAGGTGAAGGCTTGGGCGATCGATATGCCGATGCCAGCCAGAGAGAACCACCAGAGGGAGAAATCCATGCGCCTCAATTCAGTCCTTGCTGCTGCCGGTGCCGGTTTGCTTGCTGCGACCGCCAGCGCCGATGTCCATGTCTTCAGCTTCCAACTCGATGGTCTTCAGGAAGTTGCCCCCGTAGCCACGACCGGCTCAGGGATTGCGACTGTCACGCTTGACGATGCCACCGGGCAGGTGCTGGTCATCGGCACATACGAGAACCTCATCGGCAACACGACCATGGCCCACCTGCACGGGCTTGCCCCGGCTGGAATGAACGCGGGGGTCATTTTCGGCTTGACCATCAACATTGCAGCCACCAGCGGCAACTTCAGCGGGGCTGGCGTCCTGAACGCAGCTCAGATCCAGGGCATGCTGGACGGCAACACCTACATCAACGTCCACACGTCGTTCAGCCCCAGCGGCGAGATCCGCGGGCAGGTCGTGCCCGCCCCGGCGTCGCTCGGGGCTCTGGGCCTTGGGCTTCTGGCTGCGGGCCGTCGGCGTCGCGGCTGAAACCGGCTGTAAATCCTGAGAGCATCCAACACCGGTCCCTCTGTGGGCCGGTGTTTTTCTGTGGCTGGCCTCTTTCTGGACCCTTGGGTGTTTGAGAACGAGTCTCAACTGTACTATGATGCATCAGGTCGATGCGAGCCACTCAGGAGTCTCACACGGTGCCGATGACTGCCACCCAGCCCAGCCGAATCTCGCTTCAGCAGCTCCGCAAGGGCGATCGTGGCCGGATCGAGAGCACGGACCTGCCCGCGGACGACGCGGCCATGCTCCGGGCGCTGGGGCTTCGGCCCGAGGCACCCGTGCGGATGTGCCGAATGGGTCAGACCTGCATCGTGGAAGTGTGCGACAGGCTCGGCGGCGGGTGTCGCATCGGGCTGGCGCGTTCGCTCGCTGAGCGCGTGGTCGTTCGCCGCGACGAGTTCTGAGCGCTCGGCTCTTGAAGACTGGCCCTCGGAGCATCATTCGCGATGAGCGTTGTCGAACCCAAGCCCGAGCCGCCCGCTCGCCCCGAAGCCGGCGGCGAGGATGCACGGTCAATGCGCGACTTGGCTGAGGTGCCCACGCGCATCGCGGTGCTGGGCAACCCCAACGTGGGCAAGACCACGCTGTTCAACCGACTCGCGGGCGTGCGCCACAAGACCGCGAACTTCCCGGGCACCACGCAAGAAGCGCACCTTGGCCGACTCGTCGGCGGAGCGAGCGCCGCCAGCGGTGATGCCAAGGCCGCAGCCCCGTTGCTGATCGACCTGCCCGGCGTGTACAGCCTGTCGCTGAATGTGGCGGAGGCGCAGATCTGCCGGGCGGTGCTCGCGGGCGAACTGGCACCGATGGGCACCACGCCCGCAGCGCCCGATGCGCTGCTGGTGGTGGTGGATGCGACCAACCTGCTGCGGACGCTGGCGCTGGCAGCCGAGGCTGCGGCGATGGGCAAGCCGATGGTCGTTGCGGTCAACCAGATGGACGTGGCGCGCCGGCGCGGGCTGCATGTGGATGCGGCGGCGCTGAGCCATCGGCTTGGCTGCCCGGTCGTCGCGATCAGCGCGCGCACGGGCGACGGCATCGACGCGCTCGTGAGCGCGCTGCGCCAGCCATCGCAGCCGCTCCAGGAACTCTCGGGCCTCGTTGAGCGCACCGAGATCGAGGCGTGGGCGGATTCGGTGTACGCCGAGGTCGCCTCAGCCTCGTCGCCCGTGAGCAACAAGCTGGCGGATCGGCTCGATGCAGCGTTCACGCACCCGCTTGTGGGTGTCGGTTTGTTCGCAGCGGTGATGACCGGTTTGTTCTGGGTGATCTTTCGCTTGGCGAACTACCCGATGGACTGGATCGATGCGCTGTTCGGCTGGGCCGGCGGGGCTGTTGCGGGCACACTGCCCGAGGGGCCGATCCAGTCGCTGCTGGTCGACGGTGTGATCGCGGGCGTTGGTGCGACGGTGATCTTCTTGCCGCAGATCGTGCTGTTGTTCTTCCTGCTGAGCCTGCTCGAGGGCACGGGGTACCTGGCGCGCGCCGCGTTCGTGATCGATCGTTTGCTGCGGCCGTTTGGTTTGAGCGGGCACGCCTTTGTACCCCTGCTGAGTGGCCATGCGTGCGCACTGCCCGGCATTATGGCGGCCCGCGCGGTGCCCGATCGGCGCGACCGCATCGCGACGATTCTCGCGGTGCCCTTTATGAGTTGCACCGCCCGCATCCCGGTGTACGTGCTGCTGACGACGCTGCTGTTTCCGGGCAGACCCGGGCTTCAAGCGATGGCGTTTACAGGGTGCTACGCGCTGGGCGTGGTCGCGGGGCTGTTTACGTCGCTGGTGTTTAGGCGGACGGTGCTCAAGGGCAAGAGCCTACCGATGGCGCTCGAGCTGCCCGCGTACCGGCTGCCCGATCTTCGACTGGCGGTGCTAACGACGCGTGACCGTGCGTGGGTGTTCTTACGCAAGGCAGGGGTTGTGATTCTCGGCATCTCGGTGGTGCTCTGGTGGCTTGGGACGTACCCGCAGAGCCCGACGCCGAAGGAAGCGGTGGAGCTGCAAGCCGCAGCGACGGCCATCGAGACCACGGGCCAGAACGTGTGGGTGCTCGAAAGCCAGCCCGCGCTTGGGCTCGTGCAGGGCGAGGCGGTCAGCGCCGCGGAAGTGCGCGCGCAGGCCGAGTCGATCGAGGCTCGTTACGCGGCGCAGCGGACGCTGCTCGGAAGGCTTGGGACAGCGGCGCAGCCGGTGTTCGAGCCGCTCGGCTACGACCGGCAGTTGGTGATCGGCGTGCTGGCGAGCTTCGCCGCGCGCGAGGTATTTGTTTCGACGATGGCGGTGCAGGTGATCGGGCGCGAGGACTTTGATGAGGACAACGGGATACAGGACGCGCTGGCGAATGCGAAGCGCGACGACGGCTCGCTCGTGTTCAGCACCGCGACAAGCTGGTCGCTGCTGGTGTACTACGTGCTCGCGATGCAGTGCCTGCCGACGCTGGCGGTGACGGCGCGCGAGGCCGGCGGGTGGAAGTGGGCGGGCTTGCAACTCGGATGGATGACGCTGCTCGCGTATGTGCTGGCAGCGGCGGCGTACCGGATCGCGCTGGCGATGGGGGCGAGCTAGCGGTGCCCGTGGGCGACTGGCAGTTCTGGGTGGTGACGGCCGTTACGCTGGCGGTGGGGGTGCTCGCGGTGCGGTCGCTGCTGCCCCGTAGGAGGCGCTCGGCGCGGGTGAGCCTGACGGTCAATCGCGATAAGCCGGCCTGAGTTCGCACCCGCCGGGGGCATGTTCGGGGTCTTGGCCGGGATCGGGTATGCTCGGCGGATGATGAAGATTCTCGGGCTGCTCTTGCTGCTGATTGGGGGCGTGATCATGCTCACCGGCGGGGGGCTGGCGATGCTTGAGTTTGCGGGTGTCTATTCCCATGCGCTGTCGGTGGATCCGTTGGCGGCTCCCGAAAAGAGCGAGCAGGAGACGTCGGAGGCGATGGTCCGCTGGCTGGTGATAGGGGCGCTGGGCTTCCCACTGCTGGTGGCGGGTTCGGTGATGCTCAAGGTCGGGCTGATCCGCATGCTGTACCGAAAGGTCAAACAGCGTCACGTGCTGCCTCTCGATAGCATGTAGGCATGCCACTCGACCGCGAACAGATTGCCAGGCGTGCCGCTGCGGAACTTCGCGACGGCTTCATCGTCAACCTGGGCATCGGCATCCCGACCCTCGTGGCCAACTACATCCCCAACGGGCTTGATGTCTGGCTTCAGTCGGAGAACGGCCTGCTCGGGATGGACCGCTTCCCGACCGAGGCCGAGCTTGATGCGGACCTCATCAACGCGGGCAAGCAGACGGTGACGGCTCGCGCGGGCGCGAGCTTCTTCTCATCGGCCGACAGCTTCGCGATGATCCGCGGCGGGCATGTCGACTTGTCCATTCTCGGCGCGATGGAGATCAGCCAAGACGGCGACATCGCCAACTGGATGATCCCCGGCAAGATGGTCAAGGGCATGGGCGGGGCGATGGACCTGGTCGCGGGCGTCGAGCGGGTGGTCGTGACGATGGAGCACTGCAATCGCAAGGGTGCCTCGAAGATCATCCCCGAATGCACGCTGCCGCTGACGGGCAAGCGGTGCGTAGACATGATCGTCTCTGATCTAGCGGTGCTGGAGATGGACCCCAAACGCGGGCGATTTGTGCTGAAGGAATTGGCGCCCGGCGTGAGCGTGGACGAGGTCCGCGAGAAGACCGCAGCGGAGATCATCGTCGAGGGCGAGCCTCTGACGATCGCGGTGGACTGACACACACTCATGTCTATTTGCTAGCCGAGGGCGCATGGCCTCGGAAGCTTTCTGTGCAAAGACAGACCCAAAACGTAAGCGTCCGAGGGCTTGCGCCCTCGGCTTGTAAGAGGCACATCGTGCGCAAAAAAGAGCCCCGGGCGTGACCGGGGCTCCGAGGGAGAGACTGCTTTAACCGGGCCGACTTGAGCGGGCCGACTTGAGCGAACGGCTCAGCCTTCGCCGCCGTCGCCCTCGGGCAACGCGGGTGTGGCTGGTGGGGCGGGAGCGGTCGGCAGGCTCGGCTCGCGGCCCAGGGCGTTATCGATCACGCGGGTGAACTCGTCGGCGATGTTCACCGTGAACTCCTTGTCCTCGATGCCCGCAGTGTCGGCCTCGGCCTGCATGTTGGCGATGACCTGCATGAGCTCCTCGGGCGTGGTGTTCTTGGGGTCCTTGAGCGTCACGCTGAAGGAACCTGTATCGATCTTGACGCTGCCGTTGGGATCGCTGATGGGCGCGAGCGCGTCGTCGATCTTGGTCTGCGCGATCTGTTCGGTCGTCACGCCGGTGATGAATCGGCTCATCTGCTTGCGGGCCTCGGCCTTCTGCTCGTCGGTGAGGGCTTCGTTCTTGGCGTAGTAGCTCTTGTCGAACCCGAGCACGATGGCGGCCGGCAGCAGCGGGCTCTCGACGAATTCCTTGCCGATTTGTCCGAGTTCTTCGAAGGAAAGATCGCCCGCTTCAAAGTCGTCGAACAACCCATTGACCTCTGCCTCCAAAGCCAGTCGTTGATCTTCTGGCAGGTCTACTTCCGACATGGCGTTGTCGAACACCTTGCGGCTGAAGTCACTCGCCCAACCCTTCCAGTTGTTCATGACGAACCACCCGCCAATAGCGAGTGCGATGATCGCCAAAGCTAGCACCACAAGGCAGCCGACCCAGAAATTGCCCGGGCGCGTGCCCGATTGTCCTCTATGAATTCTCATGCGTTGGTCCTTTCCTTAGGCCGACTCCGCGGCGTCCGCTGAGTTATTCGGTAGCCTAGCCCCGTGATTGCACCCACCACCTTGTTTGATGGCCATCTTGATCTCGCGTACCTGACCGAAATCGGGCGTGATATGCACGCCGATATCGACGACTGCCGGGGCCGGTTGCAGCCCGCGGCCGTCACGCTGGCCTCGCTCGCCGCGAGCCCCGTCCGGGCGTGCCTCGGGACGATCTTCACTGAGGCTTTACCCGATGCCGGTGCGCCCGACGCCGAGACCGGGCCGTTCGCGTACCCAGCGGGCGATGCGCTGGCAGCACGGGCCGCGGGCCTGCGGCAGTACAAGCTGTACCAGGCGTGGCACGAAGCGGGCGTGATCCAGCTCATCGACCCGGCTGAGCGCACGATCGAGGCCGATGGGCCCCTCGCCGTCGGCCTGCTGATGGAGAGCGCCGACCCGATCGAAACCCCGGACCACATCGATGAGTTCGCGGGCTTGCTCGCTGTCGGGCTCACGTGGGGCACGGGCTCGCGCTACGCGGCGGGCAACATGAACCCCGCGAACGACAACCCGGGCCTGACCGCGCTGGGGCGCGAGCTGCTCGACCGCTTCGATGAACGTGGAATTCTGCACGACCTGAGCCATCTGTCGGACCGAGCGACAGACGATGTGCTGGGCCACACGAGCGCGGTGGTGGTGGCGAGCCACTCGAACTGCCGGGCTGTGTCGAGCTTTGGTGATGCCACGCGCGACCAGCGCCAGCTCGCCGACGAGACCATCGCCGAGATCGGCAAGCGCGACGGGTTGGTGGGGCTCAACCTGTACGCGGGCTTTGTGGATGCCGACTGCTCACATTGGGGGAACCGATCGGGCCAACGCCCGACCATCGCTCAAGCGATCGACCACGTGGAGCACGTCGCGAGCATCATGGGACACAAACGCGGCGTCGCACTGGGGTCGGACCTCGATGGCGGGTTCGATGCCAAGTGCCTGCCAGCAGGGATTGACACGCCCAGCGACTTAACGAGACTGCTCGATGAACTGGCGAAGCGCAACTGGAGCGATGAGGACATCCACGCCTTCGCTTGGGGCAACTGGGCGAAAGTGCTCAGTTTGAAGGAATCTTGAGATGGTGCGAAACTTCATCCCGCCGGACGAACTCGAGTGGGTGCCCGACTGCCCGCGAGCCGAAGAACTGTTCACCGAGGTGTCGGCGAAGCTTGTCGCGCTCACGCCGAAGCTCAACGCGAGGCTGGAGTGGTTCGCGGGACTCGACTGTCCGGAGGAACTCTGGCAGATCGACTTCGAGATCCACGACGACCACGGTCACACAATCTTGGCACGCCCTTACGCGGAAGGTTTCAATGAACTTATGTGGCTGTCCGATTCCGGACGCTGCGCAAGTTTTCTAGATGAAATTACGCTGATCGATGAGGACATGGATTCGATCGGCCTCGGTGACGACGAGGACTATCGGATGTCAGCTGCGGTATACATCGCAACCGCTGCGGTCGTGCACTGGTTCGCCGGTCGATGGAGCGAGACCGTCCGGCCGGGATTCGACCGGCGCGCAACTATTGGCTGCCATGATGCGGGTTGGTTGTGTGACCTTCAAGCTGGCGGGTGGCGCGAGGGCATGTAGGATCAGAGCGATCTCGCTGCCTCGATCTGCTCTTCCATCCGCTTGATCGAGATCGGCACGCTTGTTTTGAGTTCCTGTGCGAACAGCGACACGCGCAGCTCGTTGGTGAGCCACGCGAGGCGCTGGGCTTGGGCTGGCGTGCGCCCGCGCTGTATGAGTTCGGTGATCTGCCGCTCGATCGCGTGGACCTGCTGCATGGCTGCGGTGTCGCGTGCGAGGCTGCCCGACTTGAGCTTGATGAGCCGCTTGTCGATGCTGGTGGTGAAGCGTTCAAGGTGGTTAGCCCAGCTCGCTGGCGTGGTCGTCAGAAATTGCGGCCCGGTCAGGCGATCGAGGTGCCTGGCCATGTCCGCGAAAGCGGGCTCCCACGCTGCGGGCCGGCGGTCGCCCAGCGCCAGCGTGATGCGGTGGCGGATGCCGAGCACCTTGGCCGCGTGCTCGACAAGGGCTTGGGCCATGCGCATCGCGCTATCGCGCGCGCGCTCGGCGCGGGCCTCAAACTCCGCGCGAGTGAGCGGCAGGCCTTGGACGCTCAGGTCAAAGGCGCGGTCGGCGGTCGCGAGCAGCAGTTCATCGCGGAGCTGGCCCGCGTTGCCCAGCGGGGCGTAGGCGGTGGCGGCACGCTCAAAACCGGGCAGTCGGCGCGGGTCGAGCTTGAGGTCTTTCTTGAGCAGATTCGCGCCGAGCCGGCGGATGCCCGCGTGCGAGGCGGCCAAGGCACTTTCCTTCGACGTTCGCAGTTCAAGGTCCACGCCGGTACCAGCATCGATGATTGAAACGTACGCCGTGCGCGCAGCCTTGCCGGTGCCGATGGTGACCGATTCCGGCGGGTCGTCGAACGTCCACGCGGTAAAGCCCCGCAGGGGGTAGGTGCCCGAGGCGAGCTGCTTCTGCGATGACTCGACAACGCTTGCGAGGCGGGTCTGCAGCGCGCGCACGTCGCGGTCCTGGTCGATCACCGCGCCTTTGGCATCGAGCACGCGCACGAGCAGCCGAAGCTCATCGGGCAGCGCCGAGGGGTCCATTGCGTGTGGCTCGATCTTCACGCCGCTGTGCGCGCCGACCCGCGCTGCAATGGCATCGGGCAAGGAGCCCTCGGGCGAGAGGCCTCGGCAGGCATCGACGGCTTTGGGGATGTCGAGCTGTCGCCGGATGAGCTTGGGAAGCTGGCGGAGCAGGGCCTCGGCGAGTTCGGGCAGCCGTCCCGGCACGAGCCACGCGCAGCGTTCGGGGTCGAGCGCGGGCAGGTCAGCAAGCGGGACATCAACGCTCACGCCGTCGCGTTCGGTGCCCGGATCGTGCGTGTAGCAGAGTCGCAAGGGTGTTCCGAACTGTTCGTGCTCGTCGGGGAAGGCATCCGCCGAGGGGCCTTGCAGATCGCGCAAGAGTTCAGCCACCGTGAGCGACGCGGGCCGGGCGTTCTTGGTCCAGCGTTCGAGGCGTCTTTGGCTGTAAACCTCGGTGGGGACGTGCGCACGGAACCATTCGAGGGCGGCGTCTTCGACCCCTAGCGCGCCGCGGGCGCGGAGCTTGTGCTCGTGGGCGAGGGCGTCGTCGATGGCGTGCATGCATCGGCCCAGCCAGCGCGAGCGGGTGCGCACGTCGCCGGTAACAAGCGCCTGCTCGGTGAAAATCTCGTGCGCCGCGGGCGGGTCGATCGGGCCGAAGTGGACCTTGCTGTTGGCGCTGAGTTCGATCGCGCCGAGCGATCGGCGTTCGTTTGCGAGCACTTGGCCGGTGGGCGCGTCCCAGCGTGGGTCGGTGTGCTGGCGTTTGAGCAGCGGGCCTGCGGCGTCCTCGATCCACGCGGGCTCGACGCGCGCGCACAGCCGGGCGTACAGCCGAGTGGTGCGAACGAGTTCGGTGGCGACGACCCAGTTTGGTTTCTTGCTGGCGAGCGCGGAGCCCGGGAAGATGGCGAACCGCTGGCCGCGCTGGTCCTCGTACTCCCACTGGCGGCTCTTGGGGTCTTTCTTGTCGAGCTTCTTGCCCACGCCTTCAAGCAACCCGCTGAGCAGCGAGCGGTGCAGCGGCTCGTAGAGCTGGTCGTCTTTGAGAGAGGAGTCCGTGGCTCGATAGCCGCTGGCTGCGAGCATCAGGCGGATCTGGCGGTGGGTCGCGCGCCACTCGTGCAGCTTGCGGAAGGTCAGGAATCGTTTGGCGCATTCCTTCTTGAGGCGGGACGAGCCAAGCTGGTCGGAGGATCTTTCGAACCACCGCCAGATGTTGAGCAGCACCATGAAGTCGGAGTGCTCGTGGCGGAACTCGAGCTGGGCCTGGTCGGCGGCCTCTCGCTTGTCGAACGGCCGCTCGCGCGGGTCTTCGCCCGCGAGCACGCTGACGATGGCGGTGGCCTCGTGCAGCACGTTGTGGTCTGCGGCGGTGAGCAGCACCCTGCCGAGCTTGGGGTCGAGGGGCAACCTCGCAAGCGTTCGGCCTGTGGGGGTGAGGTGGCGGCGTTCATCGAGCGCGCCGAGCTGGGTGAGCAGCTCGTAGCCGTCGGCGATTCGTCGGGCCTCGGGCGGATCGATAAACGGGAAGTCTTCGACCGCGCCCAGCTTGAGCGCACGCATCTGCAGAATGACCGCAGCGAGCGACGACCGCAGGATCTCGGGGTCGGTGAACTCGTCGCGGGTGTCGTGGTCCTGCTCGGAGTAGAGGCGCACGCAGACACCCTCGGCGACCCTGCCGCATCGCCCGGCGCGCTGGCGCGCCGAGGCCCGGCTGATGGGTTCGATCTCCAGCCTTTGGACTTTGGAGCGTGGTGAGTAGCGGTTGATGCGAGCCAGGCCTGTATCGATGACGTACCGAATGCCGGGGACGGTCAGCGAGGTCTCTGCGACGTTGGTGGCGACGACGACTCGGCGTCTGCCGTGGGGCTTAAAGATTTGGTCCTGGTGGTGGTGGGCGAGGCGGGCGTAGAGCGGGAGCACCTCGGCGGAGTCGCCCAGGCGGCGTTCGAGCTCGCGGGCGGTCTCTCGGATTTCTCGCTCGCCCGGCTCGAAGACGAGCACATCGCCGCGCTGCTCGCTCCAGAGCGTCTCGACGGCGTCGGCCACGGCTTCGGCCCGGTCGGCGCCCTCGATGGGCGGCTCATGGCGGACCTCGACGGGGTAGGTTCGGCCCTCGACCGTGAGGATGGTCGCGGGGTTGGCATTGGCATCGGCAAAGTGGTCGGCGAACCGCTGGGGGTCGATGGTCGCCGAGGTGATGACGACCTTGAGGTCGGGCCTGCGGGGCAGCAGCCGGCGGAGGTAGCCCAGCAGGAAGTCGATGTTGAGGCTGCGCTCGTGGGCCTCATCAATGATGAGCGCGTCGTAGGCGAGCAGGTCGGGGTCGGACTGGACCTCGGCGAGCAGGATGCCGTCGGTCATGAGCTTGACGAGCGTGCCGGGGCTGGTCTTGTCGCCGAAGCGGACCTTGGAACCGATCTGCTGACCGAGCGGGACATCAAGCTCGCTTGCGATGCGGGCCGCGACCGAGCGGGCTGCGAGGCGTCGGGGCTGGGTGTGCCCGATGGTGCCCGCGACGCCCATGCCGAGTTCGAGCAGGACCTTGGGGAGCTGGGTGGTTTTGCCCGAGCCGGTGTCGCCACAGACGACGACGACCTGATGTTCGCGCACGGCTTGCGCGATGTCGTCGGCCCTCTGGCTCACGGGCAACTCGGGCGGGAAGGTGATTTTGGGGACGCTGGCCGCCCGCGTATGGCGGAGTGCTGCCGACTGCTCGGCCCGGTCCGCTATGGCCCGCATGGCGTCAGGATCGGGGTTGGTCCGGTCGAGGCGATGGAGTCGGGCGGTGAGGCGACGCGCGTCGGCGAGCATGGCCGAGTCGATGAGGGCTTGGAGATCGCTTCGTTCGGTGCTCATGCGGGGGCCAAACGGTAGGGAGAACGGGGCCTTGAACGGGTTTGGGCCGCTTAGAGGATGGACCCGGGGGTGGGTTTGCTTTATCGTCTAGGGTGGATGGACCGCCATAGGCCGTGGCCTTGGCGGGCTTTGGTGTGGACGCATGCTGGCGATGGCTGCTGGCGTGGGTGTGTGGAGGCGCAATGATTCGGACTTACGGTCAATACAGCACCTCGCGGGACTTGTTTCGCAGAGGTTTTTGCACGGTCTCGATGACGGACGTGGGCGATGACAACTTCTGGGGTGCCAAGCCTCAGGTGGTCAAGGCGATCGCGTGGCCGGAGTTGATCGTTGGGCCGAACCGCGCCTCGGACTGGGTGGAAGAGTTTGTCGAATCGGCGGAGCTTCAGCGGGCGATGGCCGGCGAGGGCGCGTCGGGCTGGGCACCGATCCATGCGGTGGCGCGGAACGAACAGGGCGGGGCGTACTACGTCACGGACCTGTACGACGCATCGGCTCGGCTGCTGGCCGCTGGCCGATACAGGTGGAGCATCCACACTGCCGAGTGGCTCAAGGGCATCGTGCTGGGGGTGCTCGAGGCGGTCGAGGAGTTGCAGAACCGGCGCGGTCGTGCGCACGGCAACCTGCGACCGGGCAACGTGCTGATCGGGAACATCCTGAACACGGACGAGGTCTCGGTGGCGGTGGTTGACCCGGCGACGAGTTCGCAGCTTGTGCGCGCGAGCCACGGCGAACACGAGGACATGCGCGACCTGGGTCTGGTGCTGCACCAGATGATTCTGCATGTGCCGTTCCGCGAACTGGGCGGCTGGCCCTTGGTGGATTCAGAGGCTTGGCGCGCGTTCGGCCCGGAGCTTGGCGAGAAGTGGCGCGAGCTGGTGAGTTGGCTGATCGATCCCAAGGCCGAGCAGGGCACGCGGACGATCGCCGAATGCCGAAGCCGGGTGCAGGCGTTGCCCAAGGCGCGTGCACCGATGCCGGCGATGAAGCTGGCAAGGCGGGCGGCGTTCGTGGCGGCGGGCCTGGCGGTGGTGGGTGCCGCGGGCTGGCAGGGGTACAAGTTCACAAGGCCGTTCGATCAAGCGACGTGGGAGCGGTACATCGCGGACTACTCAGCGTGGGCCTCGCCGCTGCTAGACGATGCGCTGGACGAGAACGATGCCGCGATGAACGACCCGAGGCTGGGCACGCTCAAGCGCATGGTCAGCGGGGGCGCGGGGGTGTTCGGGCTCGATGAGGTGCTCGGAACCCAGGGCGAGAGCGTGCAGGCAGGTTGGAAGGACAACCCGCCGGCCGTGGCGCGCAAACAACCGGTGCCCTACCGCACGGGACGCGCGGTGGTGAAGCTGGACGAGATCCGGGCGCTGATCGAGAGCGAAGACTGGCCGTTGCGCCAGGCGCTGCTGCGGGCCGCCGATGAGGACACCGGTACGCTGGTGGACGGCGTGGGCGAGCGATGGGTCGGGCTTGCGGCGTATGTGCGGGACATCGAGCAGCGGCTGGGCGCGTTTAGCGGCGAGCTGCCGTTGGCACCGGCCATCAAGGTTCTCGAGCAGATCGATGAGGTGGACGATTCTGCGGCTTCGCTGCAATCGCTGGCGTCGCGTTTCGAGCAGACGGGCGACGAGTTCTTAGAGAGCTTTGCGCGCGTGGTGGACGAGACGCTGGACGATGCACGGCTCGAGGACAAGTCGGCTGCATTCGTGGCGGAACTGAGCGGCGTCGACATGGCGGTGCCAAGAGACTGGGTCGGGGAGCTGGCCTCGCTTGAGGCAGCGGCCCGCAAGGTCGGGGACTTCTTGGCCGGGGACTGGAGCCGGGTGGACACGGCGTACTTCTGGCGCCAGCCGAGGGTGAGGGATCTGCCGCTGGACTTTGAAGCGAACGAGGAAGGCCTTGAAGGCTGGCTCGCGCTGGCGAGTGAACCGGGCTATCGCAAGCTGGACGCATCGCTGGACCCTCGCGACGGCACGCTGATCGAGCGGATGGCGGTGTTGACCGCGCGGGCCGAAGCGCTGCGCGAGAGCCCGGCGCTGGTGCAGGCGCTCGAAGAACGGCTCGACGCGGTCGAGGGTTCGATTCTGGAGCCGACCTCCATCGCGCAGCTCGCGGGCGACGATTCGCCCGAGGCGGGCGAGGTGGATGCGGTGCGGACGCTCGCTGAGCACGTGGCGTACATGGACGGTCTGTACTGGGTCGCTGAGCAGCAGGGCGCGGTGGAGCAGTGGGCCAGCGCGACCGCGGGCGTGGTGGCAAATTTGGAGCAAGAGGTCGGGTCGATCAGCGTTGAAGAGCGACGCATTGCGCAGAACTACGTGAACGATCTTCGGGAAGAGACGCGGGTTGCTGAGTCGGCGAGTGTCAACGATCTGTGGTTGGCGCGGCGGGATATGCTGCTTGAGGAGTACGACCAGACGAACATGCTGCGAGGGCTTGTAGACCGCGCCGACGCGGCTCGCACGCTGCTTTCGCGGATCGATGGGGCGCTGACCGCGCCGGATGCGGTGCGCGCGGACGCTGAGCCCAACGAATGGGACGGCGACTTGCTGCTGGGTTTGGTGCGCGCGCAACGCGAACAGCAACTGGCGCAGGTGGTCTCGCGGGTGGACTGGTCGCTCGCGCCCGAGGCGCTGGCCAACGCGGTGGATTCGTCGCTCGCTGCTCAGCAGCGGACGTACAACGCGTGGCAGGGACGGGTCGCTGAGCTGGTCGCGGACATGGCCCGCGCCGAGACGCTGATGGCATCGGCCCACCTGCCCGAAGACAAGCCCGCCGATGGCGGCAGAACCCTCGGAGAGATCTTCGCGTTCTGGCAGGGCGATGAGGTGCTCGCGGACGTCGACGGGCGCGATGTGTTTGCTTCGATCTTCAAGCTGCACAGCAGCGTGGCGGCTCTGGCCAGCGCGGATGTGCCGACGCTCGCGAATCTCGCTGGAGACGAAGACGCACCAGCCGTGGTTGCGTTTGGCGCGTGGCGACGGCTCGGCGAGCCCGCAGCCGGCGGCGTGGCACGCTGGCCCACGACGGTGGCGCAGCTCGAAACCGAGGCAGCCTTGCGTGAGCGCGTGGCGGCGGTCATTGGTTCGGTGAGCGACTCGAACCGCGCGGGCGAGATGCGGAGCGAGCTCGGCGCGCAGGGGCAGGCCCGGTGGTCGAGGGTGGCGCAAGCGGCCAAGAGCAACGCGGACATCGATGTGCTGCTCGACTTTGAGAGCGGCTTTGGTGTGGACCGTTCGGCGCTGGATGCGCGCACACGGTACAACACCGCGCTGGCTGAGCTTCGCGCACTTGCGGGCGATGCGTACCTCGAACAGGACGAGGCGGTCGAGGCGGGCATCAACAGCTTTATCAGGCTGGCTCGCCAGTCGGGCGGCGCGTACGCGGGCCAGGCCTCGCTGATGGAGGGCGTGCTGCGCGAGGCCGCGAGCAAGCCCGAGACGATCGACATGACCGAGTACGGCCCGTCGCTTGTGGGGTGGGAGGTCACGGAGCTTGACCGTCGGCAGACGCGGGTGACGTACACCTCGCCCAACGGGGTGGAGGTTCGGTTTGCGCTGGTTCGGCCGCGTGGCAAGGACGACATCATCAATAAGCCGTTCTTTGTGACGACGAGCGAGGTTTCGGTGCGTGTGGCGCGGGAGCTGATGAACTCGATCACGGGACCGAGAGCAGACACGGAGGCGGACAGCCTTCGCCGAGAGCTTGAAGAGGGCTTTAGCATCGGTGCGACGGTGGGTGTGAACTGGGAGGGGCCGCGTGTGTGGCATTGGTCGGACCTCGACCTGTTCAGGCTCGGGCTGTTGTTGAACCAGTCGGCGGGCGGCGACGGGTGGCTGTGGGTCAACCAGTTTGCCGACCGGTTCGCGCTGGTGAGCCCGGACATCGCGGCGGATCAGTCACGGCCAACCTTCGACCACCCGCTCAACCATGTCTCGCCGTACGCAGCTGAGCGATTGGCTGGACTGGTCGGTGCGGAGATTCCTACGGCGGCGCAGTGGCAGTCGGCGTACGCCTACCACGAGGCGGCCCAGGGCGCCGAGGACCGGCTGTGGAACCTGCGTGACCAGACCTGGCGCACGCAGCTTACTTATGCAACCGATGCGCGCCGGCAGCTCGGCTCGCAGGCGACGTTCTTCCAGTTGCCCGATGCGGGCATCTTCATGCCGGAGGACGATCGGTCGATTCCCGTCGGCGAGAGCGCGACGGTGATCGAACGCAGCGAACCCGACGGATCGCTGTGGTTCGCGTACGTTGATTCATTCGAGAGCGCCGACGGCGGGCGCACCTACGAGGCGCCGGGCTCGGTGCTCAAGCATTTGATCGGCAACGTCGCGGAGATCGTTCGCGTGGACGAGGGCTCGGGCTTTGCGGTGATCGGCGGGTCGGCGATGTCGCCACCCGAGCTGGCGTTGACCGAGCCGGCGGTCATCCGCAAGGGGTTCAACCAGCTCGAACGCTCGTACTCCGATGTCGGGTTCAGGATGAGCTTCGAGACCGAGGACTTCCGCGAGCCGATGAGCGTGCTGCTGGGCGATGCGCTCGAGGGCCTCAGCGGGGACTACTGAGCTGGCTTTCTCGCGCCACGCACTCTGCTTTGGGCGTTCTGGCCCGGGGCGATCGGCGCTCTAGAATGCAGTTCGTCGCACCCTATCCACCCCCTCCCGGGGCAGGCTGCTCGGTCGAGCGGGCCTGCTTGCGGGAAGAACGAGGTTCGTTGAGCGATGCCTTACTACACGAAGATGGGCCAGTTTCCACGCAAGCGGCACACGCAGTTCCGTCGCCCCGATGGCGCGCTGTATTCGGAAGAACTGTTCGGCACCGAGGGGTTCGTCGGCCCGACGAGCACGCTGTACCACATCCATCCGCCGACGCAGGTCAGCGGCTGGAAGGGCGTGTACAAAACCAAACCCGAGTACGTCGAACAGGAGGTGATGCGGATGCGCCACCTCAAGACGGCGCCGTTCAAAACGCACGGCGACCCGGTGACCGGGCGCGTGGTGCTGTTCGGCAACGCCGACGTCGAGATGGCCGTCTGCCAGCCCGCCGAGAAGATGGCGTACCACTTCAAGAACGGCCAGGGCGACGAGTGCCTGTTCGTTCACTATGGCAGCGGCACGGTGTTCACGATGTTCGGCGCTCTGCCGTTCGGCCGCAAGGATTACATCGTCATCCCCAAGGGCACCATCTACCAGATCGTGTTCGATGAACGGCCCGATGACGGCAGCGATAACGATGCCTTCGGTGGGCATACAAAGGCCGCGATGCCCTACGGCAAGTTCGTGCTGTTCGAGACGGTCAACGCGAGCCACATCCTGCCGCCGCCGGGGTATATCTCGAAGAAAACCAGCCAGTTCTTAGAGCACTCGCCCTACTGCGAGCGCGACCTACGGCTGCCCGAGCTGCCGATGACGTTCGACGAGCGCGGCGACCACGAGGTGCGCATCAAGGCCCGCGACCAGGTACACAGCTACATGTACTCGTACCACCCGCTTGATGTGGTCGGGTGGGACGGCTGCTACTACCCGTATATTTTCAACATCGACGACTTTGCGCCGATCGTCGGCAAGCTGCACATGCCCCCGCCGATCCATCAGACGTTCGAGGGCCACAACTTTGTGATCTGCTCGTTCTGCCCGCGGATGCTGGACTTCCACCCCGATGCGATCCCGGTGCCGTACAACCATTCGAACATCGATTCGGACGAGATCTTGTACTACGTCGAGGGCAACTACAAGGCCCGGCGCGGGATCGAGAGCGGTTCGATCAGCCTGCACCCGCAGGGCATCCCCCACGGGCCTCACCCGGGCACGGTCGAGGCGAGCCTCGGCAAGACGTTCACGGACGAGCTCGCGGTGATGTGCGACACGTTCCGCCCGATGTACCCGACCAAGGCAGCACTGGGCCTCGACGACCCGCAGTACCCCGAGAGCTGGCGCGCTGATTCGAACGCCCCGTTCGAGAACGGCAAGGCGCGCGCCGAGGGCAAGGCCGTCGATACGTGGTCGTGAGGAGATGACAGCGACCGGCAACGAAGCGCCGATTCGTTCTGCCGCCATAGGTGAAGAAGTGTTTTGTCGAGACGCTCGAAGAGAGCGGAGGGCACTCATTGTCATCGGTGCCACGTGTGTTGCGGCGTATATCGGCATGGCGATCGTCGGCCCAATGTTCCTGGCTCATCCTCTCATTGCGATAGGCCCCGCTGGCTTTTTCTTCGTTGGTTGGCTCGTGATCCGCAGGGTTCACGGCCCAGAGATGAGCGTCACGATTGATTGGTCGGAGATGTCAGTGAGAGTGGCTGGCCACCACTTGCTGTATCGCGCCGCTTGGACGAGTGGCGAGCGAAGATTGACTGTGGTTAGATTTGATCAGATCGAAGCGGTGTCTGAGGGCGGAGACAACTGGGCGAGTTGGACTGAGATAGAAACCAGCCTTGGGATGATCCGAATAGCGTCGGCAGTGCAACCGCATGAGAGGCTTCGTGAATCGCTTCTGTCGATCGTTGATAACCAAGAGAGGTGGCATCGCAATGGCACGCACTGCTGACCATCGCGGGAGGCGGGTGAGGTTGCTCAATCCCGTCCAACTCGAAAATCGAGGCATTGACCCGAAGTCCTTCAAGATCCCGGATGTCGGGCATCTTCCCAGTCTGGGGGGTTTCTGGTCGCGCCTGCATTGGACGTATCCAGTGTTCGTTTTGTCATTTTTTGCCAGCTTCGTCGCGTTGTTCATGCTGGGTGAACGGATCGGCATCCCGGGTCCATGGATAGTCTGGTTCTCGTTTGTGCCCGCGTGTTTTGGGTGCTACTTGGCGTACAACGCCCTCTGGTGGCGGCGAGTGCTCCCTCGCCACGTTCAACAGATTCTTGCCTCGGGCTACTGCCCGTCGTGTGCGTTCTCGCTTGAAGGGCTGGTGGTGGAGAGCGACGGCTGCGTCGTGTGCCCGGAGTGCGGCGCGGCGTGGAAGCGCTGACTACTTGTTCCGGTGCGCCTGGTGGCAGCTTTTGCAGTCGTTGCGGATGGCGGTGAAGCTGGCGGTCGCGGTTTCGGCATGGTCTTCGACGAGAGCCGATTTGAGCACTGCTTCGAGGACTGTCGCGTGGTCGGTGGAAGAGCGGAGCATCTCGCCGAAGTCGGCGGGGTAGCCAGCGGTTTCTTCATGGTCGATCAGCACGCGGAACAGGTCGGCGAGCCTGCCGGCCTCGGCAGCGGGCACGAGGTCCGGGTGGTCGGCGGGGACTCTCCAGCCGGCTCGAGCGATGGCCTTGAGGTTGTCGAACGCGCGGTCGATCGCGACCATGGCCTCGACTTGGCCGGTGGGTTCTGCGTGCGCGGGCAGGGAGGCGGTATCAATGGCATCCAACTCGTCGTCTGCTAACGGCGTGCACGCAGCGACATCTCGCCACAGGCCTGTGTAGGCCTCGCTGGTGCCCGCGAATTCGAGCATGCTGTTCGCACGATTGGTCGTGATATTGCCGAGCGAGACCAGCGCGGCTGCTGCGGCGGCTGGGCTGCGGTGCTTGCCGTGATGGCAGTGGATGTAGATCGGCCCGGGCAGGTCGCGGACTGCGGCAGCGATCTGCACTCTGTCGGCTTCGTTCACGCCGTCGTAGCCGATGGGCAGGTGGACGTACCGCATTCCGCGGGCCGCGGCGCGGTCCTCGTCCGGCTTGGCACCATCGACAGAGATAATCGTGAGCACGCCGAGCGCCGCGAGCGCATCAAAGGCGGCGTCGGTATCCGGCTCTGAGCCGTTGTAGAGCGGGCCGGTCGGGCCCTGGCCCGCGAGCCAGAGGACTTCGAGGGCGGGCTCATCGATCATTGTGAGCGTGGTTTCGGGCTGGTCGCTTGTCAGCGCAGCTTCGTTAGGCGGAGCGGCTTGCTCGGGTGCTTGCTCGGCTGCATGCTCGGGTGGTTGCTCACGCGCGCAGGAAACGCCGAGCAGCAAGCACGCCGAGAGGGGCAGCAGGATCGAAGCACGCCGGGGCATCATCGCAGGACGATACCGGCAAATCCGCCGCGGGTTTCGCGCGAGGCGCCTAGTCGCCGTCACCGGCGCTGACCTCTTGCCAGCGGATCACGCGGACGGTGGTATCGATGTCGTCTTCGCGGATGGTGAGCATCTGCTCGACGGTTCTGCCGCCATCGAACGTGCTGATGGCTTCTGAAGGCACGACGGGCAGGTCGATCGGGCCCTTGCGAAGGTGGACACGGACGGTGTAGGTCGCGGCGGGATCGATCCCGCCGAAGTGGGCGACCAGCGGCGACTGGCCGCCGAACCCGCGAGCCAGACCCAGGTCGCGGCGGGCGAGCAGCGTGCCATCTTCGGTGAGCAGGTCGAGCCGTACGCCCACGCCCGCGACGTTCGTTCGCCGGCTTCCTGAGCCGGTGAACCGCACGCGGAGCGATTCGCCTTCAGTTGAGTTGTTGCGAAGGAGTGAAGCAGGTGCATTGGTCCGGCTTACGGCGAGGTCGAGATCGCCATCGTTGTCGATGTCGGCAAAGAGCGCATCGAGGCTGGTCTGGTTGAGGGGCGCATCGAGCGGCTCGTAGGTGAACGTGCCGTCGCCATTGTTGAGGTACATGCGGCTAGGGTCGTCGGTGGCGGAGACGACGTAGAGGTCGAGGTCGCCGTCGTTGTCGATATCGCCGAACGTGCCCGAGCGGTGCGCACCGGAGAAGGCGATCCCCGAGGTGGTAGTGACGTCGGTAAAGCGGTCTCCATCGTGGCGCCAGAGCGAACTGGTGCTGCCGGGCCGGCTGTCGGCGATGAAGAGGTCGAGGTCGCCATCGTTGTCGTAGTCGGCGAACTCAGAGCCGGCTTTGAAGGTGTTGGAGACATAAGCGCTGAGGCCCATGTTGTCCGCGGAGAACGAATCGTCGGAGTTGGAGAGGAAGAGACGCCCGCCGTTGTAGTGGTAGAAGAAGTCGAGTTTGCCGTCGTTGTTGATGTCGCCGCTTGCAGCGAAGTCGCCGTTGCCGGTGGAGCCGCCATCGTTGAGCCCGTCGATCGGATCGCGCGTGGGCTCGGTGTCGAGGCCTTCTTCGGGATCGCCCGAGTGGCGGGAGATCCAGTTGCCGTTGGCGCTAAAGACAGTGGCATCGCACCAGCCATCGCCATCGATATCGGCGAGCACAAGCCCCTCGTTGTTGATGGGGCCGGCCCAGTCGGTGGCACTGGAGTAGGTGAACGTGCCACGCCCGTCGTTGAAGAAGATTCTTTCGTTCTGAAGCCCGTTGACACCGATCGTGAGAAGATCGAGATCGCCGTCGTGGTCAGCATCAAAAAGCGCGGCCTGATCGGAGGCTCTGGTTGGCCCGAGGTGCGCGGGGGTGAACGCGCCGGAGCCGTTGTTGAACATCACGCGAGGCTGGGTGGTGCCGGTGAGAATGGCATCGATAGCGCCGTCGCTGTTGAGGTCGCCGAACAGCACGGAGCCGGGGTCTTCCCAGTTGTCGGCGGTGGTGACCGCAAAGCCGGCGCTGTCCGAGATATCTACAAAGCGTCCGGGCAGCGTGGCGAGGCTGGCGATTTCTTCGTCGCTGAGCGGGCGGTCGTAGATGCGGGTGTCGTCCTGCTCGACGCCGAGGGTCGCATTGTTCGAGTTCCAAAGCCAGGAAAGCGCGGCGTACGAGTACGAAGGAAGCCCCAGCACGTTGCGGCTGCTAACGCCGAGTGTGCTGAGCTTCTCGCCGTTGACCCAGACGGTGAACTGCGCGGCACGCGGGTCCCAGCGGGCGGCGTAGTGCGTCCATTGGGTGATGTCCACGTCGGTGAGGGTTGTGTAGACCTGACGCGATGTGCGGGTGCTGTCGATGAACATGCTAAGGAGCTGGTTGGTGCCGTTGACGGTGTAGATGTAGGCGTTGGCGCCGTAGACGGGGATGTGGAGCGATGGCCACTTGGCGGTGGGGCTGCGCATCCATGTAGAGAGCGTGAGGCCGCGCGGCGTGCTGAGCGACGTGACGCCCGGCGACAGCCCGTAGCCGATGCCCGATTCACCGCCTTGAACGCCGAGCTTAAACGGGGCGGGAACGCCGAGGTTGAGCGAGCCAAAGATGCTGAGGTCGAGATCCCGACCGGACGAGTCGGCGAAGACCGTGCCGGTGTCTTCGTCGAGTGTCCAGTGCGCAACAAGCCCGCTTGCGGGGGTGGCCTCGCGGACTTCTACATTATCGAGCGAGTAGAGTTCGTCTCGGCCGGTGGTCTCGGATCGAAAGACAATGCGTGTGACTTCATGCGTGGCAACGAAGGTGGCGCGCATGCCCGCGTGCTGTACATCTCTGCCGCTGACCCCGTCGATGTCCTGGCCAGTGAGCGTGGCTCGGTACTTGTAGGTGCCTCGTGCAGCGCCCTGGGCATCGAAGGTTTCTTGGAGGATGCTTTGGCCGTTGGCCTCGACGTAGAAGACGTCCTTGTAGCTGCCGCTGATGTCCCAGGTGCCGGTCAGGATGAGATCGAACTCGACCTCGTAAGTGGTGCCCGGGACGGTCTTCACGGCGAGCACGGTAGATTCTCGGTTGGCCGGCACGCCATAGAACTGGCCGTGGACACCGCCTGTATATCGGCCCGCGTTGCGGCGGTTCTCGCTCCACTCTTCTCCTGGTGCCTTGTCAAACCCGTTGGCGTATGGCAGGTCGGCTGGCTTGAGCGACTGGCTGAACTCGTAGGCGCCGATGTCCCAGGCATCGCCGTAGGGGCGGGCGGCGCCAGCCATGTCGGTCGAGGCCACGCGGCCGGCGGGGTCGGTCCCCTTGTCGATGGCGGCCGAGTTCGCCGAGAGTGCGAAGCCATTGGCGTCCTTGAATGCGGGGTCGCCCGCGACCTCACCGCTGACGAGTCCGCCGCCGAGGCGCGGCCCGATGGTGCCCTTGGAGTTCTTCCAATACAGATTTGCAGACCGCTTGTGGCTGTAGGAATTGTTTTGGTGCTCCTCGACGGCGTAGCCCGTTGTCTCGCTGACGATAGTGTTACGGACGACCGCCTTGCCCTTGCCGAGGTAGATGCCATGGCCTTTGGTGCGGCTGATGGTGCAATTGTGGACCTCGGCCGACGGCGTGTTGTTGCCCAGGTAAACCCCCGAGCCCTTCACATCATGGACAAGGGATCCGGTGACGAGCAGCTCGCCACGATTGAGCTTAATCCCTTGCACCGTGTTGTAGATGTGGACACGGTCGGCCTTGACCGCGCTGGCGGTGTTGGAGGGCGCATCGATGCCGTCGCCCTTGAGATCGTGCAGCTTGGTGCCGCTGAGCGCGACAGTACCGCCGTTGAGTCTGATGCCGTCGCCAGTTGCATCGCGGAACGTCGATCCGAGAACGGTCACCGTGCAACCGCTGCTCAGCTGCAGCAGATCCCGCTTGCCCGAGTGCAGCACGCAGTCGACGATGGTCAGGTCGTTTTTCTGCCTCGGCAGATAGATCGCATCGCGGTTACCGCCGATGATGGTGCAGCGTTCGAACCGTATACCCACCGCGTTGTTGAATCGGACCGCTTCGCGCGAAATGCCGGTGATGGTGAGGTCGCGGAGGTGAATGTGGTCGGCCTCGACGCGCACCGCGCCGCTGCCCGAGTCGCGCAGCTCGACCCCGCCCTTGTCGCCCGTTCGGCTGCCGTCGGTATCGGCGAGCACCACGATGGGTTTGTCGGCTGTGGCATCGGTGGTGAAGCGAACAAAGCCGGGGTACCGCCCGCTGCCGATCACGATCGTGTCGCCCGCTTTGGCGACCTTGGCGGCATGCTCAACGCTTGCGAACGCATCCTGCGCGGTGGTGCCCTTGGCGCTGTCGCTGCCAGTAGTGCGCACGAAGTAGGTCGTCTGCGCGCTGGCGATGCTGGTTGCGCACAGAAGTGTGAGCGCGAGAAGCCGAGCGAACGACGCAGCTTTAGGAAGCAAGGCCATGAGATCCCCTTGGATGCGTGCCGGATACCCAAGCAGGGCACGCCTTGTGGGACTCATCGGTGCGCACCGCAAGGGTCGGCTTGGGGTTGGGCCATCGCAGGCGGGATACGCGTGGGGCTGCACCGCGTGTGCGGGCTTACCGCGCAGCACGGTCCGAGAACGGGCTGTCGGCTTCGGCGTTCTAGTTTGAGCTGTTCGGTCGGGCGCGCAGCTCGGCCTCGACATCAACGCGTTGCTCGCTGACCCATGCCAGCTCAGCGAGCGCGTCGGTCAGCGCGTAAACGGGTCCGGGCTGCTGATCGCTTGGTTCGATCGGCAGCGCCGCCGAGGCTCGATGGCCTGCTGCGAACGACTCGATGAGCGCGGTGATGCGGCCCATCGGCGGCTCGTAGCCCGCGACCGGGCCGACCTGTTCGCCTACTCCCTGCGAGCCCTCGACAGCCGGGAACACGCCGGTCTGGCGCGTGAGCGCCCACAGGTGGTCGATCTGCTCGGGCGTGAGCCGCCTGGTCATGGGCGGGAAGTACGCGGGCGAGGCCGCGGTACCGAACGAGGCGCGGAGCACGCCGTCGGCCTCGATGACGTAGCGGGCGGGCCGCTGGGCGCGAGGCAGCCGGGAGGTATCGGTGGAGCTGACGGGCTCGGCCGAGGGAAGGTCGTACACGGTCACGCCGAGGACGAAGTCGTCCGGGGCGGAGTCGGCATCAAGGCTTCCCGTCGCGGAGCAGCCGGTGAGCAGGAGGCTCAGAGCGAGTAACGCTGCGGCAAGAGCCATCGATGGGATGGGAATGGATCGTGTCACAGCGGGTGAGTGTAGTGGCTCCGGGCACCGCCATGCGGGGGCGACCGCAAAGCCGGGGGCGTACGCTTGGGCACCATGGATGCATCGCTCAACTGGTTGAACACGCTGATCGAGCCCGCTGGTCTGTCGGCGGACGAGGTGGACGAAGCCCTGACCGCAGCGGGCTTCCCGATCGAGGGAGCCGAGAAGCTGCCCGATGGCGACGTTCGGCTTGATGTCGAGGTTACGTCCAACCGGGGCGATGTGCTCAGCCACGTCGGGGCTGCCCGCGAGCTGGCAGCGGTGACCGGCCGAACGCTCGTCGAGCCAACCTGGGACGAGCCGCAGCGGTCGGGCGATGTGAGTGAAGCCCTGAAGCTCATCAACCACGAGCCGGAGATGTGCCCGTTGTTCACGGCTCAGGTGATCCGGGGCGTAAAGGTCGGCCCGAGCCCCAAGTGGCTGGTGGATCGGCTTGAAGCGATCGGTCAGCGGACCATCAACAACGTGGTGGACGTGACCAACTACATCACGATGGAGCTGGGCCACCCGTGCCACGTGTTCGACCTGGCCAAGCTGGCCGGGCAGACGCTTGAGATCCGCTACGCGAACGAAGGCGAGAAGCTCACCACGCTCGATGGGAAACAGCGCACGCTCAAGGCGAGCGATCTGGTGGTCGCGGACGCGGCGCGCGCGCAGTCGCTCGCGGGCGTGATCGGCGGCCAAGACAGCGAGGTCACGCAGGCCACCACCGATGTGGTCTTCGAGATGGCGACGTGGGACCCGGTAACGATTCGCACGCAGGCCCGTCGGTTGGCGATCCGTACCGATGCCAGCTATCGCTTTGAGCGCGGCGTGGCACCCAGCGAGATCGCGCGCGCCGCGTTCCGAGCGGTCGCCATGATCCACGAAGTGGCGGGCGGCACGGTCTGCGAGGGCGTGCTCGAAGACGGCGCCGACGAGGCCGATCGCCCTGTTGTGACGCTTCGCCCTGCGCGAACGCGCGCGATGCTCGGGGTCGATGTCTCGGACCAGCGCCAACGGGAACTGCTCGAACGCATCGGGATCGAGGTCAACGCCGAAGCGGATGGCTCGCTTGCGTGCATGCCCCCAGCGTTTCGGCTCGATCTTACGCGGGAGATCGATCTCATCGAAGAGGTCGCACGCCTCAACGGGCTCGACGCCATCCCGCAGGCTCAGCAGGTGGGCGTGGTTGTCAAGGGCCAGAGCGCACGCGAGCGGGGCCTGCGCGAGATCGGCTCGCTGCTGGTGGGGCTCGGGTTCTACGAGACGGTCACGTTCAGCTTTTGCTCCGTCGAGCGGGCGAAGCCCTGGGTGGGCGGCGGCCTGCGCACGGTCGCGGTCGATGACGAGCGCCGGGGCTCTGAGCCGGTGCTGAGGCCCTCGGCGCTGACGGGCCTGCTCGCGTGCAGGCGGTCGAACCAGGACGCGCAGGTGAAGGTGGCGGGCGGGGTTCGGCTGTTCGAGCTTGCGTCTGGGTTCGCTGAGCGCGACAAGCCTGGCCGAGAGCATGTCGAGACGCCGACGCTGTCGCTGCTGATGGATGTGCCGACTGAGCTGAAAGCAAGCGAAGCGCAGCAGCTTGGATTGCGGCAGATGCGCGGCGTGTGCGAAGCGCTGGTGCGGCACCTGGCTGGGCCGGGCAAGCCGATCACAGTTGAAGCGATCGAGCCGCCAGCGAGCGCATGGTCCAAGGGCGCGGTCGCAGCGTTATCGCTTGGCGGCAAGCGGCTTGGCGTGTTCGGGCTCGTCGAGGCTGGGCTGACCAAACGCGAGGGCATCGATGCACCGGTGGTCGCTGGGGAGTTCGAGCTTGAGGCGCTGCTGGCGGCACAGACTTCCGCCGAGGGCATCGAGCCCTTGCCGCAGTTCCCGCCGATCGAGCGAGACTTGACGCTCGATCTGCCCGAGGCGACCCGCTGGGCAGAAGTCGAGACGATTTTCGCAGCGGAGCCGATCGAGAGGCTCGAATCGGTGAGCATGGTCGGCGTGTACCGGGGTAAGCAGACGGGCTCGGGTCGCAAGAGCGTGACCGCCCGGCTCGTGTTCCGTGACGCTGAGCGCACGCTTCGGCGCGAGGACGTGGAGCCCGCGATCGAACGGCTGACCGCCAAGGCGCAGTCTGCACTGGGTGCGAACGTGCGGAACTGAGCAGCCAAGGCCATCATCAACAGGATGCAACGACCCTCTGGGGTCCGAGAACCGCCATAGGTCTTGCAGCCGTGCGCACGGTCGGTGTTCAGCACACCGATGGGTGGCATTCGGGCGTTCTCATTTGGACCTCAATGCTACAGGAGGTGCCGCATGAGCCGAAGCGACACAGCAAGTGGGTCGATGCGTACGAGCCAGCGATTCTCCACCAACTCGGTGGAGTGGGAATACGGTGGCGTGATCAACATGTCTACGACGGGTGCGTGCATCGTGGACAAACGGACCATGACCACGCTGGCGCCGGGCGTGACGCAGACGCTGCGGTTCTGCTCTGAGGGCCGAACGCTCACGCTGCAAGCGCAGGTGAAGTGGGCCCGGCGTTCGTCCTCTGCTGAGGGCATGCTCGCGGGCGTGGTGTTCACTTCGGTGAGCGCCAAACAGACGATCGAGATCGAGCGGTTCGCTGGGATCCGGTTCTCTGACGCCGCGAAGAGCGCAGAGCGCACCGCCGACAGCATGAACGACGAGCCCGAAACGCCGGTGAGCCACGAGCCCGCTGGCGAATTGGTCGACTTGTACAGGGTGCTGGGCATTCGGCCCGACGCGAGCGAGTCGGACATTCGCGGCGCCTTCCGCCGAAACGCGAGCCGTTGGCACCCGGACACCTGTTCGTCGCCAGAAGCGGCGGAACGGTTTGTGGAGGTATCCAAGGCGTACAAGGTGCTGCGCGATGCCCAGGCGCGGGGCCGATACGACTCGATGCTGCGCACAAGCGAGGCCAAGAAGGCACCCGCTGCCACCAGCGATACGGACCGGCGGGACAAGGGCCGGCTTGTGTGCAGCGAGATCACCTGTTCGCTGGGCGAGGTGGTCAACGCTTCTTCGACCGGGCTGCAAGTGGTCGGCCGCAAGCGGTTCGGTCATCGCAAGGGCAAGACGATCAAGTTTACGCTGAAAGACGGCACGGAGAAGCTCGACATGGTCGCCGAGATCGCCTGGGCGTTCGATGTCGGCAAGACGCAGCGCCGCCTCGGGCTGCAATTGGAACTCTCGACCGATGCCGAGCGTCGGCAATACTGGGAGTTTGTGCGCAACTCGAGCCAGGTGGTGGGCAGCGTGTTCCACACGTCGGCCTCGGCGAAGGCGGCGTGAAGCCAGCTTCAGTCCTCCGGGACGTTGTCGCTGGTGACGATCGCGCGGAACCGCTTGCGAAGGTCAGCGGTGATGGGGCCTTCGCCCTTGGAGATCGTGTGCTGCTGAGCGATCTTGCCCTCGGGTGTTTGGGTGTCGATCTGGGTGATGGCGACCATCTCGGCGGCGGTGCCGGTCATGAAGGCCTCGTCGGCTGCGAGCACTTCTGAGAGCTCGAGGTCGCGTTCGACGACTTCGACGCCCGCTGCGGGCGCGAGCACCTCGATGACGAACCGGCGTGTGATGCCCGCGAGCAGGCCCGCCGAGGTCGGCGGCGTGTGGAGTTTGCCGCCCGAGACGATGAAGAGGTTATCGCCCGAGCCCTCGGTGATCTTGCCCTCGAGGTTGAGCATGATGACTTCGAGGCAGCCGTGGTTGATGGCCTCGACCTTGGCGAGGATGTTGTTGAGGTAGTTGAGGCTCTTGACGCGCGGGTCGAGGACCGCGATGGGTGTCTTGGGCCGGTTGGCCACGACGACGCGCATGCCCTTCTCGTACATCTCGGGCGGGTAGAGCGTGATCTGGTCGGCGATGCAAATGATGCCGGGCACGGGGCAGAGGTTGGGGTTGAGGCCCAGCGTGCCTACGCCTCGAGTGACGACCAGACGGATGTAGCCGTCGGTGATCTCGTTGGCTTCGATGCATCGGCGCTGGATGGCGACCATCTCGTCTCGGCTGATGTGGATCTTGATGCCCAGCGCCTCGGCCGAGGCCCAGAGCCGATCCATGTGCTGATCGAGCTTGAAGATCTTGCCGCGGTAGACACGGATGCCCTCGAACACGCCGTCGCCGTAGAGCAAGCCGTGGTCGAAGACATTGACGGCGGCCTGCGCCTTGGGCAGCATCTTGCCGTTGACGTGGACGAGCGGCTTCTGTGTGTCGGCAGAGGTGTTTGGGGTCATGGGTCGGTTGATCTGCGTGGTGGTGTCGGACACTGAAGCCTCCTCATTCAAGCCAGCGGCTCGGTTCTGGCTTGGGCTCTTGTCTGGGCTCTTGCCTGAGCTGTGGCCGGTCGGAACCGTTCGCGGGCTGCATGGTATGGGTGAAGTCGGCTCGGGTCGCACGGGGCGTTCGGCAAATGGCATGGAGATATCCGTTATGAGCACGACACCATTCGTTACGCGAGTTCGCTGGCCAGAGCCTTCATGTTCACAAGCTCGGCAAACGTTTGTTTGACTCCTAGGCTTTGGCTGGCTCAGGCCGTGCCTCCTCAACCCGAACAGGAACCTCAATGACCGACTCCCGACCGACCGCTACTGAGCGTGCGTTAAAGCTTGGCAGCCGGGCGGTGCGCGCGGTGGCGGGGCTTCTGGTGCTGGCGGCCGCCTACGGCATCTTCGCGCTGCTGATGGCCACGGCCAAGGAGCCCTCGCAGACCGAGGTCGAGCAGGTGCAGACGGTCGTCGGCACGGTGCCGGTGCAGAGCGTCCGCGTGCCCAGGCAGTGGGAGGGCTACGGGACCGCCCGTGCGATGCACTCGGCCGACGTGAGCGCGCAGCTGACGGCCAGAGTCAAGAGCAGGCCGCAGGCGCTCGAAGAGGGCGTGCGGATCGCAGCGGACGAAGTGATCGCGGAGCTGGACGCGGTGGATGTGGACAGCGCGTTGGCCTCGCAGTTGAATGCGGCGAAGGCGATCGAGTCAGAACTCGTGGGCCTGGAAGTCGAGCTGCGGTCGCTGAATGAACGGCTCGAACTGGGCGACGACGAGTTGGCGATCGAGCAGCGGATGCTGGACCGGTTCAACGAGGCGCAGTCGAGGGGCGGCGCCAACCCGATGGACATCGATCAGCGGCAGGCGATGGTGCGCCGGCTCGAGCGGGATATCGCCTCGCTTCGCCAGCAGATACGCCTGATCGATTCGAGGCGCGCCAGGCTTGAGGCGCAGCTAGCCGAGGCCAACGCGCGGGTACGCAAGGCGCAGGAGGACGTCTCCCGTGCGACGATTCGCAGCCCGCTCGATGGCATCGTGCAACGGATCGATGTGGAGGTGGGCGAGCTGCTCACGGCTGGTTCGATGGTGGCGCGCATCGTGGACCTGCGGACGATTGAAATCCCGCTGAGGATGCCTGTCTCGAGTTCGACGAGCATCCGGGTGGGCGACCGTGTGGAAGTGCGCACGGACAGTGCGCGAAGCGGCCGATGGGACGGCACGATCGCCCGGATCGCGCCCGAGGCCGACGCGGGCCGGCGCACGATCACGGTCTATGCCGAGGTCCGTCAGGCGGCGGCGGATGGGGAGTCGCTCGAAGCGTTGTTGCTGCCGGGGCAGTTCGTGATCGGGCGGGTGTTCAGCGCGGTGGGCGAATCGCACTCGATCTTGCCGAGATCGTCGCTCAATGGTGACCGTGTGCTTGCGTTGGAGCCGGAGCTTGATGGCGGGTTCGTGGCACGGTCGAGGCCGGTGGTGATCGAGTTCCAGTTCAGCGGCGAGTTCCCAACGATCCACCCGCTGGAGACGCAGTGGGCGGCGGTCCGTTCGGGCGATGCGGCTCCGCTGCCCGAGCGGGTGATCGTGTCCAACCTGGAGATGCTGCGCGATGGTGCGAGCGTTCGGCCCGAGGGAACAGAGGTTGCCACGCCACTCACCGCAGAGCCGGCCAGCGCTGAGCGTGATGCGGGCAAGCCCGGAGCCGACGGATGAGCCTTCCAGCCTTTGGTGTGCGCAAGCCGGTGGTCGCGAACCTGCTGATGTTCGCGCTGATCGCTGCGGGCGTGGTGTTCGGGCTCGGCCTGCGCAAGGAGTTCTTCCCGGAAGTGCGCCCCAACCAGGTGATGGTCGTGGCGCCGTACCCGGGCGCGACGCCTGACGAAGTTGAGAAGTCGCTGGCGACCAAGATCGAGGACCAGCTCAGCGATCTACGGGACATCGAGGAGATCAGCACTTCGGTCGGTTCGGGCAGTGCCTCGATCATGATCGAGTTCAAGGCGGGCACGAGCATCGACGCTGCGGTCGCGGACGTGCAGCGTGAGGTGGACGCGCTGCAAGACCTGCCCGAGCAGTCGGAGCGCATCGTCGTGCGCAAGTTCGAGCCCAACCTGCCGGCGATCATCGTCGCGATGTACGGCGACGCCGACGAAACGGTGATGAAGGCGGCGATCCGGCAGATCCGCGACGACCTGCGCACGCTGCCGGGCATGGGCGAGATCGCGCTGTCGGGCACGCGGACGGACGAGATCCGCGTGGAGGTGGAGCCCGGCTCGCTCTTGGAACACGACCTAAGCCTACCGGATGTTTCGTTGCGGATCCGCAGAGCGATGCAGGAGTTTCCCGGCGGTTCGATGCGAGGCTCGACGCAGAACGTGAGCATCCGCACGCCCGGCGTCGATGAGACAGCGGGCGACATCCGCGAGATTGTTGTGAAGGCGGGCGGTGACGGGCAGGTGGTGCGTGTGGACGACATCGCGAGCGTGCGTGATACGTTCGCCGATATCGATCTCCGGAGCCGGCTCAACGGCAAACCGGCGGTGTCGCTGACGGTCTTCAAGGTCGGTGAACAGGACGCGGTCGAGATCGCCGACTTGGTCAAGGCGTATGTCGCGGGTCGCAAGGGAGATGGCATCCAGCTCAAGCTTGGCGAGCGGCTGGCGGCGCTGGCCAAACGGCCGGGCGATACGTCGCCCGCATCGGTTCGGATCGAGGCGCACGAACTGGGCCTTCAGCGAGCAAGCGAGGCGGTGCTGCCGGGTGAACTGGTGCTGACAACGGACCTGGCGCGGTTCATCGTGGGCCGACTCGAGCTGTTGACGCGCAACGCGATGATGGGCCTTGTGCTGGTGTTCGGCACGCTGCTCGTGCTGCTGAGCTGGCGGGTGTCGCTTTGGGTGGCGGCGGGGCTGACGATCTCGCTGCTCGGCACGCTCGCGGTCATGCGGCTGACGGGCGTGACGCTCAACCTGCTGACGATGTTCGGGCTCATCATCGTGATCGGCATTCTGGTTGATGACGCGATCGTGGTCGCGGAGAACATCAAACGCAGACACGAAGAGGGCGAGGACGCGGTGACGGCGGCGATCAAGGGCGCGAACCAGGTGGCGTGGCCCGTGGTGGCGACGGTGCTCACGACCATCTTCGCGTTCATGCCGTTCTTGCTGATCGAGGGGCGCATAGGCGACCTGCTTAGTGCGTTGCCATTGGTCGTTGCGTGCGCGCTGTCGGTATCGCTCATCGAGTGCCTGTTCATCCTGCCGCCCCACATGGCCCACTCCCTCCAAGCCGAGGACCGGGCCGCGGAGCGCAAGACGCTCGCGTGGCGGATCGAGGCGCGTGTGACGAATGTGCGCGAGGCGTTCTTCAACTCATGGCTTATCCCGACCTACGCACGTTTCTTGGGCAGCGCGATGCGGGCGCGGTACCTCACGTTGTGCGTCGCAATCGGCGCGCTCATCATCTCACTGGGGATGGTCAAGGGCGGGCACGTGCGGTTCGTATTCCTGGGAAGCAGCGACGCAGAAACGGTGAGCGGCGAGCTGCGCATGCCCGTTGGAACACCCGCTTCTGTGACCGACCTAACGGCGCAGAAGATCGAAGCGGTCGCGATGGAGATGCCCGAGGTCAAGAGCTGCTGGGCGGTGGTCGGTGCGGTCAGCCAGCTTGAGGGGACCGACTCCAGTTCGGCGCCGCACCTGGCGCAGGTGATCCTTGAGCTGACGCCCGTCGAGGAGCGGTCGGCCAAGGGCCAGCGGCGGAGCGATCAGGTCGTCATCGCGCTGCGCGAGGGCATCGGCGAGCTGGTCGGTATCCGCAGTTTGCGATTTGAGGAAGTCGGCGGCGGCGGTTCCGGCCCGCCGATCAACCTCGGCATCGTGGGCGACGACGAGGGCCGCATCATGGCCGCTGCGGTCGAGATGATCGCGCTGTTCGATTCGTACGACTTCGTCTACGACGTGGCCGACAACGCCGACGCGGGCCAGCCAGAGCTTCAGATCGAGCTGCGGGTCGGCGCGAACGAACTCGGGTTCACGGTCGCTGGCATCGCCGAGCAGATACGGGGGATGGTCTACGGGCTCGAAGCGTTCACGTTCGCGGGCGATCGCGAGGACATCGACGTTCGGGTGACCTACCCGCCCGAACAACGGCGAGATCTTTCAGCGTTGCAGAGCGCGTTCGTGTTCACGCCGGCTGGGGTTCCCGTGCCTCTGGCGGAGGTCGCGAGCATCACACCTTCGCGGACCTACTCCACCATTCGCAGGCTTGATGGGGAGCGCATCGTCACCGTGACAGCGGACGTAGACCAGGACGAGGTGAGCCCCGAAGCCATTGTCACCAAAGCCAGGCCCAGGCTCAAAGAGATCGCACAGGCGCACGGCGTGCGCATCGTCGAGCGTGGCCGGCAGAAGGATCAGGCAGAAAGTTTCAGCACGCTACCGCTCGGACTCGCGGCGGCGATCGGTCTGATTGCCATCGTGCTGACATGGCTCTTCGAGAGTTACACGCAGCCGGTGATCGTGCTGATGGCGGTGCCGTTCGCGACCATTGGCATGATCTGGGGCCATTGGCTGCTCGGCTTTGACATGACCATGCTGAGTTACATCGGGTTCATCGCGCTGTCGGGCGTGGTGGTGAACGATTCATTGATCTACGTGCAGTTCTTCAACCAAGAGCACCGCGCGGGCGCGAGCGTGTTCGATGCGTGCTTGAAGGCGGGCCGGGCTCGCGTTCGAGCAATTCTTCTTACAACCGTCACCACGGTGCTCGGGTTGCTGCCACTGATGCTCGAACAGAGCTTTCAGGCGCGGTTCCTGATACCGATGGCGATCACGATCAGCTTTGGGCTGATGAGCGCGACGGGGCTTATTCTCGTGGTGCTGCCTTGCCTGCTGCTGATTGTGCAGGACGTTAAACGGCTGCTCCGCTCGATGTGGACGGGTGAGCTGCGCCGCACCGACGACTCCGTCACCAGCGGATAACGGCGGTGCCGCGGTTCATGCGGAATTGGCCCCGGCGATCTTGGACTGGCCGGCGGATGACGAGCGTGGCGCTGCCGTGCTCGGCGCCGGCCATCAAGCGGGCGAGGTCGTATGTCGAACTGATGGGCTCTCCATCGACCGATTCAACAAGGTCGTTGGACTGAAGGCCGGCCTCGGCTGCGGGTCCGCCGGTGCGGACGTGCATGACAACCGCGCCTTGCAGCTCGTCGCCCCGCGTGAAGACGGCTGCAGGGTCAGCGACGATCATGCCGAGCTGGTCGATCTCGGTGCCGTTGAACTCCATGAGCCCCGCGAGCCGAGCGGTGGTCAGGTCGCCGACTTCGACGCTGACCGTGCGCACCGCGCCGCTGCGGTCGATGAGGAGGTCGGCTTGGCTGCCGGGCAGCGCGAACTGGATGGCGCGCATGAGCTGATCGGTCGTGCCCACGGGCCTGCCGTTGAACTGGCGCACGATGTCGCCCTCGCGCAGGCCCGAGCCCGCAGCGGGTGTGTCGTCCTGGATGCCCGCGATCTCGACGCCACTCTGGTCGGCCAGCTCCCGCATACGCACGCCCAGGTAGCCTCGGTCGACCGTGCCGCGCTCGATGAGGCTGGTCATGACTTCTTGCGCGAGGTTGGCGGGTGTGGCGAACCCGAGGCCGACCGACCCGCCGCCACGGCTGAAGATCGCGGTGTTGATGCCGACCACTCGGCCTTCGAGGTCGATCAGCGGCCCGCCCGAGTTTCCCGGATTGATCGCGGCATCGGTCTGGATGAACTCCTCGAAGTCCTTGAACTCGTCGCTGGCGATGCCCAGTCCCCGGCCCTTGGCGCTGACGATGCCCGCTGTGACCGTGCGCTCAAAGCCGAACGGGCTGCCAAGGGCGATGACCCACTGGCCGACCTCGATGGCGTCGGAGTCGGCGAACGATGCAGCGGGCAGGCCCGAGGCCGCGATCTTGAGCACCGCCAGATCGCGCAGCTCGTCCGTGCCGACGATCTCGGCGGCGTGCTCGGTGCCGTCGGCTAGCCGCACGAGCAGGCTGGTCGAGTCCTCGATGACGTGGTTGTTGGTGAGGATGTAGCCGTCGTCTCGCACGATTACGCCCGAGCCGAGCCCCGAGCGTTTGAGCGTGCGCTCATAGGTGCGACCGAAGAAATCCCGCTGAACCACGGGCCTCTCGGCGAGCGACTTGATGTGGACGACCGCTGGGTCGGCGCTCTTGGCCGCAGCTTGGAACGCCCGGCTGAGGCTCCGCGCAAAGGCCCGCTCCTGCTGGACAGCATCGGTGGGATCGGCGGTGGCTTGTGCAGCCGCGGGCAGCGCCGAGGCAAGCAGCCCAGCGGCGGCAATCAAAGCAGCGAGAACGGAAGTTCGGTGGTTCATGGTGCGTGGCTCCATCATGCTCGCGACGATACCGCTGGGCTGGGGTTCCGTCGCGGCACCTGTAGCTATCTGACAGTTTATCGGGCGGCCTGCACGCGGTTCCAGCTTCGCACCCTCGGCGGGTTGTGCAGCCGGGTGCGACCGAGAACGCCGCGCCGTGAGCCGGGGCGACAGGTACCCGAGTCCACACCCTGATGCGCTTCACGCAACCGCCCGATGTCGCGAACGAGCAAAGGAGTTGCCGACATGCCGAAATTCCGCTGGAACCCTAGAGGCTACCTACCGCTCCTGTGCCCGCAGTGCGGCGAGGTGAAGAACCACCAACTCCACGAGCGGTTGCTGGTCCGGTATGGCAAGCAGCGCGGCGTGTACTGCCACGAGCTGGATTGCGAGACATGTGGGCTGCTCACGCTAGGGGACGGCGGTCTCGCAGCGACTGCTGCTGATGAGCGAGCGGTAGACCCTGAGGCCGAGTTGCGGAGAGTCTTTGGGGAGGATTCGAGTGAGGTCAAAACCGCTGAAGGGTTTCGCGATGTAGCGGCAGGATTGTCCGATGATGACGCAAGAATCCGATGCCTCGCGTGGATGTATGAGAGAGTGAGCTACAGCCACGCTCTAGCGCAAGAGCGATCGCATAAGCCTTGGAAAAAGCACGACGCGATTCCACTCGCGGGCTTGGGTCTTGCACTGTTGTTTTCGCCTGTTTTAGTACTCATCGCCTTTTCAGATGACCTCAGACAAATCAGCTCGACTCTTGGCCTCGTTATGACCGTCCTCTGCTCAATAGGCTTCATCGTGATCGGTGCCGCCGCCATGCGATCGACCCGACAGCACGAGGGACGTCCAACACACAGGCAATTGACTGAGATCCGTGACCGGCTCTCGCAAGCGATTGGGCATGTTGGAGCGGATGGAAAGGACCTAGAGCGGTTGCATCGATTCTCGGTCGAAAACAGTCTCATACCCGCACTCATCAAGCCCGACGAGCTACTCATCGCCTTGCAATCCCGCACATCAAGGTCGAGGGTACGGCCCGTCGATCACCAGTTCAGCCACGAACAGACAGAGGCTGCTTGACCAGCGTGCAGGCATGAAAGCTCCGGCCCTCTTCGCGGAATTTGCGTTCGAAGTTGGTGCCGACAAGTTCGCCCTCGCCCGCGCCTTCAGGCGGCTCGAACGGGCCCTGCGTGAACGGCGCTTCGACTCCATCGATGCGCACATGGCCCAGTTCTGTCAGCCGGTCCCAGCCGGTGGTTGACGTCCACTCGGCGAAGTGCTCTTGGTCCCACGCCCACAGGTCGTCGTGGTCGGTCACGACTCGCAATTCGCCGCCGGGCTCGAGGATGCGCCACGCCTCGGCCATGAACCGGTGCTGCACGACGCGGTTCTTGTGGTGCCGGGGCTTGGGCCACGGGTCAGAGAAGTACAGGTGGATCACGCGGACGATGCCCGTGGGCACGCGCCAGCGGATGAACTCGGTCGCGTCGGTGTTGAGCATGCGCACGTTGGCGAGCGAGCCATCGGCCTTGCGCCTCCGGCGCACACGGTCAGCGGCGTAGACGCAGAACTCCCGCGCCCACTCGATGCCCAGGAAGTTCGTCTCCGGGTGGTGGGCCGCGTGCTGCACAAGGAACGTGCCCTTGCCGCTGCCGATCTCGATCTCGAACGGGCGGTCAGCATCAGCGAACCACTCGCGCGGGTCGAGCCGGCCCGCTGCGGGGTTGGTCGCGATCGAATCAGGCAGCGGCGGGATGCTCGCCGGGTCGATGAGCACGCGGCCCGCAGCAGGATCCAGGGGCTTGCCGTGATGGAGGCCGAAGGACATGGCGGATGCTAGCGGGGCGGTGCCCGGCTCAATTTCGAAACGACCTTGCCCGAACGCGGCCGATGCACCCATTTGGGTGGCAGTGGCGTGTGGGTCAGAGGCAGCGCGGCGATCCCAGGCGGTAACAGAAGAAAATGAAGAAAAACCATGAAACGGTGGCCCCACCAAGGCCCGGCTTACGCAGGGTCGGCGGAAGAACGGGTGAGTGGCTTGTTCTTCTAAGGCACACGGACTCGGCGGCCATAGGAAGCGCCGAGTTCGGCAAAGACACCCAGCCTGGGGGCGGAACCCGTGAGTGGGTTCCGCTCTCTTCGCATCAAAACCGGCCGCCAGCCCTTGCGGGCACCTCGGGAGGGGAGAGCACGCGGCCCCATTTGAGCCAGCCCTCGGCATAGGCGGGTCGGCATAGGCGGGCTTGGGCCTAGCCTGCTGGCATGGCAACCATCCATTCAGTTTCGTCGCAAGCCGCGGGGGTCCAAACGGGCGTCAGCACGCTCAGGGTGCGGTACGTCGAGTGCGACCCGATGGGCGTCGCTCATCACGCTTCGTACCTGCCGTGGTTCGAGGAGGCCCGAACGGAGATGCTGCGGGCTGCAGGCCAGACCTATGAGCAGATGGAGCGCGAGGGGGCTTTTTTGGTGGTGGCGGACCTCGGCGTGCGGTATCGCAGGCCGATCCGTTACGACGATGTGCTTGAAGTGCGGCCATCGATCACAGGTTCGTCTGCTGTTCGTCTAGAGCACGCGTACGAGATCCGGATTCTGGAACGCCGTTCTGAGCCCGTGACGACGGGCGAGGTGGTGACGACGGCGCGCACGACTTTGGTGTGTGTGGATGGCGAGGGCCGACCGCGGCAACTGCCCGCGTTCCTCCGGCCCCGCTAATGTAGTGGTCCGCCGCAGCCGGGTCCGGCACGCGGCTCGCCGAGGCCGGTACACCCCCCGATGGCTCAGTCACCCTCATCCAACCAACCGATGCTTCCGCCGAGCCGAACGCGGGACCAGTCGCGCACGGGCAAGCCTCGCGGCAAGAAGCGGTGGGGCCGGCGGATCGTGATCACGCTGGTGGTGCTCGTGGCGCTGCTCGCGCTGAGCTGGTGGCTGTTCAAGGGGCCGATCACGCGGGCCATCGTGCTGGGCGAGCTGGAAGAGGCGACGGGCGCTCGGGTGTCGGCGACTCGGGTGGACCTGCTGCCCGATGGCTCATTGGTGCTGGAGGATGTGGTGCTGCGTTCGCCTGCGGTGCGTGGCGAGGGCGGCGAATTTCTGCGCGCAGGCCGAATCCAGGTGCTGCTGGAGATGCAGGCCGACGGCCCGTCGCCCAAGCGGGTGCTGATCCACAAGCCGACGATCCGCCTGAGCACGGACTCTGAGTCGGGCATGCTCAATGTGCTGACACTCAGGCCGCCTGACTCATCGGATGCAAGCAGCGGCCTTGAACTGCCCGAGATCGAGATCAGCGAAGGCGAGTTGGAGCTTGGTGAGCACAAGGGGGGCGTCTTTACGCTGCTCAAGGCCGTGCCGCTGACGGGCGAGGTGCTGCCGCTGGCGGATGTGGATGGCGGGTACTCGATCACGCTGCGCACACCCGCGGGCGAGGATCAGTCGCCGGACGTTCCGATGGTCATCACCGGCACCGTCGACAGCCTGGGCGTGAGCCTGAAGCTCGACCGTGTTCGGCTGCAAGAGTGGGTGCCGCAGGCTGTGCCGACGGCGTATCGCGGGCTTGTGGAGTCGCTGGGGATTCGCGGGGACGTGGCGAGCGTGACGTTCGCTGCGGGGATGGACGGCGGAGGCATGGAGACAGCGGTCTCGCTTGACGGTGTGCGCATGAAGCTGCCCTTGGCGCAGTGGATGGAAGGCGTGGACGAGCAAGACGCCGAGGCCATCGACGCGGACGTGCGCACGGGCACGCTGCGGCTGAAGGACGGGGGTTTGAAAGCCTCGATCATCGCGGTAGCAGCGGGCGTGCCGATGGCGATCGAGCTGGATCATCGCGGCACGGCGATGGACTCGCCGTTTGATCTTGACATTGATGTGCGGTCGTACACGCTGCCCAAGAACCCGCCCTGGTTGAAGTACGTTCCCGAGGGCGTGCAGTGGCGGATCAAGTCATTCAACAACCCTACGGGTGTGGTCGATGCGCAGGTACGAATCGCACGCGAGCGGCAGGGTGAAGACCCGAAGGTCAAGGGTGACGTGCAGTTTCGCGATGCGGTGGCGGCGTTCCATGCGTTCCCGTACGAGGTGGGGTCGCTTTCGGGAAACGCGAGCTTCGACAACCGGGCGCTGCGGCTGACCGATATCCGGGGCGTGTCGGCTCAGGGCGCGCGGGTGGTGGCCAACGGCACGATCTCGCCGCCCGGTCCGGGCGCGAAAGTGGTGCTGGACATTGATGTAGAAGATGTGCCGTTGGACGACGCGATGATGCAGGCGATGGGGCCTGCACGTCGGCGGATGATCGACGGGCTGTTCCACCGGCCGAGCTACGAGGACCTCAAGTCGCTGGGTCTGCTGGACAACCTGGGCGATGGCGCTGCGGCGTTTGTGCTGGGCGGCCGGTCGGATGTGTCGGTCCGCATCCGCCGAGCGTTGGGCGATGACGCGGCGTGGGAGCGAGACATTGCCGTAACGCTCGATGAGGCGGGCTTGGTGACCGAGGCGTTCCCGCTGCCGGTGATCGCCAAGGGTGTGGTGATCCGTCTCGACGGCAAGACCGCGCGGATCGACGGCGGCCGATTCGTGCCGTTGACTGGCGGGGGCGAGGTTGATCTGTCGGCGGAGGTTGACCTGGTCGAGTCGGACGATGTGTCGATGGTGCTGAACGTTGAGGCGCGCCAGGTTCGGGTCGATGCGCGTGTGGCGTACGCGGTAGCGAACGCGGGGGCTGTGCAGCGGGGCGCGGCGCTGATGGCGGAGGCGGTCAACGGGCTTCGGCTTGATGGGCTCGCCGACTGCCGGGCGACCATCAGGACCGGCGGCCGAAAGAGCCAGCCCAGCGAGCACCCCGAGTACGACGTGACGGTCGAGTTGAACAACGTGACCGCCTCGCCGCAGAGCGGCGATGGTTCGCTCGTGTTGCGCGATGTGGTCGGCACCATCGCAGCCAACTCCAAGAGCGCGGGTGTCAATCTTGATGCGCGTCTCGACCACGACCAGCGGGACGCGGGCACTGCGAGCATCTCGATCGAGGTTGATCGCCAGCAGGACCAGCCGAACCAGTCTGACCAGCTGAACCAGTCGAACGACTCGGCGTTCGCGGGCGTCATTCGGGCGCACGACCTCGACCTGACCGCACCGGTTGAACAGCTTGTTGGCGTCTTCGCAGCGGATACCGCTCAAGCGATGCGTGACCTGCGCGACCGGTTCAAGCCGACCGGCAAGGCAACGCTGAGCGTGCATCTTGACGGGCGCGGCGATGGTGTGGACGGCGCGACGGTGGAGGTGAACTCGACCGAGCGGGCGGCGATCGATTCGCTGCTCGGCCGCGTTTGGGTGACGCAGACGGGCGGGCAGTTGCGGTACGTGCCCGAACTCGGCGATGCGGAGCCGGGCACCGGCTTGGTGACGATGCAGGACAGCCAGGGCGAGATCGGCTCGGGTACGACCTCAGCCTCGATCTACCGCGCGAGCGGGGATTGGCGGCTCGATCAATCGGCGGTGCGAGATTCAGGCGAGGGCTCGATCGGTAGCGGTGACGTAACCCTCACACTGACAGGCGCTGCCAGCGAGCACGAGCTCACACGCACGGTGCTCGAACGGGCGCTACCCGGCCGACTCGTCGATGACCTTCGCCGGCTCGACCCCAAGGGGCCGATGGATGCAAGGCTGAACCTGACGTGGAGCCCGGGCGGCCGACTCGACGCGAGCGGCGATGTATTCCCGGGCGCGATCGAGGTCTTGCGGGGCGATCGGCGTGTGATGATCGATCGGCAAGCGGGCGCTGTGCAACTCCGGCCGAGCGATCGGCCCGATGGCGGCCGGCTGGGCGCGATGGAGTTTGCCATCGGAAGCGCCTCGCCAAGGGCGACGATTCGGCTGGACGGCGGCTGGGATCACGACGAACTAGCTGGTGGCTCGCTCGGGCTGAACCTCGAACTTACGGCGCCTTCGGGGCTTGATGATGACGTGCTGGCGATGCTGCCATCGCCTGTTGCGGATGCGTTGATCGGTGCATCGGTTGCTTCCGATGAACCGATGTCGGTCGAACTGACCCGGCTGGATGTTGATTGGACTGCTGGCGGTGAGTCGACGTTTGCGCTCGAAGGCCGGGCTACGGTTCGGCGTGCGTCGGCGCAGCTGGGCGCTGGGATCGCGGACCTCGACGGCCAAGTCGTGTTCAGTTCGAGGTCGAAGCCTGAGGCTCGCAACGCGGTGGGGTTCGATGTCGAAGTGGATGCCGATCGGATGCGCATCGCGGGCGTGCGCGCGACCGAGGGACGGATCTTGCTGCACGAAGGCGGCCCCGGCGAGGTGCTGGTGGTTCCTGAGATCGGGGCCCTCGTGCACGGCGGGCGGGTGGCGGGGGTTGCCAGGCTGCTGGAGCCGGTTGCCGGGACCGAAGTTGAAGCTGGTGGCGAACAGCCGCCAGCGCGGTTCGAGGTCGATCTGCGGTTGGCGGCGGTCGCCTTCGCCGAGGTGCTGGCGGATTGGAAGGTCAAGACCGATCAGCCCGCGGCGGACCCCACGCTGCCTGAGAGCGAGGCGGACGCCACGTTGCGTGATCGCTCGCGGGGGCTGATGGACGGGCGGATCGGCCTGACGG